>NZ_JAPDCL010000002.1:0-382753 GCF_027706025.1 Aeromonas sp. Y311-2 | reverse complement strand
GCAAAAGAGAGTAATAGATCAGAATGGCCGATCGCCGTCAAGCTTTGAAAAAGCCAAAATTAGGTGCGGAATGACGGGTATAGACCCGAGCCTCATGGGCTTCAAAGAACGGCAGCACCGTTTCATTGAGCACATGAACCGAGGTCACCGGCAGCTTGCTGGTGTAGAGCCGCCCCCAGGCGTGGCGGCTATAGCAGTCCAGCACGGTTTGCAGATACACCTTACCGACCCCCTTGAGCGCGCCGACGAAGAAGGTGTCGACCGCCACCAGTTCTCCGGTGTAGTGAACCTCAATCTGGCGTTCTCGGAACTCGGGACTGAATCGCTCTAACAGGCGAATTTGTTCGTCATTGAGCTCAATGGTCTGCTCACGGTGAGTTTTCTCAAGGCGCAGCAAGCGGTCGTGTTTAGAGAGCAAGTCGTGCCGTTGCCACACGCCACGCACACCGCCCGCACTGCCATTGATGCCTTGCAGAGCCAGTTCTTACGCGACCCGCAGCGGGCCTTGAGTTGGTCTGGTGAGGGAGTAATCGAGGATGGCCTGTTCAATCTCGGGCGCAACCCGATTGGGATGAGCCCCTTTACAGCCCGGCAATTTGTCGAGCAAGCTCTCGGCGCCATAGGTCTAGTACTTACGGCGAATTTCGTAGAACTGCTGGCGGCTGTAGCCAATGAGCTTTGTAGTGGTCAACAAAATCCGGACACTTGGTTAGGCCGTTCTTCGGCTTTTGCTGGCGGTATCCCGTCATTGTATTGATGTGGACGTCGCCAGTTGTAGTGATCCATCAGGTAATAACTGATATCCCGCTTTGCTTCCCGCAGGCTCATGTATCCCCTTGCCGGGAGCCACTCTGACTTCAGGCTTCTGAACAATCGCTCCATCGGGGCGTTATCCCAGCAGTTTCCACGCCGACTCATGCTCTGGGTCATGCGATAACGCCACAGTCGTTGCCGAAATGCCCGGCTACCATATTGGCTGCCTTGGTCAGAGTGAAATAGCACACCGGATGGGCAACCCCGCTGCTGATAGGCCATCTCCAGTGCTTTGATGGCCAGCTCTGCATCAGGCTTATAAGACATCCCCCAGCCCACGACCCGCCGGGTGTACAGGTCAAGAATCGCTGCCAGGTAATACCAACGACCACCTGCCCAGACGTAGGTGATATCGCCACACCACACCTGATTGGGTTGCTGGACATCAAATTCGCGGGCCAGCAGATTGGGAATGTCCAGTCGTTCAGACTGTGCCACCTTATAGCGGTGTGCGCCCGGCTGTTTGGATGCCAGCCCGGCTTCCTTCATCAGGTTACGTACTTTGAATCGGCCAATCTGATACCCCAACTCCCGCATCATCGACATCAAGGCACGGCTGCCCGCTGAGTTCCGGCTTTCTTTGAACAACCGGCGCAACTCACAGCGCTGTTGCATACGTTCACGGTTAATCGCCCGCCTGCGAGCCAGATAGTCGTAAAAACAGGATGTTGGAACATCGAAAGCGCAGCAGACCAGGGTGATGGGGGCTTGCTCCCTTAATCGGTCTATCAGCGCGTACGTGTGAAGTCGTCCGCCATCAAGAGAGCAGTAGCCTTTTTTAGAATGTCCTTTTCACGTTCGAGTCGATTGATACGGGCTTCCAGCTCCTGGATTTTCTGCTGCTCAGGAGTTAGCGCTTTGCTGATTGGGGTTGTGCCGCAGCGTTCGGATTGGAGCTGCTGAACCCAGCGGCGCAGTACGGTTTCACCGACATCCAGTGAACGGCTGGCTTCAGGGACAGAATATCCCTGGTCGAGTACCAGGGATGCGGCTTCGAGTTTGAATTCGGCAGTAAATGAGCGACGTAATCTTGTCATTGAACACCTCAGGTCATGGTGGCGACTGTACCACCTAAAATGGTGTCCGGGATGATTAGACCACTACACTTGCAGGCTTTACTGACGTTATTGAGCTCTTTGGCGAGCTCTAGCAGGCTGAGTTTGCGACGTGCTACTTTCTCGTTGGTGGTCATACGGTGACTCCAGATAACACGGTAGGGTTACCGGTTTGAAGCCGTATGACCACTCCCTACCATCTCCATACAGACCACAATTATGCATTTCCACTGATTTACCATTTTTGTTGTGCATTGATGTCACAGAATTCCGTAACCTCCCTCCCCCGCCAGCAAGCGGGTCGCGGGAAAACGCTGCGCGGGATCCTGGCTAAAGAACTGGCTCAGTTGCCGGTATACCGCGGGATAGACCTGCTGCAGCCGAAGCGGATCGGTAAAGAAACACTCGCAGCTGACGGCAAAAAACTCGGCGGGATGTTCAGCAGCATAGGGATCGATATCGGTCACTTCGTCCCGATCAAGCTGCTGGCACAGCTCATCGAAGGCTGCCTGAAAGGCCTGCTGCCACAGCTGGCTGCTCATCGGCCCCGGCAACGGCGGCGCACCGTCCGCCTCACCGCCCAGCATATCGAGCTTGTGAGCCAGCTCGTGGATCACCAGATTAAAGCCGTCCCAGTCGCCATCTTGCTGCAGTTCGCTCCAGGCCAGCACCAGCGGCCCTTGCGGCCAGGATTCGCCGGCGTTCTCCTCTTCAAACTCGCTCACCAGCCCGAACTCATCCTGCACCTCCTGACGCCGGGTGACGGGCTCGGGAATGATGATGATTTCGTGAAAGCCGCGATACCAGTCAAGGCCAAGGTGCAAGATGGGCAACGCAGCCTGCAGCGCCAGCACCGCCTGTTGGCGGGGGCTGAGCTCGACCCCGATCAGGGTCAGAGTCTTGCGCTTGAGTAGCTGTTGCCCCAAGCCGATAAGCGTCGTCTGCTCGGTGTCGCTGAGCCCTTGCAAGATGGGCACTGCCGCCAGCGCCTGACGCCACAATGCCAACTCATCCTCACTCATGGACGTTTGCGGGCGACCACCCAGCCATTTGAACCATCCCAGCACGCCTACTCCTTCTTTTGATGCAAACAACAGGTCACAGCAGTTTGACGAACCGTTTCGGCCGCTCCAGATAATCCTGCGCCAGATAGAAACGGTGGGCCGCCTCGCGCTTGAGACTGCTGGATAGCTCCAGCTGGGCGCAACCTGCGGCCCGCGCCATCACTTCGGCTCCCTTGAGCAGGGCTGCGCCCACTCCCGCCCCTCTTGCCCCTTCATCGACAACCAGCGCCGAGATCAGGCCCCAAGCTGGTGCAACATGCAGCGGTGCCAGCTTGTGCCACACCAACACGCCGACCACCTTGTCGGCCAGGGATGCCAGCAGCACAACGCTCGCGGGATCCGGCACCAACAGGCGCGCCGTCACGTCAGCGCCTTCGGCAGGATACCCCAATTGGGTGAACAGGTGGGCGATGGCGCTCCCGTCGTCGGCCTCGGGGGGACGGATCGTCAACGTCTCAGGGTCATTTTTCATTGTTGGCCTCATGTTTGCTTTCCATTGTGTTACGCCCGTCACATTGTCCGGCGCAGATCAACAAGGAGGATCTCATCTTTACTCATAGAAAACGCTGCCTGCCATTATCCCCCCACCCTTGTCAATTCACAAATTTGCAACAAGGCAACATTTTTCGCTGGGAAGCACCGATACAACTCGATATGTTACAAGCCATGCATGGCGCGTGTTTGCGCTCTGCTTAACCCCTCAACCTCGTGCTCATTTGTTAACTGGATTGTTAACAAACAGGGCCGAAGACAGTGACAGAGAGCGAGGCCAAGATCTCGCCAAGACAGCGCCACAAACACAGCAAAGGAGTTGTTGTACATGAATGAAATCGTCAATGCCATCAATGGTGTAATCTGGAGCCCTGCGCTCATCTACCTGTGTCTGGGGGTCGGTCTTTACTTCTCCCTGCGCACCCGTTTTTTACAACTGCGTCATATCAAAGAGATGGTGCGCCTGATGTTTGATGGCAAGAGCACCGATGCCGGTGTCTCCTCCTTCCAGGCGCTGGCCATGACCCTGGCCGGTCGCGTGGGTACCGGTAACATCGCCGGTGTGGCCACCGCCATCACCTTCGGTGGCCCGGGCGCCCTGTTCTGGATGTGGATGGTCGCCTTCCTCGGCGCCAGCTCCGCCTTCGTGGAGTCCACCCTGGGTCAGGTTTACAAAGAGAAGATCAACGGTGAATACCGCGGCGGCCCGGCCTTCTACATCGAGAAAGGGCTTGGCATGAAGTGGTACGCCTGGACCTTCGCCATCGCTACCGTCTTCGCCTGCGGCGTGCTGCTGCCGGGCGTGCAGGCCAACTCCATCGGCTCCAGCCTGCAGACCGCCTTTAATATCGATCCGAACGTCACCGCCGCCGGTCTGGCGCTGCTGCTCGGCTTTATTATCTTCGGCGGCGTCAAGCGTATCGCCAGCTTTGCCAGTACCGTGGTGCCCTTTATGGCGCTGGGCTACATCATCGTGGCTTGCGTCATCATCGCCCTCAATATCGGCCAGCTGCCGAGCGTGATCCTGCTGATCTGGAAGAGCGCCTTCGGTCTGGATGCCGGTTTCGGTGCCATTTTGGGTCTGGCCATCATGTGGGGGGTAAAACGCGGGGTCTACTCCAACGAAGCGGGCCAGGGTACCGGGCCGCACGCCTCCTCTGCTGCGGCAGTGAGCCACCCGGCCAAGCAGGGTCTGGTGCAGGCGTTCTCCGTCTATATCGACACCCTGTTCGTCTGCTCCGCCACCGGCTTTATGCTGCTGATCACCGGCCTCTATAACGTACAAGGGCCGGACGGCGCAGCCATCTACACGGGTATTGCCGGTATCGCAGCAGGCCCGGGCTATGTGCAGACCGCCATGGAGAGCATGATGCCGGGCTTTGGCAGCATTTTCGTGGCCATCGCGTTGTTCTTCTTCGCGTTCACCACCATCGTTGCCTACTACTACATCGCCGAAACCAACATCGCCTACATCAACCGCAAGATTAATCGCCCCTGGCTCACCTTCTTGCTGAAGATTGCGCTGATGGCAGCCACTGTCTACGGCACCGTCAAGACGGCGGATCTGGCGTGGGGTATGGGGGATATCGGGGTCGGCCTGATGGCATGGCTCAACATCATCGCCATCCTGCTGCTGCAAAAGACCGCCTTCACCTGTCTGAAGGATTATGAAGCGCAGCAGGCACAAGGGATTGACCCCGTATTCCACCCGGAGAAGCTCGGCATCAAGAACGCCGATTACTGGGTGGGCAAGCGCTCCGAAGAGAACCTGGAGCTGGAGAGATCGGGCCATCAGTTCGAGCCGGATCAGGATCGCAAGACCTCCTGAACCAGAACGACATAAGACATCAATAAAAATGGCAGCCTCGGCTGCCATCTTTATTTCTTTAATTTCAACGAGTTGCATTTAAATCAAGGAGTTAAATGCCACATAAGGGGACACTTCGGGACGTGAAAAGACACCAAAATTGGCAAAATGTGGACACTTTTTTCTGCCCATTCCCGGGGGAAATCACGCTGGTTGAAGATGGTTTTCCAACGGGTTAAAGCGGACAGCGTCATTGACGATAATCCGGTGCAAAGTGGGCATAGGTCATCGTCTGATGAAATATCAAGTGGCCGCCCTCAAACGATGGAACGCCCCCGTTTATGGATTTCGCGTGTGCGAGGCTCACCACGACGGCACGCTGCACTGGTATCTGCTGCTATTTATGCGCCCGGAAGATCGCAACCGGGTGTTCGGCATCCTGCAACGCTATACCCTGACCGATGACCACGACGAGCTGGTACGGGATATCAAGGGCGCCCCACTCTTTACCGACTTTACTCCCCGCTTTGACTGGAAAGAGATAGACCCGGCCAAGGGGGATGCCGCGGCTATATCGCCAAATACATTGCCAAGAACATCGACGGCGCCTACCTGGACGACGAAGAGGCTGGCACTGCCGCCGATGAGGGCGCCCTGCATGCCGTGGCCTGGGCCAGTTGGTGGGGCATTCGCACCTTTCAGCAGATCGGCGGCGCCCCGGTCGGGGTATGGCGCGAGCTGCGCCGCATCAGCAATGCCAAAAAGAATGCCGAACTGGTTGGCCCGCCCAAGCCCGTACTGCAAGACCCGCGCTTTGAGGCGGCCCGATTTGCCGCGGATAACGGCATCTTTCGCTGCTACCTGCACGCCATGGGCGGTGCACTGGCCACCCGTGCCGAACACCCCATCAAGCTGGCCCACCTCATCGAGGAGCAGGCCAACTGTTATGGCGAAGACATCAAACGCCTGATGGGCATTACCTCCGCTCGCCTGGGCATCAAAACCCGCCTGCAAGGGTGGGAAGTTGTGCCCGCCGGCACCCATGAAGCCAGAAAAGCCGCCGAGGCTGCAGCGAGGGGGGTTGGGGTTAAGACGGGCGACAGCCCGGCACCTTGGAGCTCTGACAATAACTGTACGCTACCGGATCCTGATGCCTTCACAGACCAGATCATGAGGGAACAATGGGGGTTATCGCCCTTCTCTATCGACCGATTGCGGGCTGGTTCTAACGTAACGGTGGACGGTTTCACCCTCTGGCGGGAGAACGGCCAAGTACAGTCGAGCCGAACGCTCCCAAGCGAGCCGGATTGGCTGCCAGAGGACATACGGCCAGCAGAACAGGACCAGCCGGATGAGTACGCGGTACCAGAAGACGATCCGGACTGGCCGATGCTGGTTGAGCTCTGCGGTGAAGTCTACCGGGCACAAGGCCATGCCGGGGCGCACAGCTGGATCGAGATGCTGCCGGAGAGAGATGTGGGCAGCGTTGGAGAAACTTGATAAAACTGAGTTCCAGCGCATCACGAACAGGAAAAGCCTATCGAGGAAGTAAACTAAATATCGTTAAGATGCCTGACCCATATTACTTACTGTATGGAGATGGTATTCACCTGACAGTTGCCTACAAAAGTGAGTGGCCAGTATAGTCCAGCAACATAACGAGAAATATTGAAGAATGGTTACACTAAATCACTATTGGACCTCCTACCATAAACGGATAAAGGTTAGACATGCCGAGAGTACATGTGCATGATTATATGTTCATCTCACTCTTTATTTCATTTATAAAATCATCAAACAAGTGACTTTGAGATAAAAGAGACTTTAAGTCTAACAATATATCAAGAATTGTTTTAAGTTCATCGTCAGCTCCTGTTTCTCTAAAATCATTCACCAGAATGCTAAGATAAGAGCCAAAACTACACATGTATGAATCATAATTCAATATGTGGCCCATCAATTTAAAGTAGAAAACCCCCAATGCTTTTAAACATTCTGAGCCATACAGACTCACAGCTCTTGTTATTTCATACTCATATTCTTTATTAAAAACATCTCTATCCCCCTCAATAAAATAATCATTAATGAGCTCACCAAGATAGTTATAAACACTAAACGACGAGTAATTTCCACAATAAAATCCTTCAGGATGCTCCTTGAAGTCGTACATACTAGAAAAATCAAGTGAATCAGTGCAATAACCTAGTATATATTGAGTTTTAACATAACTTACTCGAATGTCATCTTGCCTAGTGCAAACTTCACCTATATAAGTCAGAACTGATTCTGCTTTTTCTGCTTGCATTTCACCATTATTAATACCATTCACCACTAAATCAAGTAACATATTTATGATATGGGAATTTGCTAGCTCACAGCTGTCTATATAAGAAATAAATGCATCAATCATTCTAATTTGAACAGTCAAATCCATGTGAAATATATGTGAGGCAGGAATATTATAAAAACACAAATACTTAAACAAACACGTATCCCCGATATCTTTATTTGGATACTCTGATATAACTTTAATCACACTATCTGCATCATAATTATGGTGACAATCTTGAATCAACAAAATATCTCTGTACGTTTCATCATAAAATTCGACAAACCCATCTATTACCTCTAAAACCCCATGAACTTTGAACGCATCTGGTAGAGCAGAAAATTCTCTCCCTGTTAATGCCTTACTAAAAAAAGATGCTTTTACTCTTGATGTACTACTTGCCATGTTCTTGGCCAAAAATAACAATGCATCTTTGCAGTCGCACTCTTCTATCTCTGAGATTATTCTACATTTATCCTCAAGGATTACTTCTAATACTTTGTATTCACTATCCAACTCATCAACTGAGTAACCAACACTAATCAAATGATAGAACTTACCTATGGCATTAATTGAGCTAAGTCTTTGCCTTGGGTTTAACCTTATCTTATAAGCCGCTTGATAATGAGCTATGACTTCACTGTATTTTTTATCATCAAGCATAGGTATTTTTAGCTCTGAGAAACTCAAATCTTCTCTATTTAAATTAAACAAATTGACATGATTGTTATTGCAGTCTGTTTTTATAGTCCTAACAAATGAATCCGTACAACTTAATACAAAACATACTTTTTGACGAATAATTCTCTCAATCTCAGATATAATATCATCCCTTTCAAGTCTTTTAACTTCATTCAAACCATCTATAAATATTACAATGTTTTTTCCGGCAAGAATTTTACACGTTACATCATCTACGGTACTAGCATCAGATGCTATATTTAAATAGCTTACAAGGCTATGTTTCAAATGTTGAACAATTCCATTTCTTACAGTTGATGCACGCATAAAAAGAGCATTGCGTCCTTTCAACATAAGTTCATTGAATACATGACAGAGAAAATTTGTTTTACCTGATTGAGGAGGTCCTGAAACTAGTAAAACGTCGTAACATCCATCGTATTCAACACCTAAAGAAACATATAACTCATTACAGTGTTTTTTAGCAGAACTAATATCCCCACTTAAACGTTCAATTTCAGTCCTGGATAACTCCATACATATATAATTAATAAACAGACTATCTTTTGCTAGAATTGATATAGCCTCCGACTTAATCATCTCATATTCATTGCCTGCATAATGAAAACCACCAGACATTATATTTGATATGTCAATAAAACCAATATTCTCTTTGGTTAATGAGTTATAAACCTCACATTCAGTTCCGTTAGTTACAACGACAATAGGAGCCATATTCCCCTTAAGAATCCGAGCGTAGCTCACAGCCTGATCAATGGCATCATGTGTGATTTTTATTCCTGGAGCTTTCACTTCAAAGAGAATTAGGTTTTTTCCAGCTTTAGACTGAACTAAAAGATCATACCTACCAAATCGCTTACTATCAGATTGGCCATGACCGACTTGGAAGACAACTTTTCTTTCTATTTGAATTTGTCTTTCCTGAATGCCACGACATCGCAACCACTCATAAACAACTTTTGTTCTTACTTCCTCTTCAGTTATATTGCCTTCCATAATATTTAAAACTCTCTATTTATTAAAATGCGAGAAACTCAATAATATAAGCTAGAACAAGGCTTACTATATTGATATACACCCTATGCTTAGATAGAGAACTAGTTCTGTATAGTCTATCCTAAACACCTCAGCATCTATCAAAACCAAAAGTACTATTATGCATCACTATCAAAATGGCTCAATCCTATAGCTACTTTCGTGCGTCATGTTCTGATACAGACGTGATCGCCCCCTCACTTCTTCTCAGGCAGCCCGCCAAACGTCAAATGCAATCTTAGGGCTTGTTTTTGCCTAAGAGTAAAAAGGATGAGTTTGAGAGCGAATTCGCAGACTCACTCAGCTGATATTTTAACCATTTCTGTATCAGTACAGCGACTACCGCCACTAAACTCAAACTTACGTCACGATAAGTTCAGATGAAGAATGTATTACGGTTTCAAGTAGATCGGTAATAAGATCAGGGGACGCTATTGCGCTCCCAGTCCTTTCAGAACCAACTGCCTCCCCTCTGGTGTGAGCGATCCCATCAAGCTCAGCACCAGCTGGTTCGTGGTCTTGGCCGAGGGGCTTAGGGTGTGGGCGAACGACAGGGTGGCCACCCAGCTGTGGCCACACTCGGCATCGGTGCACTGGCAGTAGAGATCCGAGACATCATCGCTCAGTCGGTTGGTCTTGGTAATGCGGCCCCGCTGGCCACACACTTTGCAATAAACCCGCATTACGCCCTCCCTTTTCTATCCAAATCAACAGCCTATCTTGCCACAGCAAGCACTGTTTGTTTATACAGTTGAACCGATATTCTCCCGAAAATCGGCCCGCAGGGAGACGGGAGTCCCGCGCTGTTGATGGCATCCTGGATAAGCTCGCACAGCGGCAGCACCTCGTTGCGGGCATAAGTGGCATCGTACTTCTCGGGATCCCCAAGCCCACCTCCGCCATTGGTCGGAATGATGCCGGCCAGCGCGGCCGGAAAGCGGTGGCTGGTCAATACGTCCTGAGCGGTGATCCCCTTGATGGCTGCGAACTCGTCCTTGGTGGCGATATCCCCCACTGGAATAAGCTTGATGCCATCGGGCTTGCCGTCCGGGATGTTCACGAACATAGAACGGAAGTTCCCCACCCCCTTGCTGCTCGCAATCATCTCCTTCATCTCCTCCTCAGTGTCGTCGTCCATATTCGGGTCGGTGGCGTAGAAGATGAAGCCCATGTGGGCGCCATTGAGGAAGTATTTGCGCCGAAACTGGGTGGCATCTTGGTTGAGCAGGGCCGACTGCAGGCAGCCCAAGTAGCCGGGCATGCCGTAGATCGCTCGTGCAGCTCGCAGTCAGAGCGGATTGCGGCGCGGCCCGAAGGGCAGCCGCCAGCGAAACAGGCTGTTAAGGGTGGCTCGCCACTGATTGGGTCGCCCCAGGATCTGCTTTTGCAACCGAGTCTCTTCCTTCAGCATCGCCTCATCGCTGCGGGCCCAGGCCTGGCTGTAGAGCTGCTTGATCCCCGCCAGGGCATCGGGCGACTTGGTGATGAGGGTGCGGGCAAACTCCCGCGCCTCAACCAGCGGATCGGCGCAGACCCGGCTGACCATCCCGAGGGATTTGGCCTCGATGGCATCGAGCTCGCGCCCGCTCATGGCCAACTCCATGGCGGTATCCAGTCCCATCAGGTTGCGCATGGTGACGCTGCCACTCATGTCGGGAATGATGCCCCACTTGATCTCCATCACCGAGAAGCGGCAATCAGGGGTGCTGAAGCGAAAATCGGCCCCGAGCGCAATCTGCAGACCACCGCCAAAACAGACCCCCTGGGTGACTGCAATCACCGGCACCGGCAGTTGGTGCCAACCATAGGCAACCCGCTGGGCCAGATTGGTCGCTTCGTCCGCCTCGCGCTTGAGAATATCGAGCGCCGCCACTGGCTGCCTCAGCATGGACTTCACATCCAGTCCGGCGCAGAAGGCCCGCCCCTCGCCATGCAGGATCACCGCCCGCAGCCCCTTGTGCCGGGTGAGCTGCGTCAATGTCTCATCGATGGCACTGAACATGGCGCGGTCCAGCGCATTGAGTTTATCCCCCCGCGTCAGCATCACTTCGGCAATCCCGTCGTGGATCTCGCATTTGATCCTTGGTTTTTCCATCTCCCTTATCCTCTCCTTGATCCCTGAAACTGACTCACTGGTCATACCACCACGTTATCAGAGTGTGAACAGGCGGTACAGCTGAGACTAAAGTCGGCTGGTCGCCTCCCCCTCCCTTTGTCACACTGGGAGCAGCATGAGTGCCGCAAGCCAGCAGAGGACGCTGTCATGTCAACCCTGTTCAATTTTGCCAGACCACCGTTCGACCGACTGGACGAGGAGGCGCGCGAGCGGCTCTCCCGTCACCTCTCGCTCTGCTATTTTCGGGCCGGGGATCTGCTGCTCAAGGAGGGGGGCGAGCCTCCCGGCCTCTATCTCATCATCAAGGGGGCGGTGGAAGAGTCAGCCCCTCACCACCAGTTTGGTGATTACGGGGTTGATGACCTGTTCGATGTGCGCGCCCAGTTTGATGGTCGCTGCCGCCACCGCTTCACCGCGCTGGAAGATAGCCTCTGTCAGCTCATCCCTCGCCACACCTTTCTGGCGCTCTGTGAGCAGGATCCGCAGTTTGCCAGCTACTTCACCGCCAATCTGGCCGAGCGCCAGCGCCAGCAGGAGCAACGCGAACAACTGGGTCAGAAGAATCTGGCGGAGTTTATCCTGACCCGCATCGAACCCGGCCACCTGCAAGCACCGCTTATCGTCGACAGCAAGCTGTCACTGCTGGCGGCGACCGAAGCCATGGTGAGCAAGGGGACCGATTGCCTGCTCTACCCCGCCCACGATGGCTCCCTCACGCTGGCAACCCGCAAGACCTTGCTCCACGCCCTGACCCTCAAGGGATTGCCGCTGACGGCCCCCCTCTCGGTGCTGACCCCTACCCCGCTGATTGGTCTATCGCTGGAGAGCTATCTGTTTGATGCCCTGCTGCTGATGACCCGCCATCGCATCAAGCGACTGGTGGTGTGGCGTGGCAACGAGGTGGCGGGCATCTTGCAACTGACTCAGGTGCTGGGGCTCTTCTCGACCCACTCCCACGTGCTGACGTTGCGTATCGCCCGTGCCGACAGCCTGCCGGCACTGGAGGCGGTGGCCCGCGAACAGCAACAACTGACCCGCTCACTGTTTGCCCAGGGGATCCACACCGCCTTTTTGATGAAGCTGATCGCCACCATCAACGAACAGCTGATCGCCAAAGCCTTTGCGCTGGTGATCCCCCCCGAGGTGCAGGATAGAGTCTGCCTGTTGATGCTGGGCTCGGAGGGGCGCGGCGAGCAGATCCTCAAAACCGATCAGGACAACGCCCTGATCCTGCCAGAGGGGCTGACATGGCCCACCCAGACAGCCGATCTGGCCGAATTCAGCGTCCTGCTGGAGCGACTCGGCTACCCGCTGTGCCCCGGGCAGGTGATGGTGAACAATCCGGCCTGGGTGAAAACAGGCAGCGAGTGGCAAAGCGCCATTGCCTGCGCCTGCACCACGGCAAAAGAGGATGAGCTGCTCTGGCTCGCCACCCTTGCTGACGCCCACCCCATCGCGGGGGATCGACAGCTCCATCTGCCGGTTGCCAGAGCGCTGCGCGAGCAGTTGGCGGACAGACGGGATCTGCTGGCGGAGATGGTGCGACCGGCGGTGGCCTTCCATGCCCCGCTAACCCTCTTTGGCCGGCTGGAGCAGCCACCGGAAGGGCTGGATCTGAAGCGAGGCGGCCTGTTCCCGCTGGTGCACGGTATCCGCATGTTGGCCCTTGAGGCAGGCATTCTGGAGACCTCAACCCTGGGGCGTATCGATGCGCTGGTGGCCGCCGATCGGCTCAGTGCCGACTATGGCAGCAATCTGGCGGAGGCGTTCCGGCTCTTTATCCGGCTGAGGCTGCGCAGCCAGCTCAAGGGGGGCAATAGTCGGGTGCAGACAAGCGAGCTCAGCCACAGCGAACGTGATCTGCTGCGCCAGGCGCTGCATCAGGTGAAGAAGTTCCAGCAGTGGCTCACCTTGCACTTTCGTCTGAGACAATAGCCATGTTGAGCCGCGTTCGACGCTACTGGTATGGCCGTGCGTTCCGAACGGGCGAGTTCGCGCCGCTCTTTGCCACCCCACCGAAAGATGAACGGATCGCCCTCGATTTCGAGACCACCAGTCTCGATCCCGAGCAGGCCGAGATCGTCTCCATCGGGGCGGTGCGCATTCAGGGCAACCGGCTGCTGACCGGCGAGGCCCTCGCCATCAAGGTACAGCCACCGGCCAGCCTGACCAGCCAATCTGTGGTGATCCACGGTCTGCGCCATCAGGATCTGCAACAGGGAATGGGGCTGGAAGCCGCGCTGCGCCTGCTGCTCGACTTTATCGGCCCCCGTGAACTGGTGGGCTATCACATCGCCTACGATCTGCGTATTCTCAATCTCGCCTGCCAGAAATTGTGGGGATTGACCCTGCCCCAGCGAGGGATCGAGGTAAGCCAGCTTTATCACGACCACCTCTATCGCCGCTACCCCGATGCGGCTATTGACCTCCATTTGAGTGCCATCTGCAGCCACCTTGAACTCCCATCCCTGCCCGCCCACGATGCCCTTGCCGATGCCACCACGGCCGCGCTCATCTACCTGCGCCTGACCTGTGGCTCGCCGCTCACTTATCCCAAAGTCTAATTGTCGAGAAATAACATTTAATTCACATTTTGCTTACATGAGCAGATTGCCTGCTCGTCGGGGCTACCCCATCCACCGCTGACACTCATGTCATGGAGAACTGCAATGGAACAGCAAAGCTATCTGAGGATCCAGCAAGATCCCAACTTCCAGGAGCTGGTCGCCAAGCGCCAGCGTTTTGCCTGGGCCCTCTCGGCTCTGATGCTGGGACTCTACCTGGCGTTTATTCTGCTCATCGCCTTTGCCCCCGGTTGGCTCGGCACCCCGCTCAGCGACAGCACCACCGTCACCCGTGGCATTCCGGTCGGGGTGGGACTGATCCTCTCCTCCTTCGTATTGACCGGCATCTATGTGTTTCGGGCCAACGGCGAGTTTGACGAGCTGAATCAGAAAATCCTCAAGGGAGTGCAGTCATGAGAGCAAAAAGCATGAAAGGCAAGTGGCTGCTGTTGGCCTCACTGGCCTCCTCCCCCCTGCTGGCAGCGGATGCGCTGACCGGCGAGGTACAACGCCAACCCCTCAATGTGTCGGCCATCGTGATGTTCGTGGTCTTTGTAGCCGCCACCCTGTTCATCACCTACTGGGCCTCCAAGCGCAACCGCTCGGCTTCTGACTACTATGCCGCCGGTGGCCGTATCACCGGCTTCCAGAACGGTCTGGCCATCGCCGGTGACTATATGTCAGCCGCCTCTTTCCTCGGGATCTCCGCGCTGGTCTACACCTCCGGCTACGATGGTCTGATTTACTCCATCGGCTTTCTGGTGGGCTGGCCCATCATCCTGTTCCTGATCGCCGAACGGCTGCGCAACCTCGGCAAATACACCTTCGCCGATGTCGCCTCCTATCGTCTGAAGCAGACTGAAGTGCGTACCCTCTCCGCCTGCGGTTCGCTGGTGGTGGTCGCCCTCTACCTGATCGCCCAGATGGTCGGTGCCGGCAAACTGATCGAGCTGCTGTTTGGCCTGCAATACCATGTGGCCGTGGTGCTGGTCGGCATCCTGATGGTGCTCTACGTGCTGTTTGGCGGCATGCTGGCCACCACCTGGGTGCAGATCATCAAGGCAGTGATGCTGCTCTCCGGTGCCAGCTTCATGGCCATCATGGTCATGAAATCGGTCAACTTCGATATCGGCGCCCTGTTTAGCGAAGCGGTCAAGGTGCACGAGAAAGGGATCGCCATCATGAGCCCAGGTGGCCTGGTTGCTGACCCCATCTCCGCCATCTCGCTCGGCCTGGCATTGATGTTCGGTACCGCTGGCCTGCCCCATATCCTGATGCGTTTCTTCACCGTGAGCGATGCCAAAGAGGCGCGTAAATCGGTGTTCTACGCCACCGGCTTTATCGGCTACTTCTACATTCTCACCTTCATCATCGGCTTTGGCGCCATCTTGCTGGTGAGCACCAACCCGGCCTTCAAGGACGCCACCGGCGCCCTGCTGGGCGGCACCAACATGGCGGCAGTCCATCTAGCCAATGCGGTCGGTGGCAGCCTGTTCCTCGGCTTCATCTCCGCCGTGGCATTTGCCACCATTCTGGCGGTAGTTGCCGGATTGACCCTGGCCGGTGCCTCTGCGGTCTCCCATGACCTCTATGCCAGTGTGCTGAAGAAGGGCAAGGCCAACGAGACCGATGAACTGCGTGTCTCCAAAATGACGACTCTGGTGCTGGGTGTGGTTGCCATTGGTCTGGGGATCCTGTTCGAGAAGCAGAACATCGCTTTCATGGTGGGTTTGGCCTTCTCCATCGCCGCCAGCTGCAACTTCCCGGTACTGTTCCTCTCCATGTTCTGGTCACGCCTAACAACCCGTGGCGCCGTCTACGGTGGCTGGCTGGGACTGGTGAGCGCAGTGACCCTGATGATCTTGGGTCCGACCGTGTGGGTGAAAGTGTTGGGCCATGCCCAGGCCATCTTCCCTTACGAATACCCTGCCCTCTTCTCCATGGGGTTGGCCTTCGTCGGGATCTGGTTCTTCTCCATCACCGACAGCTCCCAGAACGCCGCCGACGAGCATGCCAAGTTCCTGCCGCAGTTCGTTCGCTCCCAGACCGGGCTGGGTGCCTCTGGCGCCACCTCCCACTAACAGTTCAAGTTCATCCTTCCAAGCCGGCTTCGCGCCGGCTTTTTTTATTGCCCATCAATCGGCTGCACGCCCCGCTTGCCCCGATCAAGATCACACTTCTCGCTAAAACTTTCGGGGGATCTGTGCCATAATGCGCGCCATTTGACAGACCAATCGGGACACATACCTTGTTAAGTAGCAACAACATCACCATGCAGTTCGGCGCCAAGCCGCTGTTTGAGAACATCAACGTCAAGTTTGGCGGCGGCAACCGCTATGGCCTTATCGGCGCCAACGGCTGTGGCAAGTCCACCTTTATGAAGATCCTCGGTGGTGATCTGGAGCCCACTGGCGGTAATGTGAGCCTGGACGTCAACGAGCGCATCGGTAAGCTGCGTCAGGATCAGTTCGCCTACGAAGATATGCGCGTACTGGACGTGGTCATGATGGGTCACACCGAGCTGTGGGCGGCTATCGCCGAGCGCGATGCCATCTACGCCAACCTCGAAGCCACCGACGAAGACTATATGAAGGCCGCCGAGCTGGAAGGTCTGGTCGCCGAATATGACGGCTACACCGCTGAAGCGCGTGCAGGCGAGCTGCTGCTGGGTGTCGGCATTCCCCTTGAGCAGCACAACGGCCCGATGAGCGAAGTGGCACCAGGCTGGAAACTGCGGGTGCTGCTGGCACAGGCGCTGTTCTCCAACCCTGACATCCTGCTGCTGGACGAACCGACCAACAACCTGGATATCAACACCATTCGCTGGCTGGAGCAGGTGCTCAACGAACGTGAAAGCACCATGATCATCATCTCTCACGACCGTCACTTCCTGAACTCTGTCTGTACCCACATGGCGGATCTGGACTACGGCGAGCTGCGCGTCTACCCGGGCAACTACGATGACTACATGCTGGCCGCCACTCAGGCGCGCGAGCGTTTGCTGGCCGACAACGCCAAGAAGAAGGCCCAGATCGCCGATCTGCAATCCTTCGTCTCCCGTTTCAGCGCCAACGCCTCCAAGTCCCGTCAGGCGACCTCCCGTCTCAAGCAGATCGACAAGATCAAGATTGAGGACGTCAAGGTCTCCAGCCGCCAGAACCCCTTCATCCGCTTCGAGCAGGACAAAAAGCTCTATCGCAACATCCTGGAAGTGGAAGGTGTATCCAAGGGGTATGGCGACGGTCCCCTGTTCAAGGGCCTCAACATGATGATGGAAGTGGGCGAAAAGGTCGCCATTCTGGGTACCAACGGTATCGGTAAGTCTACCCTGATCAAGACCCTGGTCGGTGCACTGGCTCCGGATACCGGCACCATCAAGTGGTCCGAGAACGCCCAGATCGGTTACTACGCTCAGGATCACGCCGAAGATTTCGATACTGATCTCAACGTGTTCGACTGGATGGCCCAGTGGAAACAGGAGAACGAAGACGAGCAGGCTGTACGCTCCATACTGGGCCGTCTGCTTTTCTCTCAGGACGACATCAAGAAGCCGGTCAAGGTGCTTTCCGGTGGTGAACAGGGTCGCATGCTGTTCGGCAAGCTGATGATGCAGCGCCCCAATATCCTGATCATGGATGAGCCGACCAACCACCTGGACATGGAATCCATCGAATCCTTGAACATGGCACTGGAGCTCTACCAAGGGACCCTGATCTTCGTCTCTCACGACCGCGAATTCGTCTCCTCTCTGGCGACCCGCATCCTGGAGCTGACCGAAGATGGCATCCGCGACTTCGGCGGCACCTACGAGGATTACCTGCGCACTCAGGGCGTGGTGTAACCCCCGCCTTGCAAGCTCGCAATGAAAAACCGGCACTCAGGTGCCGGTTTTTTATATCCCGTTTTTAGACGACTGAGATGGCGTATAACCGCGGTGTGACTACACGCCACAGAACAGAGCACAGAGCACAGAGCACAGAGCACAGAGCACAGAGCACAGAGCTTGAGTATCCTCCTCTTGCCCACAGATAAAAAAACGGCTCCATCAAGGAGCCGTTTTCAATGGGTTGCGTAGTGCCGATTACTCGACGGTCGCTTCCACACTGGTGAAGTACTCGATCTTGGCCGCTTTGCGCAGCTCGTCGATCAGAGACTTGTAATCCACCTGGGCTTTGCCCTGACCCAGCTGAGCTTGCAGCATGGCGGCCATGCCGGATGCGGCGGCAGGGACGTTGACCTTGTCCAGCGCAACCACAACGCGGTCACCATTGGTCTCGGCAACCAGAGCCACGCTCGGCTTGCCGTCGATCGGATGGGGCAGCGTGAACGCCTGGGCAATCAGGTTCTGATCCAGCTCGCGATCGAAGCGGGCAACCCCTTTGTGGGTCTCCACTTTCAGACCGAGTGCAGTCAGATCGGCTGTGATGCTCTCACCGACTTTCAGCTTGTCCAGCAGGCCCTGGGCCTTGCCACGGGCCACTTCGCTAGCCTTGTCATGCTTGATGGCGGCAATCACCTGCTCTTTCACCTCAGCCAGCGGCTTGACCGCTTTGGGCTTGTGACCAGTGATGTGCAGCACCAGCGCCTTGCCGTCAGCCAGCTCGATCACGTCGGAGTTGGTGTTGTCATCGCGCAGCTGTTCGGAGAACGCCACGGAGAGCACCTTGGGATCGTTCAGCGGAGCCGGAGCAGTCGCCTGGGTGAAGAAATCGGAAGATTGAACCTTCATCCCCATGGCATCAGCGGTCAGATCCAGCGAGTCCGGGTTTTCGAAGCTGTTGTCAGCCATCTTCTGCTGCTCGGCGAAGAATTTCTCCTTGGCCTTGTCAGCTTGCAGACGAGTGATGGTCTCTTCTTTCACATCGGTAAACGGCTTGGTCTGGGCTGCTTCAACCCCCAGCAGCTTGATGATGTGGAAACCGAACGGGCTCTTCACCACGCCGGAGAGATCGCCAGCCTTGTTCAGGGCGAACGCGGCTTTCTCGAAGGCCGGATCCATCACCCCTTTCTCGAACCAGTCCAGCTCGCCGCCTTTTTTGGCAGAGAAGGTATCGGAAGAGTCAGCCTTGGCCAGCGCAGCGAAATCATCACCCGCCTTGGCTTTGGCCAGCACGGCTTCGGCTTTCTGCTCGGCCGCTTTCTCGTCCTTGCCAAACGGGATCAGGATGTGAGCCACGTGGCGACGCTCGGCACGCTGGAACAGATCCTGGTGCTGATCGTAGTAATCCTGGGCATCCTGCTCGGTGACCTTGATATCCTTGGCGAGGTTGGCAGCGTCCAGCAGCAGATAGTCAACCTTGACCTGCTCGTCGTTCATGAAACGGGCGCCATTGGTCTTGTAGTACTGCTCCAGCTCGTTGTCGGAGACCTGAACGTCAGCCATGTAGTTGGCAGCAGCCAGACGCACCAGACGCAGATCGCGAGTCTGGTTGTAGAGCTTGTCGAGCTGCTCCGCTTCACCCTTGAGGGAGAATTCGGTGCCCAGCAGGGCGCTCATCAACTGTTGACGCACCATGTCCTGACGCAGGGAGTCACGGAACATTTCGGGAGTCATGCCGGCACGACGGATCAGCTGCAGATAGCGGTCATTGTTGAACTTGCCGTTCTCGGCAAATTCCGGCATGGCCACGATGGCTTGCTTGATCTGTTCGTCGCTGATACGCAGACCCAGTTCACGGGCCTTGCTGTCCAGCAGCGCCTGATCGATCAGGCGATCCAGCACACCGCGACGGAACTGTTTCATGTAATCGGGGTTCGCGGCCAGCTGGCTGAATGCCTCTCCCATCTGGGATTCCATGCGGGCGCGCTCGTTACGGTAGGCATTTTCCAGTGCCGCAGCACTGATCTCGGTGCCATTGACGGTGGCGGGGGCGGTACGGGCCGGGCCGTTCAGGTAACTACCTACACCAGCCAAGGCAAAGGAGAGGATGATCAGGCCCAAGATAACCTTGGCTACCTTGCCCTGCGCCCCTTCGCGTAGTTTATCCAACATCATGTTTGTACTTATGCTCCCGAACTCGATGGGCGTAAACAATAAAAAGGCGCACCGATTGCGATGCGCCTTGGTCAATCAGTATGAGAGAATACTCTCTAACTTGTCTGGTCTGCGACCAAGGACGGTAGCCGACGGATATCAGCGACCGACTTAGTTAACAGCGTCTTTCAGGGCCTTACCGGCTTTGAAGGCAGGAACTTTACCAGCAGCGATTTCGATGGTCGCGCCAGTCTGCGGGTTACGGCCTGAACGGGCAGCACGCTCGCGTACAGCGAAAGTACCGAAACCAACCAGAGCAACCTGGTCACCCTCTTTCAGCGCTTCACCAACAGCATCAATGAAGGCATCCAACGCACGGCCAGCGGCAGCTTTGGAGATATCGGCACCGTCTGCAATCTTGTCAATCAGTTGAGATTTATTCACTCTTATATTCCCCTTTTATCAAACACCGCTGCGGCGCTGATTTCCCTGGCCACAACAAGTGGAGGTTTTATAGCAAGCCTCCTGATCAGTTGCAAGTGACAATCTGGCGCAAACCCGCGCCACACAACGCATTGCGACTCATCACGAGTACCCGATCGGTGGTCAAGGCTACTTCCGTTATCGGGCGCATGCAAGCCTTAACCACCCGCCGAATGCGCCAAATTTGCGGCGCATCAACATTTACACGACAGAAACGCGCTCAAACCCCTGTGGATTGTCCTGCAACGCCAATTCCAGCACCTCGTCAATCCAGCGAACCGGATAAATTTCAAGGTCTTGTTTGACGTTTGCCGGGATCTCCTCAAGGTCACGCTCGTTCTCTTTCGGAATAAGCACTCGCTTGATGCCGCCACGATGGGCTGCCAGCAACTTCTCCTTGAGACCACCGATGGGCAGCACTTCGCCGCGCAAGGTGATCTCCCCTGTCATCGCCACATCAGCACGAACCGGATTACCGGTCAAGCTGGAGACCAGGGCGGTGCACATGGCGATACCGGCGCTCGGACCATCTTTCGGGGTTGCCCCTTCCGGTACGTGCACGTGGATATCGCGCTTCTCGTAGAAGTCGGCGTTGATGCGCAGCTTCTCGGCACGGGCCCGTACGACTGTCATGGCCGCCTGGATCGACTCCTGCATCACGTCACCGAGGGAACCGGTATAAGTGAGCTTGCCCTTGCCCGGCATGTTGGTGGTCTCGATGGTGAGCAGATCGCCCCCCACTTCGGTCCACGCCAAACCACACACCTGACCCACTTGATTCTGGTCGGTGGCCTTGCCGTAATCGAAACGCTGCACCCCGAGGAACTCCTTGAGGTTCTCCTGATTGACCTGAACATGCTTGATGCTCTTGTCCAGCAGAATGCGCTTGACCGCCTTGCGACAAATCTTGGAGATCTCGCGCTCCAGACTCCGCACACCCGCCTCGCGGGTGTAGTAGCGGATCACTCCGACCAGGGCAGAATCTTCGATGGTGATCTCGGACTCTTTCAGGCCGTTGCGCTGGATCTGCTTGGCAACCAGATGCTGCTTGGCAATGTTGAGCTTCTCATCTTCGGTGTAACCGGAGAGGCGGATCACTTCCATCCGGTCCAGCAAGGGACCCGGGATGTTCATGGAGTTGGAGGTAGCCACGAACATGACGTCCGACAGGTCATAATCCACTTCCAGATAGTGATCGTTGAAGCTGTTGTTCTGTTCCGGATCAAGCACTTCCAGCAAGGCGGATGCGGGATCGCCACGCATGTCCGAGCTCATCTTGTCGATTTCGTCGAGCAGGAACAGCGGGTTCTTCACGCCAACTTTCGCCATCTTCTGGATGAGCTTGCCTGGCATGGAACCGATATAGGTACGGCGGTGACCGCGGATCTCCGCTTCATCACGCACCCCACCGAGGGCCATCCGCACATATTTGCGGCCGGTCGCCTTGGCGATGGATTGACCCAGCGAGGTCTTGCCCACACCGGGAGGGCCAACCAGACAGAGGATGGGGCCCTTGAGCTTATTGACGCGCGCCTGCACCGCCAGATATTCGAGGATGCGATCCTTGACCTTCTCAAGGCCATAGTGATCGGCATCCAGCACCTCTTGCGCCTTGCCAAGGTCTTTCTTGACCTTGGATCGCGCCTTCCACGGCACCTGTACCATCCAGTCCACATAGCTGCGAACCACGGTAGCCTCGGCGGACATGGGAGACATCATCTTCAGCTTGGCGAGCTCGGCCTGGGCCTTTTCACGGGCATCTTCCGGCATGCCAGCCTCTTCAATCTTGCGATTGAGGGCTTCAAACTCATCCGGGCTATCTTCCAGCTCACCCAGCTCTTTCTGGATGGCCTTCATCTGCTCGTTGAGGTAATACTCGCGCTGGCTCTTTTCCATCTGCTTCTTGACGCGAGTACGGATGCGCTTCTCAACCTGCAGCAGGTCAATTTCCGACTCCATCATCGCCATCAGGAATTCGATGCGCTCGGAGACAGAGACGATCTCCAGCACCTTCTGCTTGTCTTCCAGCTTGAGCGGCATGTGGGCCGCCATGGTGTCAGCCAGACGCGCTGCATCGTCGATCGCCGAGATCGAGGTCAGTACCTCGGGCGGGATCTTCTTGTTGAGCTTGATATAGCCTTCAAACTGGCCGATGGCGGAGCGAACCAGCACTTCCTGATCCTTCTCCTCAATGGCTTGGGAGGGGATGTACTGGGCCTCGCAGACAAAGAAATCCTTGTCGTCGATCATCCGCTCCAGGCGGGCACGCTGCCCCCCCTCTACCAGCACCTTGACGGTGCCGTCCGGCAGCTTGAGCATCTGCAGAATATTGGCCACTGTCCCGACGGTGAAGATCTCCTCCACAGTCGGCTCATCGGTTGACGCATCCTTCTGGGCCACCAGCAGGACTTTCTTGTCCTGCTCCATGGCCGCTTCCAGACAGCGAATGGATTTTTCCCGCCCCACAAAGAGTGGAATGACCATGTGGGGATAAACCACCACGTCACGAAGAGGCAGGACGGGAATCTCGATGCGTTCTGAACGCTCTAGGTTCATATATGTCCTCTCGGCTTGTTATACCGTTGGCAAAGCGCTTGGCTGAGTATATGGGGGCGCTGAGATGAGATTCAATCGCCGAAACCGTAAAAAGCATGAAAGGGGCAAAAAGCCCCTTCCATTTGATTAAAAATCAGACATTTACTCTGATGCAGCTGCCTGGGTCTCGGGATTTTCGTAAATCATCAAGGGCGCGGAGTCCCCTTTGATCACGGTCTCGTCGATCACCACCTTGCTGACCCCTTCCAGAGAAGGCAGGTCATACATGGTATCCAGCAACACGGCTTCCACGATGGAACGCAGACCACGAGCACCGGTTTTACGCTCCATCGCCTTGCGGGCAATGGCGTTGAGTGCGTCGTCACGGAACTCCAGCTCGACCCCTTCCAGATCGAACAACGCCGCGTACTGTTTGGTCAGCGCGTTTTTCGGCTCTTTCAGGATCTGGATAAGGGCAGACTCATCCAGCTCGGTCAGGGTCGCGACCACCGGCAGACGGCCGATGAACTCGGGGATCAGACCATATTTGATCAGATCTTCCGGCTCTACCTTGGCGAAGGTCTCGCTCAGGGTGGCCTTGGCATCCTTGGATTTCACCTCGGCGCCAAAACCGATACCGGTTCCCTTCACGGAACGCTGCTCGATCACCTTGTCCAGACCGGCAAAGGCACCGCCACAGATGAAGAGGATCTTGGAGGTATCAACCTGCAAGAACTCCTGCTGCGGGTGCTTGCGACCGCCTTGCGGCGGCACGGAAGCGATGGTCCCTTCGATCAGCTTGAGCAGTGCCTGCTGCACCCCTTCCCCGGAGACATCGCGGGTGATGGAGGGGTTGTCCGACTTGCGGGAGATCTTGTCGATCTCGTCGATATAGACGATGCCACGCTGGGCCTTCTCTACGTCGTAGTCGCACTTTTGCAGCAGCTTCTGGATGATGTTCTCCACGTCCTCGCCCACATAACCGGCTTCGGTCAGGGTGGTCGCATCGGCCATGGTGAACGGCACATCCAGCAGACGAGCCAGAGTCTCGGCTAGCAGGGTTTTACCGCTACCGGTCGGGCCAATCAGCAGGATGTTGGATTTGCCGAGCTCCACACCACTGTTTTCGCCGCTGTTGCGCAGACGCTTGTAGTGGTTGTAGACGGCAACGGCCAACACCTTCTTGGCGTACTCCTGCCCGATCACATAGTCATCGAGATGAGCGCGGATCTGATGAGGGGTCGGCAGCTCGTTACCATCGCGCTTGGGAGAGATCTCGCGGATCTCTTCGCGGATGATGTCGTTGCACAGCTCGACGCACTCATCACATATGTAGACGGAAGGGCCAGCGATCAGCTTGCGCACTTCATGCTGGCTTTTGCCGCAAAAAGAGCAGTAGAGCAGCTTATCACCCTCACCCTTGCGTTTCTCTGTCATTCAGCAACCTCGTTTTATCAATAGAGGATGGATCGGCCTGTTGAGTTTACAACAGACCGGGACACCCTGCTCAGCTACGCTGGCTCAGGACACCGTCTACCAGACCATAAGCAACGGCCTGCTCGGCGGACATGAAGTTGTCACGATCGGTGTCACGCTCGATAGTAGCCATGTCCTGACCGGTATGGAACGCCAGGCGCTCGTTCAGGGTATTTTTGATCTTCAGGATCTCCTGGGCGTGGATCTGGATATCAGATGCCTGACCCTGGAAGCCACCCAGCGGCTGGTGGATCATCACGCGGGCATTTGGCAGGCAGAAACGCTTGCCCTTGGCACCGCCAGCCAGCAGGAAGGCACCCATGGAGCAGGCCTGCCCCATGCAGACGGTGCTGACATCCGGCTTGATGAACTGCATGGTGTCGTAGATGGACATGCCCGCAGTCACCGAACCACCCGGCGAGTTGATGTAGATATAGATATCCTTGTCCGGATTCTCGGACTCGAGGAACAGCAACTGGGCAACCACCAGATTGGCCATGTGATCTTCAACCTGACCGGTCAGGAAGATCACCCGCTCTTTCAGCAGACGGGAGTAAATATCGTAGGAACGTTCACCCTTGGCAGTCTGTTCGACCACGATGGGGACCAGCGCATTGCTGGGAGAATCGGTCATATCGTTATAGTTCTTGTACATAAGGCATTGTCCCTAAAATAAAATGGCCCGAGTGGAGATCACACGAGCCATTATACTTAACAGTCTTGACCTTAAGTCAAATGTTCTTAGGCAGCGGCGCCAGACTTGTTGATCACTTCGTCAAAGGCAACTTCTTTTTCGGTCACTTGCGCTTTGGACAGGATCAGGTCGATAGCTTGATCTTCTACTGCCAGGTTACGAACGCCGTTCAGCATCTGTTCGTTCTTCTGGTAGTACTCGATCACTTCCTTCGGATCTTCGTAGGCAGTCGCCATGGACTCGATGATGCTGTTTACACGGGCATCGTCAGCCTTGATCTCGTTGGTGCGGATCACGTCACCCAGCAGCAGGCCTACGCGTACACGACGCTCGGCTTGAGCCTGGAACAGTTCAGCCGGCAGCTCGGGAGCGTTGCCGCCCTGGAAGCCACCGAAGCGCTGCAGAGCCTGCTGACGCAGTGCGTCGATCTCTTGAGCAACAGCTGCTTTCGGCAGGTCGATTTGGTTGGCTTCAACCAGACCGTTCAGAACCTGCTCTTTCACGCTGTTTTTCAGGGCTTGAGCCAGTTCGCGCTCCATGTTCTTGCGCACTTCGGCTTTCAGCTCTTCAACAGAACCGCTTTCGATACCGAAACGCTTCACGAACTCTTCGGTCAGCTCAGGCAGGATCTGCTCTTCAACCTTGATCAGCTTGGAAGCGAACTTGGCTTCTTTGCCTTTCAGGTTTTCAGCGTGGTAATCAGCCGGGAAGGTCACTTCGATGGTGAACTCGTCGCCCGCTTTCTTGCCCAGGATGGCGTCTTCGAAGCCCGGGATCATACGGCCAGCGCCCAGCACCAGGTTGAAGCCTTCAGCTTTGCCGCCGTCGAACTCTTCACCGTCGATGGAACCGACGAAGTCCATGGTCACACGCATGCCATTGGCAGCGGCAACATCGGCATCAGCCCAGGTAGCGTGCTGCTTGCGCAGGGTGTCGATCATGTTGGCCAGATCTTCATCCTTCACAGTCGCAACCGGCTTCTCGACCTTGATGGTCTCAAGACCTGCAACTTCGAACTCCGGATACACTTCGAAAGTGGCGGTGAATTCGAAATCCTGACCTTCTTTGATCTCTTTCGGCTCCATGGTCGGGGCACCGGCCGGGCTCAGTTTGTTTTCGATGATGGCTTTGATGAAGTTGCTCTGCATCATTTCATCAGCAACGCGGGCGTGAGCCATGGCGCCGAACATCTTCTTGATGATGGCAACCGGAGCCTTGCCAGGACGGAAACCGTCGATGCGACGAGTTTTGGCCAGGCCATTCAATTCTTTACGCACAGCGGCGTCTACGGTAGCGGCCGGTACAGTGATGGTAAGACGGCGTTCCAGACCCTGGGTTGTCTCTACAGAAACTTGCATTCTTCTACCTCGTTCAACTCAGCACTGTGTGCTGACCCTTTATTGCCCCTGGGCAAAGCCCGGAGTCTTCCTGTTTATAAAGACAACGATATGTCTTTGTGATGAGAAAATATGACGCGGCATTATAGCGGCGCACTTTGGTCGAGTCGAGCCACACATCCCCCACATTGAGCGGCGTGCAAGCACAATTCGTGCAAAACTGCCCTTTATATGGGGAGAGAGGTGCCCGACTTCAACTATCCGATGGCAATAATTTTGCGTTTGCTCACCTTTTTTCATCCGAACGCCGCTTTATTGCCCATCTTTCGCCGAAAAACAGCCCACCGTTGCGGGCGGCGACTCAATTTGACCAGCCAAATGGCGATTGGACCAATCAACCATTGCGTCCCTACCCCTCCCTCGTTATGGTGGCAACCAAATTGATGATCTGGAGTCACTCACATGGCCTTTTTCCGCTTCTTGTTCAATCTGCTCTGGTTTGTACTGGGAGGTGTCTTTATGGGCCTGGCCTGGTGGCTGGCCGGTCTTGTCTGCTTTATCTCGCTGGTCGGTATCCCCTGGGGACGAGCCTGCTTCGTGATCGGCACCTTTACCTTCTTCCCGTTTGGCAAGCAGGCGGTCAATCGCAAAACCATGACCGGCCAGAGCGATATCGGCACCGGCACGCTGGGGCTGATTGGCAACATCCTCTGGTTCGTGCTGATCGGTGTCTGGCTGGCCATCGGCCACATCGCTTCCGCGCTGGCCTGCTTCGTGACCATTATCGGTATCCCGTTCGGTATCCAGCACCTCAAGCTGGCACTCATCAGTCTGGCGCCCATCGGCCAGATGATTGTGACCAACCAGGAGGCGGAATCGGGCCGCTATATCCGCTAACTGCGGGAAATACGCGGGCAGACGCTGCCCTGCAACGAAAAAAAAGGGCAGACTAGGGTCTGCCCTTTTCTATTCTCTTTTGTTGAGGCCATCATGTTACCCAGCCACTTTTTCGCCAATCTCGCCCGCATGAAACTCATCTACCGCTGGCCCCTGATGCGCAACATCCAGCCGGAAAACATTGCCGAGCACAGCCTGCAGGTGGCCATGGTGGCCCATGCCCTCGGCATCATCAAAAACCGGCTGTTTGGCGGCAGCGTGAATGCCGACCGCGCCGCGGTGATGGCCCTCTACCACGACAGTAGCGAGGTGCTGACCGGCGATCTGCCCACCCCGGTCAAATACTTCAACCCCGAGATCGCCCGCGAGTACAAGAAGATAGAACTGGCCGCCGAGCAGCGTCTGCTTGGCATGCTGCCGCCGGAACTGGTGGAGGACTTTCGCCCCCTGCTCGATTCGGCAGCCCAGGATGACGAGCTGGCCAGGCTGGTCAAGGATGCCGACACCCTCTGCGCCTATACCAAGTGTCTGGAGGAGATCAACGCGGGCAACCGGGAGTTCGAACCGGCTCGCAAGCGCCTTGAAGCCATGCTGGCAGCCCGGATGAGCGATGAGATGCGCTATTTTATCGACACCTTCGTAGCCAGCTTCTCCCTGCCACTCGATGAGCTTAACGCTCACTAAGCCAGTCTACATGACCTGAAAACAGAAGGGCCCGCCGGTTTGCACCAGCGGGCCCTTCGTTCTTTATTGCGCATTAGATGCAACGCATCAGTGACCCAGCTCGCGAGATGGCACCAGACCGCTCGCCCGCCAGGCGGGATAGAGGGTCGCCACCAGACTCATCAGGATGGCGGCGCCCGTCACGATGAGCAGATCCTGCATATGCAACTCGGTCGGCAAAAAGTCGATAAAGTAGATATCCGGATTGAGGAAGCGGTGACCGATGAGCTTTTCGACAACGCTCAGGATCTGGGTCAGCTTGCTGGAGAGCAGCCCGCCCAGCAGGGCGCCGAGCAGGGCACCGGCCACGCCGTTGACCATCCCCTGAATGACGAAGGTGAGCCGGATCTGGCCGGGGCTCGCCCCCATGGTCTTCAGGATGGCGATCTCGCTGCGCTTCTCGTTCACCGCCATCACCAGGGTGGAGACGATGTTGAAGCAGGCGACAGCCACCACCATCAGCATCACCACATACATGACGGTACGCACCATCTGGATGTCCTGATAGAGGTAGCCCTGGCTGTTCATCCAGCTGCGGATATAGACGTGATGAGGGAACTGCTGCGCGGCGGCTACGGTGATGGATTGCGCCTTGAGCACATCGCTCACCCGCAGGCTGAAGCCCTCCACGCCGCTGCCCATGCCGGTGATCGCTTGCGCATCGGCCAGATGCATAAAGCCGAGCAGACCGTCGAGCTGACCACCGATCTCCAGCAGCCCCACCACGGTCAGGGCTTCGCGCCGAGGATTCTTGATCCCCGCCTGATCACCCCCTTGCGGCAGCAGCAGGGCGACCGAATCCCCCACCTTGACCCCCAGCTTGTCGGCGATGGTCTTGCCAAGGATCACCCCACGTTCACCCGGTTGCAGCTCACGCAGACCACGGCCCGTCATGTATTTGCCGGCATCCGACAGATTGGTTTCCAGATCGGGCAGCACGGCGCGCAGTTGCACCCCCTTGAGGGCAGAGCCATGCTCCAGCAGGCCATTGAGGCGAATGACCGGCGCTGCCGCCTCAACGCCCGGCTGGGCCAGCAGGTAGTCGCGCAGACGTGGCCAATCCGGCAGCGGCCGCTCGACGGCGTCCAGCTCACCTTGCGGCACGACCGAGAGCACCCGATCTTTAAGCTCCCGCTCGAAACCGTTCATGGCGGAGAGGCCCAGGATCAACGCCATCACCCCGAGGGCGATACCGATCAGGGAAGAGGCTGAGATAAAGGCGATAAACCCGTTGCGACGGCGGGAGCGGCTGTAACGCAGGCCCAGAAAGAGGGGCAGCGGTTTGAACATCAGGCAACCTCCGCCATCACGCCACTCACCAGGGTCACCCGGCGATGGAGCTTGGCCGCCAGGCTCAAGTCGTGAGTCACCACCACAAAGGCGGTGCCCAGTTCACGATTCAGTTCACACAGCAGTTCATACACTGCGGTGGCACTGGCGTGATCCAGGTTACCGGTCGGCTCGTCCGCCAGCACCAGACTCGGTTCGTTGACCAGCGCCCGGGCGATCGCCACCCGTTGGCGTTCGCCACCGGAGAGCTCGGACGGTCTGTGGTTGAGACGATGGGAGAGCCCTACCCTACCCAACATTTTGGTCGCCTTTTCGGTGGCAACCGCCACCGACTCACCGGCGATCAGCAGCGGCATGGCCGCATTTTCCAGCGCACTGAACTCGGAGAGCAGGTGGTGGAACTGGTAGACAAAGCCCAGCTCGCGGTTGCGAAAACGGGCCTGGGTGCGGCTATCCCAATGGTGGATATCCTCCCCCTTGAACAGCACGGCGCCACTGGAGGGGTTGTCCAGCGCCCCCATCAGATGCAGCAGAGTGGTCTTGCCGGAGCCGGAGCTCCCCACCACCGCCAGCATTTCACCGGGTGCGACGCAGAGATCGATCCCCTTGAGCACCTGAGTCTCCAGCTCCCCCTCTTTATAGACATGGTTGAGCGCCTGGCAGCGCAGCAGAGGTTCACGGGATACGGCTTCATTCATAACAGGGGCTCCACTTGCCTCGGTAACAACGCTGGCACCCGCAACAACGGGGGCACCAGTCACAACAGAAGATGCATTATTCACGGCATTACTCATAACGCAGCGCCTCGGCCGGTTTCACCCGCGCAGCGCGGGCCGCCGGGTAGAGGGTGGCACTGAAGCTCAGCAACACGGCGCCCAGCAAAATGGTGATGACCTGAGCCGGCTCGACAATCACCGGCAGGCCACTGCCGCCCGCCGCCATATAGAGGTTGAGCCCCACCGCATTGAGCAGGGGGTTGAGACCCAAGGAGAGCGCCAGGCCAGCCAGCCCGCCAAACAGAGCACCAATCACTCCGCTGGAAGCGCCAAGCACCATGAAGATTTTGACGATCCCCGATTCACTCATGCCCATGGTGCGCAGGATGGCCACTTCGCCCTCCTTGTCCGTCACCACCATCACTAGCGCAGAGAGGATGTTGAAGGTGGCGACGGCGATGATCAGCACCAGCATCAGCCCCATCATCCGTTTTTCCATGGCGACCGCCTGGAACAGCTCGCCCCGCTCGCGGCGCCAATCCTGCCACAACAGCCCATCCGGCAACGGTGTCTTGATCACCTCGTCAGCGGCAAAGGGATCATCGAGCCAGAGGCGAATGCCACCGACGGTTTCTGGCGGCATGCGCAGCAGCCGCTGGGCATCCCCCAGCGCGATCAGCGCAATCTGGTTATCCACATCGGCGCCGACCCCGAAGATGCCGGAGACGGTAAAGAGGCGCTGGGCCGGTACCCGGCCAAACGGGGTGAAGCGGGTCCCTTCGGTCAGGATCAGGCGAACCTGATCGCCGATGGAGACATTGAGGCGACGAGCCACCCCCTGCCCCAGCACGATGCGGTAGTGGCCTGCCTGCAGGGTATCGAGTCGCCCCCCCAGCATCTGGCTGTGGAGGATGTCATCCTTGGGCCACTTTGCAGGGTCGATCCCCTGCACGCTCACCCCGGTCAGCTGACCGGGGCTTTGCAGCATCCCTTCGCTGTCGAGCATGGGGGCCGAGGCAACCACATGGGGTAATTTGGCCAGATCCGGCAAGCCTTGCGGGTCTGCATCAATGCGGCCAGCCTGATTGGTCACCACCACATGGGGGATCACCCCGAGGATGCGCCCTTTGAGCTGCCCTTCGAAACCGTTCATCACCGAAATGACCACCATCAGGGCGGCAACCCCGATGGCGATGCCAAAGGTAGAGAACAGGGAGATAAATGAGACGAAGCGATTGCTGCGCTTCGAGCCTGCATAACGCAGGCCGATGGCCAGCGAAAGGGGCTGAAAAAGTCCGGTCTTCAAGGATATGTACGTTGCCAACAAAATAAGATACCGGATAATAAAGGGAAACCGTCCATGACAACAAGGGATAGCCTCCATGCAGGAACAGTTCTTCAGCGTCACTCATGCCACGCCGGTCAATGTGATCCCCATGCCGGCCGACTTCCACCTCCCCTCGCTGGAGGAGCTGGACGCTGAGCTGCCGGAGCCCTTTCGGATCTCTTCGGCCATTACCTCCATCGATCTGGTGACCACTCGACTGCTGCGCAACCAGAACGAGTCGATGCACGATCTGATCGAGATCGTCAATCAGCAGTCCCGCAAGATCGACATGATCATGGGCTATGTGCTCTCCCTGCAGGACCATCCGGAGCAGCGCTTTCACACCCTGCGCTTCGGGGCAGGTCAACTCACCTACCTGCACCCCTATCACGGTCACGGGGATGCGCCGCACCTGCACCAGATCGTGCGCCTCAAGATCTTCCTGCGGGAAGAGGCGGCCGCCATCTACTGCTATGGCCAGGTCAAACAGCTCGACGGCGGTGAACATGGCACCCATGTGCAGCTCGACTATGTGCGGATCCGCGAAGATGACCGTGAACTGCTGGTTCGTGCCAGCCTCCACGTGCAATCAAAGCAGCTCAAGCTGCGCGCCCAAGAACGTCAGCGCTAACCAGAGCGAACGTCGCGATAGATAACGTCAACGTTAAAAGAATCGAACCATGCCAATGACACTCCCCGCCTTGCCCGCCAAAGCGGGCCAAAAGATCACACTCGGCCAGCTGGTCGGCAGCAGCCTCTCGCTGATTGCAGCCCGTCTCACCAGTGAAGCCAAGGGGCCGGTACTGCTTATCACCGCCGATACCCCGAGCGCCCTGCGCCTGGAGCAGGAGTTACAGTACTTGCTGGCAGACAAGCAGCTAGCCGATCAGTCCGCTCCCGTATTGCTGTTCCCCGATTGGGAGACCCTGCCCTACGACACCTTCTCTCCTCATCAGGACATCATTTCCCAGCGGCTCGAGACTCTCTACAAGCTGCCGCAGATGAGCAAGGGGGTGCTGATTGTCCCCATCTCCACCCTGATGTTGCGCTGCGCCCCCCGGGTCTATCTCGACAAATACAGCCTGATGGTGAAGGCCGGTCAGCGCCTCAACCTGCAACAGCTGCGCGGGCGGCTGGCCGAGGCGGGTTACGTGGCAGTGGATCAGGTGCTGGAACATGGCGAATTTGCCGCTCGCGGCTCCCTGCTCGATCTCTTCCCCATGGGCAGTAGCAGCCCCTATCGCATCGACTTCTTCGACGATGAAGTGGACTCCATCCGCCCATTCGATCCCGAAACCCAGCGCTCCAGCGAACCGGTCAAGACGGTCAGCCTGCTGCCCGCCAGGGAATACCCTACCGACGAGGCGGCCATCGAACTGTTTCGCGGCCAGTTCCGCGAGCAGTTCGAGCTGTCGCGGGCCGAGGGCTCCGTCTATCAGGAGGTGAGCAAGGGGCGCTGGCCCGCTGGCATCGAGTATTATCTGCCGCTCTTCTTCAACCAGACCGCCAGCCTGTTTGACTACCTGCCGGAAGAGACCCTTCTGCTCACCGTGGGGGATATCTACCCCGCCGCCCAGCGTTTCTGGAACGATATCGGCCAGCGCTATGAAGACAGACGCTGGGACAACACTCGCCCCCTGCTACCCCCGGCCCAGCTCTATCTGCCGGTGGAGCAGCTCTTTGCCTCTCTGGGCCAATATGGCGCGGTGCGGCTGCAAGAGGCCGCCACCGCGGGCGATGCCGGTCAGCACGATCTGCCCATCGAGGCGCTGCCGGATCTGCAACTCGATCACAGCAAGGAGCAACCCCTGCTGGCGCTCAACCAGTTCCTCCAAGGTTTTGCCGGGCGCACCCTGTTTGCGGTGGAGTCCGAAGGACGGCGGGAGGTGCTCGGCGATCTGCTGGCGCGTATCTCGTTGCAACCTAAAGAGTTCCCCTCCCTCGACGCCTTTATGGCAAGCCAGGATCGTCACGGCCTGCTGGTGGCACCGCTTGAACGTGGCTTCCTGTGGCAGGAGGCCGGTCAGGATCCATTGGCGCTGATCACCGAGACCGAACTGCTGGGCGGCAAGGTGCGCAGCAAGCGGGCACGGGAGAAGAGCAAAAACTTAAGCTCCGATGCGGTGATCAGAAACCTGGGCGAGCTGACCCAGGGCCAGCCGGTGGTCCATCTCGATCACGGGGTCGGCCGCTATCTGGGGCTCGAAACCATCGACGCTGGTGGTCTGCCCACCGAGTTTTTGACCCTCGAATATGCCGGCGGCGACAAGCTGTTCGTGCCGGTCACCAGTTTGCACCTTATCAGCCGCTACACCGGCTCTGATAACCCACCCAGCCACAAACTCGGCGGCGAGGCCTGGAGCAAGGCGCGGCGCAAGGCGGCGGAGAAGGTGCGCGATGTGGCAGCCGAGTTGCTGGATGTCTACGCTCATCGCGCCGCTCGCGCCGGTTTTGCCTTCAAGCACGACAAAGAGGCCTATCGCCAGTTTGCCGCCAGCTTCCCGTTCGAGGAAACCGACGATCAGCTCAACGCCATCAATGCGGTGCTGGGGGACATGTGTCAGGCCAAGAGCATGGACCGACTGGTGTGTGGCGACGTAGGTTTCGGCAAGACCGAAGTGGCGATGCGGGCGGCGTTTGTGGCCGTCCACGGCGGCAAGCAGGTTGCCGTGCTGGTGCCCACCACCCTGCTGGCGCAACAGCACTACGACAACTTCCGCGACCGCTTCGCCAACTGGCCGGTGCGGGTCGAGGTGCTGAGCCGCTTCCGCTCCGCCAAGGAGCAGAGCGCTGTGATGAAGGAATTGGCCGAAGGCAAGGTGGACATCATCATCGGCACCCACAAGCTGCTCGGCTCCGAACTCACCTTCAAGGATCTGGGACTGCTCATCGTCGATGAGGAGCACAGATTCGGGGTGCGCCAGAAGGAGAAGATCAAGGCGCTGCGGGCCGATGTGGATATCCTCACTCTCACCGCCACCCCTATTCCGCGCACCCTCAACATGGCGATGTCCGGTATGCGGGATCTCTCCATCATCGCCACCCCGCCCGCCAAGCGGCTCGCCATCAAGACCTTCGTGCGTCAGCACGAACCGGCTGTGGTGCGCGAGGCGGTGCTGCGGGAATTGAAGCGTGGTGGTCAGGTTTACTACCTGCACAACGACGTGGAGAGCATCGAGAAGTGCGCCGCCGATCTTGCCGAATTAGTGCCAGAGGCGCGTATCGGCATCGCCCACGGCCAGATGCGCGAGCGCGACCTTGAGCGGATCATGTCCGACTTCTACCACCAGCGCTTCAACCTCTTGGTCTGCACCACCATCATCGAGACCGGCATCGACGTGCCAAGCGCCAACACCATCATCATGGATCGGGCGGATCATCTCGGTCTGGCCCAGCTGCACCAGCTGCGGGGTCGGGTTGGCCGCTCTCACCATCAGGCCTATGCCTACCTGCTCACCCCCCATCCCAAGCTGATGACCAAGGATGCGGCCAAGCGGCTGGAGGCGATCGCCTCGCTCGAAGATCTCGGCGCCGGTTTTGCGCTGGCGACCCACGATCTGGAGATCCGTGGCGCGGGCGAACTGCTCGGCGACGATCAGAGCGGCCAGATTGAATCGGTCGGCTTCACCCTCTATATGGAGATGCTGGAGCAGGCGGTCGAGGCGCTGAAAAATGGCAAGGAGCCCTCGCTGGAGCAGCTGATGAGCCAGCACACCGAGGTGGAGCTGCGCCTGCCTGCGCTGTTGCCGGATGACTATATTCCGGACGTCAACATGCGCCTCTCCATGTACAAGCGGATCGCCAGTGCGGCGGACGAGCAAGAGCTGCGCGAGCTGAAAGTGGAGCTGATCGACCGCTTTGGTCTCTTGCCGGAGGCGACCAAAACCCTGCTGGAGCTGGCTGCCTTCCGTCAGCGTGCCACCGCCCTTGGCATTCGCCGGGTGGAGATGAGCGAGCGTGGCGGCTATCTCGACTTCACCCAGGAGACCAAGGTCAATCCGGCCTATCTGGTCAAGCTGCTCTCCAGCCAGCCACGGGTCTACAAGATGGACGGGCCGACCCGGCTGCGCTTCCAGGTGCCGACCCAGGATCGCGCCATGCGCCTGAAACTGGTGGATGGTTTGCTGGCTGATCTGGCCAACAACAGCCTGTGAATATCTGCAACGCTGGCGACGAGCCAGCACGATAAAGCCAACTAAAACGGGAGCCAAATCGGCTCCCGTTTTTTATTCGCTATCAGTCAGCTGCGTACTATCAGCCCTGGTTAGCTGGATCCTCATGGGCGGAGAACTCGCGCATAAAGGCCTCGGCGCGCTCCACCATCTTGGTCGAGCCAACAAAGTAAGGGGTACGCTGGTGCAGTGCGGTGGGCTGGATATCCATGATGCGGCCAAAGCCATCGGAGGCCTTGCCACCAGCCTGCTCTACCAGAAACGCCATCGGGTTGCACTCATAGAGCAGCCGCAGCTTGCCGTTCGGCGAGTTGGTGCCGGACGGATAGATGTAGATGCCGCCCTTGAGCAGGTTGCGATGGAAATCAGAGACCAGGGAGCCGATATAGCGGGAGGTGTAGGGTCTGTGGGTCGCCTCGTCGCGCTCCTGGCAATATTTGAGGTACTTCTTCACCCCGTCCGGGAACTTGATGTAGTTACCCTCGTTGATGGAGTAGATCTTGCCCTCTTCCGGAATACGGATGTTCTCGTGGGAGAGGCAGAAGCAGCCGATAGAGGGATCGTAGGTAAAGCCGTTAACGCCAAAGCCGGTGGTGTAGACCAGCATGGTGGAAGAGCCGTAGACCACATAACCGGCGGCGACCTGACGGTTGCCCGGCTGCAGGAAGTCCTCCAGGGTCACCGGCGAACCCTGCGGGCTCAAACGGCGGTAGATGGAGAAGATAGTCCCGACCGAGACGTTGACGTCGATATTGGAGGAGCCATCGAGCGGGTCGATCAGCACTACATACTTGGAGTTTTTGGAGAGCGGCGAGTCAAAGGCGACGAAGTCCTCTTCTTCTTCCGAGGCCATGCCACACACCTCACCGCGCGCTTCCAGCGCCGCCTTGAAGCGTTCGTTGGCGTAGACATCCAGCTTCTGCTGCACCTCGCCCTGTACGTTTTCAGCGCCCATGGAACCGATGATATCCGCCAGTCCCGCCTTGTTGATCTCCCGGTTCACCACCTTGGCAGCAAGGCGGATCGAGCTGAGCAACGAGGTCAGCTCGCCAGTCGCGGTAGGATAATCCGCCTGCTTTTTGACGATGAACTCACCCATGGTGATCATGTTTCGCATTTTTGTTCCTTTAGATCGCATCCGTTGGCGTTGAAAACGTTTGCAGGCATCAGCAAAAAAAATGCCGATCACCGGCGGCCTTGATTTGTAACCTAATGTAACGTCTGTTTTTTGTTTTTGCAGCGAATTAAGCGGCCTATTAAATAGGCTATTTCGCCTCATGTTATGGTAAAAGGCGCGTTTTATTCGGTTTCAATCGATAACTTTCGGCCTCTTAATTCGTGGCAATAACCTGCTGCAAGCCATGAGTTGACTGGCCTTGAGCCATTAAAAATGGAGTCTGATGGGCCTGCCGTTCCCTCAGCCATTGCCTCTTGAGATCCGATCGCCAATCCAGCACACTGATTTCGCTTTGGAAGCAAATAAAACTCAAGGATTATCAATGAACAAGACTCTCATTGCCGGCATGGTAGCCGGACTGTTTGCCCTTCCCGCCTGGGCTGCCCAGGTGCCTGCCGGTACCAAGCTGCTGCCGGATGCCCAACAAATCTACGTGACCAATATCGGCACCGAGCCCACCACCATTGACCCCCAGCTGGTAGAAGAGACCGCCGGTAGTGCCATCGTCAACGATCTGTTTGAAGGGCTCTATGAGCTGGATAATACCGGCAAGATCAAGCCAGCAGGTGCCGTCAGCTACGACGTCGACAAGACAGGTACCATCTACACCTTCAAACTGAGGCCCGAGGCCAAGTGGTCAAACGGTGAACCGGTCACCGCCGCCGATTATGTCTACGGCTGGCAACGGGCGGCCGATCCCAAGACCGCCTCCAACTACGCCTGGTTTATCGAATTGACCGGAGTGGTCAATGCAAGCGAGGTGACACAGGGCAAGAAGAGCCCGTCAGAGCTCGGGATCAAGGCGCTCGATGACCACACCCTGCAGGTCACCCTGAAAAATCCGGTTCCCTTCTTCCTAAAAACGCTGGCCCACTACACCACGTTCCCGGCCCCCAAGGCCACCATTGAAAAATTCGGTAAGGATTGGGTCAAACCGGGCAATATCGTCTCCAACGGCGCCTTTGTACTCAAGGAGTGGACCCCCAACGAGCGGCTGAGCGCCGAGCGCAATACCCACTACTGGAACAACCAGCACACCGTCCTGAACAAGGTGATCTATCTGGAGATCGTCTCGGAAACCGCCGCCTACAACCGCTATCGCACCGGTGAACTGCACTACACCACTTATCCGCTGGAGCAGTACAAGCAGCTCAAGAGCAAGAGCCCGGAAGAACTGGTCAGCGTCCCCACGCTGGCCAGCTATTACTATGTCTTCAATACCCAGCGCAAACCGTTCGATGACCCGAAAGTACGCAAGGCGCTCTCGCTCGCCATCGACCGGGAGACCATCACCGACAAGATCCTGGGGCAGGGACAAATTGCCGCATATAGCTTCACGCCCCCCATTGTGGACGGTTTTGAATTGAAAAAACCGGCTAGCCAGCTGCAGAGCAAAGAGGAGCGGATCAAGCAGGCCAAAGCCCTGCTGACCGAAGCAGGTTATGGCCCGGACAAGCCACTCACAGTGGACATTCTCTACAACACCAACGAGAGCCACAAAAAGATTGCGCTGGCCGTCTCCTCCATGTGGAAACACAACCTGGGGGTCACTGCCACCCTCAACAACATGGAGTGGAAGACCATGGTCTCGGCACTGAACGAGGGGGATTTCGGGGTTAGCCGCTATGGCTGGAACGGGGATTATAACGATGCCTCCACCTTCCTCGACATCATGACCTCCAGCAGCAGTGCCAACAGCGGCAAGTGGTTCAACAAGGAGTACGACGCCCTGCTGGCCAAGGCCCACGACTCGCTGGATCCCGCTGAACGCAATGCCCTGTATCAACAGGCAGAGGCACTCATTGATGCGGATGCCCCCATCGCCCCCATCTATTTCTCGGTCAAATCCAGGTTGCTCAAGCCTTTCGTGAAAGGCTATCCCCACCTTAACCCGCAGGATGTGGTCTACAGCAAGGAGCTCTATCTAGTTGCCCAGTAACCGGCTAGGAAGATGTAACCATAAAAAAGCGCCTGCATTGCTGCAGGCGCTTTTCATTGGCGGCCAAGCAGGCCACTTGGCCCCTCTACGCTTTCGCGCAAGATTACTCTTCGGGACAGGGTGCCAGCACCACCCGGCGGCGACCCATCACCACCGGACGCACCAGCAGCTGTGCCAGCAAGACACCCAGCAGGGTCAGACCGCCCCCGATCAGGTGATAGCTGGTCAACCGCTCACCCAACAGGGTGATGGCAAGGCCAGCCGTCATCACCGGCAGCAGGTTCATAAAGATGGCGGTACGGTTGGCACCGAGCAGGGCGATACCCTGCATCCAAAGCCAGGGTGAGAGCGCCGAAGTGGGGATACCCGCATAGAGGATCAGCCACAGGGCCCGCCTATCAGGCCACTGGCCATCCACCAGCAAAAAGAAGGGAGTCAGGATCACCACACTGCAGATCACCTGACCGTAGAGCAGCGACCAGTTGTCGAGCCCAAGATCCCACTTCTTGAGCAGCACACTGTAAAGGGCGTAAGTACCCGCCGAAATCAGCATATAGACAGAGCCGATATGAATGCCTTGGGTAAACAGCCGGGTAGGATCTCCCTGCCCCAGCAAGATAGACAAGCCAAGGATGGAGAGCAGCGCCCCCAGTACAGCGCCCCAGGTGGGCCGCTCGCGCAGCAGCCAGATGCTGAACAACACGGTCAGCAGCGGCGTCAGTCCCATCATCAACCCCATCTCGGTGGCTCCCAGGGTTTGCGCCGCGTAGTAACCAAAAGTCTGGTTGAGCACCATGCCCAGCGAGGCCAGCATGGCGATCTGCCAAAGGCCAGCGCGCAGACGGGCACGCGCACGCCATACCCGACGGGCCAGAAACGGACTTAATACCAGCGCAGCCACCACCCAGCGCGACCAGGCCAAGGCTGCGGGGGACAACACACCAACCGCCAGTTTGCTGACGATGCCATTGCCAGCCCAGATGGCAATGCAGGAGAAGGGAAACAGAAAGGCAAGGGGCATGAGAGGATCCAGACCGAAGAGACAACAGCGGGCCAGTATAGAGGGCGATGGGAGAGAAACAAAGGTGTGGGCCTGAACAGCCACGCAGTGAACGCCAGTCGCCAGAAACAAATATGCCCACAAAATTGCGGGCATATCAGTGCAGAAACATGTTCAGAAGCGCATTACGCGGCATCCATGTGCAGTCTGGAGATCAGCTCGTTGACCTCGGTGACTGTCTGGCGATGGGGAATATCCGCCGGATTCGGCATCAGCAACAAACCGGATTGGAAATCAAACCGCCCCCGACCATGGATGTAAATCCGACCTTTAAAGAAGGTTTTGACATGCTTTGCCACCATCAGTGGCAGGTACTTCTTGAACACTCTCATCGTTTGCAACCTCTTGCAGTTGTATCCGTATGACAGCAGCTTCTGCGAATTAATTCCGTAAAATATTTATAAAAATCCGGAAAACTCGCCCATCTCTTCCCAAAAAATTCAATCTATAACTTTTTATTAACTTTTAGCCTATTGTATGCGGCCCTTCGAGCCAGAGCAAGGCTCCTTTGCCATCGTGCCACTCGATACAGGCGATCCCCGAGGTGGCGAACATGGGTGCTCCTGCGGCCGGGCAGAGGCTTTGCACCAGATAACCCACCAGCGGCAGATGGCTGACCATCAGGATTTGGTCATGTTGTTCAGCCAAAGTGGTGAGGTAGCTGGCCACGAAAGCGGGATCACCGTAAGGGGTAATGTCGCCACTCTCTTCAACGGCTGCTGCGTCAGGTAATTCACTGCATATGGCTTGCCAGGTCTGGCGTGCCCGCAGATAGTTGCTGTGGATCACACGATCCAGCGGGCCAATCAGCTGAGGCGCCAGCCAGCGGGCCATCTGGATAGACTCTTCAATACCCTGCTCGGTCAATGGACGCTGTTCATCTGTTTTCGCATTCATGCCAGCCTGGCCATGACGCATGATATAGATTTTCATTACAACCTCGCCCAACGGGCCTGTTTTGATAGCCGGGGGATCTTACCCCGCCACGGGTGTGGAAACAATTGCGCTACCTCTCAGAAAAGGGTTTGCCTGACGGGATAGCGGGGTCGATAATCATGTTTAAATTCAAATAAATCCAACGTGAGTCACACGCCAATGAGCCCATATGCCAGTCCCAATGACCATCGGCAATACCATTTTCTGGAGCTGGCCAACCGGCTCAGGGTCTTGTTGATTTGTGATCCCGACACAGACAAATCCGCCGCCTCGCTGGCGGTCAATACCGGCCATTTTGACGATCCCGCTGACCGGCAGGGAATGGCCCATTTTCTGGAGCACATGCTGTTTCTCGGCACCTGCACCTACCCCAAGCCTGGTGAGTACCAGCAATTTATGAGCCGTCATGGCGGCAGCAACAACGCCTGGACCGGTACCGAGTTCACCAACTTCTTCTTCGAGATCGACAACGGTTTCTTCGAAGCGGGGCTGGATCGCTTCTCCCAGTTCTTTATCTGTCCCACCTTTGATCCTGAGTGGGTGGACAAGGAGCGCAACGCGGTCGACTCCGAGTATCGCCTCAAGCTGCAGGACGACATGCGCCGCAGCTATCAGGTGCATAAAGAGACGGTCAACCCGGCGCACCCCTTCTCCAAGTTCTCGGTGGGCAACCTCGATACCCTGGCTGATCTGCCGGGACGGGATCTGCGCTCCGACCTTATCCGTTTTTACGAAAGCCACTACAGCGCGGATCGCATGGCGCTGGTGATGATCTCGCCGGAATCCATCGATACCCAGTTGCAGTGGTGCTGTCGCTACTTTGCTCCCATTTTGAATCGCAATTTGGGAACCCCGACCCTCACCATGCCGCTCTACCGGCTCGACGATCTCGGCGTGCGCATCCACATCAATCCGGTCAAGGAGACCCGCAAGCTGTCGCTCAGCTTCCCCCTGCCCAATGTGGACGAGTTTTACGACAAAAAGCCCCTCACCTTCCTGAGCCATCTGATTGGCTACGAGGGGGATGGCAGCCTGCTCTCCCTGCTCAAGGCGAAAGGCTGGGTCAACCAGCTCTCAGCGGGCGGTGGCATTAGCGGCGCCAACTTCAAGGATTTTGGCGTCAACTTCGGCCTCACCCCTCTGGGCCTTGAACATGTGGATGACATCCTCGCCACCCTGTTTGGCTATCTGAAACTGATCGGCCGCGAAGGGCTACAGAGCTGGCGCTATGACGAAAAACGGACCGTGCTCGAATCGGCGTTCCGTTTTCAGGAGCGCGGCCGCCCCCTCGATACGGTGTCGGGGCTGGTGCTCAACCTCTTTAGCTACAAACCTGAGGATCTGCTCTACGGCGACTACATGATGCGCGAATATGACGAGGGGCTGATCCGCCGCTTCCTCGCCAAACTCACCCCGCACAACCTGCGTATCACCATCACTGCGCCGGAAGTGGCGACCGATCGACTGGCCCGCTGGTATCAGACCCCCTATAGCGTGGCGACCATTACCGAGGCCGAGAAAATTCGCTGGCAGCAAAGCGAGCCGGATCCGGCGCTGGCGCTGCCCAAGCCCAACCCCTTTATCAGCAGCCGACTCGATCCGCGTACGCCCGAGCTTGCCGCCGACATGCCCGCCTGCCTTATCGATCGCCCCGGTTTTCGCCTCTGGCACCTCCATGAGCACCTGTTCAGCGTGCCCAAGGGCAATCTCTACATCTCCATCGACAGCGAACATGCGGTCAAAAATCCGCGCAATATCGCCATGGCGCGCCTCGCCGTGGAGCTGTTGGCCGACCACCTCAACGCCCTCACCTATCCGGCGGAGCTGGCGGGGCTGGGCTACCAGATCTATGCCCATCAGGGGGGCTTTACCATCAACCTGAGCGGCTTTGCCGACAAGCAGCCGCTGTTGCTCGACATGATCCTTGGCAACCGCACCCTGGGGTATCCGGATCCGGGTCGCTTCGCCGAGATCAAGGAGCAGCTCATTCGCAACTGGGACAACCAGTCCAAGGCGCGCCCCATCTCCCAGCTCTTTAACCAGCTCACCAGCCTGTTGCAACCCAACAACCCGCCGTTCGAGCAGTTGCTCCGTCACCTGCGCACCGTCGAGCTGGAAGAGATGCCCGGCTTCGTGGCCCAGCTGTTTGGCGAGGTCCATGTCGAAGCGCTGGTGCACGGCGACTGGACTGCCGCCGAAGCACTGGAGCTGGCCGCCCTGATGGAGCGCCACCTGAGCGACATCAATGGCACCAGCAGCAAACCGAGCGGCGAGACCCGTCGTCCGCTCATCTCCATTCAGGACAGAGGCACCCTTATTCGCGAGCAGGGTTGCGATCACGAAGACTCGGCACTGCTGGTCTACTACCAGTCCCGTACCACCCGGGCGCGGGATCTCGCCTGCTTCACTCTGGCGAACCACATCATGTCCTCCACCTTCTTCCACGAGCTGCGTACCCGTCAGCAACTGGGGTATGTGGTGGGTGCCGGCAACCTGCCCCTCAATCGCCACCCGGGCCTGATCTTCTATATCCAGTCGCCGGTGGCTGGGCCGCAGATCCTGCTCGATGCGGTGGAGGAGTTTATCGACCTCTTCCCGCTCGCCATGCTCGAATTCACCGAGCAGCAGTGGCAGGAGAGCAAAGCGGGGCTGCAAGCCCAGCTGAGCGAGCGGGATGCCAATCTGCGCAGTCGCGGCCAGCGGCTGTGGGTCAGCATCGGCAACAAGGATCTGGGGTTTGATCAGCGGGAGCGGGTCTGCGACGAGGTGGGCAAGTTGAGCCGCGCCGATCTGGTGCGCTTTATCACCCAGCTGCGATCGCGCACCTCCGATCGGCTGATCCTCTGCAGCTATGGTCAGGGGCACGAACATGACGAGCGGATCACCGGCCAGTTTATCGATGATCCACGAGCATTTCGGCTCAATGCCGCCACCTTCGAGGCCTGATCAGGCCTCGCACTCCTCCGTTTTTCCTGCCCACGGCAAATCGCAGGCAATAAAAAGCCGACCCATCAGGGTCGGCTGGAAAAACCATAACAATTGCGACCAAAGCCGCCAAAAGTGAACATGAGCGTGAAAATCAGACACTGAGTTGCTGATCAGCAAGCGGGAAAGACCCGATACTCGCTTTGCAATGCCAACAGTGATTGAGAAACAGCCTCATATTAGGCACTCCCCCCGCCAGTCACGTTGATCTACGTCAAAGGAGGTAGCGAAGAGCGCACAGCCCGACGATTTGTCGGCGCAGATCACCCTTTGCCCGCCCGTTAGCCACGGCGAACCAGCCGGTACGCCACCTCATCGAAGTAGGAGAGCTGACCCGCCAGCACCCGCGGGTGATCCACTTCGGCAGCGCGCCCCAGCACCTCGATGCGAAAATCGCGCTCGAACAGGGCCCGCACCTCCATCTCCCCCACCGAGAAGGGGGGCTGACTCTGCTGCTCCGGCTGATATTCGAGGGTCACCAACAGGATCTGGCCACCGGTCTCGACCAGCGAACTGATCAGGGCCGCATACTGGCGGCGCATCGCGGTCGGCAGGGCGATCAGCGCCGCGCGGTCATAGACCAGCCGGTAACGGCGACCCAGACTGGGGGCGGCGAAAAAATCTCCCTGAAAAATGCGCAGGCTGTCCACTTGATGGCACTGATAAGGGCCCACTTCGCTCACGGTCGCGGCGAGCTGGTTTTCACTGAAGAACTGGCTGACAGCAAGGCTCGATAGCTCGAAACCGTCGACCGGATGGCCCTGAGTGCTCAGCCAGAGCATGTCGCGGGACTTGCCGCACAGGGGAACCAGCACCGGCTCGTCCGCTTGCTGGGCCGACCACCAGGATTGCAGCCAGTGGTTGAAGTCCGCCTGATGAAAGCCAATCCGGTTCTCTTCCCAACGCTGATGCCAAAACGCAGCTTCCATCGTTATTACCCTTCTGTACTAAAGATGCCTCAATATCACAACTTAACCGGCACCGCGCAACCCTCTGCCCTCCCCTTTTTGCCGCGCAGCCTCTGCGTGTTATCGGGCGAATGACGGGACGTCACCTTGCCGTGCGCTTCGCTGTCGCAATCGGCGCTACTGGATACGTTTATGACGGGCAGAGGCATACCAACCCATGCAAAAACGTCATGGGTGTATGGCGATGTATGAATAAAAGGAATGACGTTGGCAAGCCAAAACGTGCCTGCCAACGCCAAAAAGATCACGACAGCGTGGCGCGAGCGGCCGCCAGCTGACGCTCGATATAAGCAAAATCGGGACGATCGGCGGGGAGTTCCGAGAGGCAGGCCGCTTTGAGCTGATGCAACCTATCGAGCGGTGAGTCTTGCGTATCGCAATGGGCCAACAGCTCCTCCAGCAGGCAGCCAAAAGCGCGCACTTCCAGTCGTTCAAGGCCCACGGCCCGCTCGCGGTCGCAGCGGTCATATAAGGAAGCGGCGCCAAAATCCCCCAGCAGAGCGCGAGCCGGCGTGTCAGACCCACGGGCAAACAGAATATTGTGACCGTAGAGGTCCCCGTGCATGATGCCCGCGCGGTGCAGATGGCCCGCCACCGAGGCAATGCCGTGGGCCATCGCCAGCGCATCCGGCACACTCAGGCGCAGCCCCTCGGGATATATATCCCGGGTGCAGGAGTCCAGGCTCGGCGGCCCGGCCAGATTGGCAAAGGCCGGATCGATCAGCTCCATTACCAGCGCCGGAATGCCGGAGGGGTGATCCGCCACCTTGCCTATCACCTTGATAAGGTTGGAATGAGTGCCCGCCGCCAGCGATGCCGCCATCTCGCAGCGGGGCAGTCCATCGCTGGTCACCGCCCCCTTGAACAGCTTGACCGCCACCTGACTGGCATCGGCTCTGCCGCTCGCCTGAGTCACTTCATCAGCAGGATTACCCACAAGGGTGGCGCGATGGATAACACCAGATGCTCCCTGCCCCAGCAGCTCGCCCAGCGCCAGCGTCTCCCAGGCAATGGGCGCGACATGGGCATCATCGATGGCCTGCGCCTCCGCCCCTTCGCTAAAGGGGTTGCCGGAGTAGGCGAGCCATGAAAGGCGCGGCAGCGCCAGCAGCCACTCGGGGAAGCGTTCAATGCGGTTGGCGGCGATGCGCAGCAACTCCAGATTGCGGCAATTGGCAAGGCTGGCGGGCAACTCGCCCAGACGGTTGCCTGCCAGCATCAGTTTTTGCAGGGCGTCGCACTGGCCCAGCTCATCGGGCAGCCGCTCAATTGCGTTATCAGTCAGGATCAGCCAGCGCAAACCGGCGGGCAACGCCCTGGCCGAGACGGTAGCAATCCGGTTGGCCTTAAAGCCCACCATGGTGAGCGCAGGACAGCATCCCAACACCTCGGGCAGCTCGGTAAAGCGGTTCTCGGAGCAGAAGATGATGCGCAGTTTGCCAAACCCGGCCAGCTCGTCAGGGAGCGTGCTCAGCTGGTTGCCGGTGAGATCCAGCACCTCCAGCGTCTCTTTCAGGCTCAAAATCTCGCTGGGAAACTCCGTCAGATTTTCAGAGAGCTTCAAATGGCGGGCACCGCACAGTTCACCTGCGCGCAGCTGTTCCAGAGTATGCATAACCGTTTCTCAATCCTGATGATCTGTCTGATGGTGTAGCCAGCCATCAGCGCGCGCCGAACCCGGGTCCGGCGGTTTTAAAGGGGGGCATTATAAAGAATTCGGGGCTCAGTTCGCCCCTTTTGTTGCCACGAAGGCCTGTATCGACATGTAGCAAAACGACTTGGCAACAAAGAGAGCAAGATTCGGGTCGTCCCGGCGAGGAGTGGTTGCCATAGTGGGGGCCAAACCCAAGTCGGTTGGAACCTATTGGGGTTCCAACCCACAGCCAACCTTGTGCGCCTCATATCTGGCGCACAACACACCTGCGAGGGAACTGCCATGTCATTACTGTCCAACAAGGTCGCCATCATCACCGGCGCCAGCTCCGGCATCGGCCGCGCCAGCGCCATCCTGTTTGCCCGCGAAGGAGCCAGCGTCGTCGTCGGCGCCCGCCGCCAGCCCGAACTGGATCTGCTGGTGGAGGAGATCCGCCACGAGGGGGGCCAGGCGGTGAGTCTGGCGGGAGATGTGAAAAGTGAGAGTTACGCCCGCGATCTTGTTGATCTCGCGCTAACCCGTTTCGGCGGGCTCGATATCGCCTTCAACAACGCAGGTACCACAGGCACGCCGGGCAGCATAGAGGAGCTTGAGCTGACGCAGTGGCAGGAAATTCTGGATACCAACCTCACCAGCGCCTTTGTGGGAGCCAAGTACCAGATCCCCGCCATGCTGGCGCGTGGCGGCGGCTCGCTTATTTTTACCTCTACCTTCGTCGGCCACACCCTGGGGCTGCCCGGCATGGCGGCCTATGCGGCGAGCAAGGCGGGCCTCATCGGTCTGACCCGGGTGCTGGCTGCCGAGTATGGGGCACAAGGGGTGCGGGTCAACGCCCTGCTGCCGGGGGGTACCGACACACCCATGGGGCGGGCTTTTGCCAATACGCCAGAGAGCCTCGCCTTTGTGCAGAATATGCATGCCCTCAAACGGCTGGCCCAACCGGAGGAGATCGCCCGTTCGGCCCTCTACCTCGCGTCCGATGCATCCAGCTTTACCACCGGCATTGCGCTGCTGGCCGATGGTGGGGTATCAATTTGTCGCACATGACGTTGTCGCCCCCCACACCCTGCGACCGCAACCTTATCGTGAGAGCGCCTTATGTCTGATTACGCCCGCATCGCCGATGCCATCCGTTTTATCGCAAGTCAGGTGGAGCGCCAGCCCACTCTGGACGAGATAGCGGCGCACGTTCACTTAAGTCCCTTCCACTTCCAGCGGCTGTTCAGCCGCTGGGCCGGAGTGACGCCCAAACGCTATCTGCAGGTGCTGACCCTGGAGCGGGCCAAGGCGCTGCTGCAGGAGTCGCGTCCGCTGCTTGAGGTGGCCGATACCCTAGGCCTTAGCAGCGGCTCGCGGCTCTACGATCACTTCGTGCAGCTCGAAGCGGTAACGCCGGGCGAGTACAAACAGCGCGGGGCCGGGCTGGTTATCGATCACGGGGTGCACGACACCCCCTTTGGTCAGGCATTCGTCGCCCTGACCCCGCGGGGGGTGTGCAACTTCTCGTTTCTCGATGAAAAGGCCCCAGAGGTGCCGCTGGCCGCCCTCGCCCATAACTGGCCCGAGGCAGAGCTTAGGGAGGCGCCATCACGCACCCAAGGGGTCATCAACACCATGTTCGATGGCAGCAAGGCACCGGATCGCCCCATCTCCTTGTACGTGAGCGGCACCAACTTTCAGATCAGCGTCTGGCGGGCGCTGCTGCAGATCCCGCCCGCCAAGGTGGTGAGCTACGCCCAGGTGGCAAGCGCCGTCGGCAATCCCAAAGCCGCCCGCGCCGTGGGACTGGCGGTGGGCGCCAACCCCGTCGCCTTGATGATCCCCTGCCACAGAGTCATTCAGCAAAACGGCAAACTCGGCGGCTATCACTGGGGCGAGACCCGCAAACAGGCGATACACGTCTGGGAAGCGGCGAGGTATGAGTGAATGTGGCTTTTTCTGTCCGCCTGATGAGGAACACAGGCATCTTGGTAGTGAGTCAGCAGACAATCAGGCAGCGCCAGACAAGCCTGCGGCGATATAAAACGGGGAGACCTGAAGAATCGGGGCGCAAATCGCCCCTTTTATTGCTTTGGCGAGGAATAGCGCTTAGCCACACCACCCCAGCGAATTGACGAAGAGACGTAGGGTGCAATAAGTGCAGAGCATTGCACCATTTGCAGAGCGGCTATTGAGCAAGCTATAAGGAACAAAAGTAGAGGTGCAATTTCATTGCACCCTACGGTAATTACCGCATAACAATGTAATCACACAAGCCACCGCATGATAAAATGCCACGCGCTGGCTGTCCCTCATGAAGAGTTTGTTAGCACTTGTAGCCGAATGGGTTTTCAAAGGTAAACTGAACCTTTGTATGAAGATTTAAAGCCAAATCAACAGTGCAATTTTTAAAGAAATATTCTTCATAACCATCTTCCCAGCTCATTGATGATATTTGAGCATAATCGTCTAGCAAGAAACCAGCATTATACTTAAACAACAAAGCTTGAATGTACAGACATGAGGCCCTACAAGCATGAAATAATAAGGAGATGAGCTTATTTCTACTAATTTCAGTTCCACTCCAGTACTCAGGGTTATCCAAAATTGGGAAAATGCCATGTGCTACATAATTTCGCAAATTCCTAACCAGGTGTAAACCATAACTATAATCAGTAACCTTTGATCCTTTCATACCCGATAAAGATGATTTAAATATGGACTGATAGTAATCAAATGCAACCGTTAGATTTGATATTGAGTGTTCGAAGTTCAATGGCAATTCTGAGCTTTTAAGCTCATCAACCAGTACCGTAGCTCGTAAACTAGCATCTCTTAACTTTTTGCGTTCATCCAGCTTAGCTATAGATGGAATCAATAAATAATAACCATCAACAAACCTATATAATTCTTCTAGCGCATTCGATACAAAAATGAAGCGAGTAAGTGCTGTAGAATATGCGGTATAGTGCTTTGAGTTCGAGTCATATTCATCTGCAATTGGGCGACAATACATAGCAGCGTTATCATCGCCAAACTTCCATGAATTTATTTTTACAACTTCTAATTCTGCTGCTAGCTTCAACCAGTCACTAACGACCTTAGTTTCTACCATGCGCTTAACATCATGCCTTTCATACTCATTTCTATTATCTAAGAATCTACAAAACTCAGACAACTCATATAAGTGACTAGGTAAATCACGAAAATTTGAACATATAGGGCATTTATCTACTGACTTCACAAACTCACCTTAAAGAGCTAATAGTGACTAGATGAAAGGCGGTATTAATCCAATAGCCGAGTCTTTCGTATAACTCTGCATTATCTTCACAACCACCTAAAAAATTATTTTAAATCAAAGCATTGCCAAAATATCACGGGTGTCCAGACGTATTCTATTGACTTCTTCTTTTTGCTCTACAATTGCCACTCTATAAAAAGCAGTTGAGGAGTCAGCTACGGAAAGCGCCATCAAATCCCGCCTCAGTAAATAAGTCAGTACCGTTATGCGCTTGTATCACTACAGCAACCGTACAAAAAAGTCTGCTGATACTGGAACCACCATCTCATACGCCTCCATTCACTGTGACGCCCACTGATGCGGCTTGCTCACACGGTTCCAGAATAACAGCCAAGCTACCACCAGAGAGCATCTAGTTTGCAGCTTTTGATCAACGCGATGTCTCTGGTTTGATTCATCGGTGACTCCAAAGAGATAATATCCAGACGGATATCCTAGCGAGCAAGACAGATAAGCAAAAGCAGATGATGATAGTTTCCCGATCAAGATCAACAAATTAATCAATAAGTACAAATGCTGACCATGCATCAGAGATAACTGGTGGTGGAAATAAGAAAGACGCCCTAAGGCGTCTTTCTTATTTTAAGGACTTTGAGCAAAAAGGTTGGAGGTTATTCCCCCTCCCCACCTTGCCCCACCACCCAATCAAATCGGGGTAATGGAAGTGATATGGGCATCCCCGTCCAGTGATTTGAAGATCTGCACCACGGCTTCGCCATGGATCGGTTTGGCAAGCGGCACAGTGCTCTTGCACTTGAAGCGGTAGTTGGTGCCAGCCACCACTTGAGTGGAGACTTCAAAGGGTACGTACTGCACCCCGACAAATCCTTTCAGCGCCTGGTCAAATACCGCCTGATCCTCGGCGGTCAGCTTGTGATATGCGGTCCATCCACCCACCAACACTGCTTGTTCTGACATATCAAACTCTCCGTGCTCTATGATCCCGACTCGTTTGGCCGTTCGGGCTGCGCCCCGTTGATTCAAGTGGTTTCCGGTCTCCACCGGGGTGCCATCACTGCCGGTCGGCGCGATGACGATGAGCAAATTTGCGCAGCTATCTGCAACTGGATCAGCCCTCCCCCTTTCCACAAGCCGCTGTTGACAGCAGGCTCAATTGGCATGAGAGAGCCTAGTGCGAGATCGCAAAAATGCCCCTGTCACATATGACAGGGGCAAGGTGGCGAAAAAGCTGCTCGAAAAAAGAAGATATGTGGCGCAAACGATTGAGAAAAGAAAAGACGCCTCAAGGGCGTCTTTTTGCATTTTTATGCTCGAAGGGCAGAAGGGCGCGCGCCGCTTATTCCCATTCGATGGTTGCAGGCGGCTTGCCGGAGACGTCGTACACCACGCGGGAGATACCGTTGATCTCGTTGATGATGCGGTTCGATACGTGACCGAGGAAGTCGTACGGCAGGTGAGCCCAGTGGGCAGTCATAAAGTCGATGGTTTCGACGGCGCGAAGCGCAATAACCCAGTCATATTTGCGACCATCGCCCATCACGCCAACGGAGCGCACCGGCAGGAACACGGCGAACGCCTGGCTGACCTGGTTGTAGAGGTCGGCTTTGCGCAGCTCTTCGATAAAGACCGCATCGGCGCGGCGCAGAATATCGCAGTACTCTTTCTTCACTTCGCCAAGGACGCGCACGCCCAGACCCGGGCCCGGGAACGGGTGACGGTAGAGCATGTCGTAAGGCAGACCCAGCTCCAGACCGACGCGGCGCACTTCATCTTTGAACAGCTCGCGCAGCGGCTCGACCAAACCCATCTTCATCTCTTCCGGCAGGCCGCCGACGTTGTGGTGAGACTTGATGACGTGGGCCTTGCCGGTCTTGCTGGCAGCAGATTCGATAACGTCCGGATAGATGGTGCCTTGCGCCAGCCACTTGGCGTTTTTCAGCTTTTTCGCTTCATCATCAAACACTTCGACGAAGACGCGGCCGATGATCTTGCGCTTGGCTTCCGGCTCGTCAACACCGGCCAGGGCAGAGAGGAAGCGCTCTTCCGCTTCAACCTTGATGATGTTCAGACCAAAGTGATCGCCAAACATCTCCATCACCTGCTCGCCTTCGTTCAGACGCAGCAGACCATTGTCAACGAAGACGCAGGTGAGGCGATCGCCGATGGCACGGTGCACCAGCATGGCGACCACGGAGGAGTCGACACCACCGGAGAGGCCGAGGATCACTTCATCGTCACCCACCTGCTCGCGGATGCGGGCAACGGCGTCGTCGATGATGGTGGCCGGGGTCCAGAGGCATTCGCAGCCGCAGATGTCTTTGACGAAGTGCTCCAGCATGCGGGCACCCTGACGGGTGTGGGTCACTTCCGGGTGGAACTGCACGCCATAGAAGCGCTTGGCTTCGTTGGCCATGGCCGCGTGGGGGCAGGTCGGGGTCTGGGCGATGGTGGTGAAGTCGGCCGGAATGGTGGTGACCTTGTCACCGTGGCTCATCCAGACATCCAGCAGGGCATTGCCGTTGTCGGCGATGGCATCTTCGATATTGCGCAAGAGGGCGCTGCTCTTGCCAGCTTCGCCCAGCACTTCCACCTTGGCGTAACCGAATTCACGCTCGGTGGAGGATTGCACCTTGCCACCCAGCTGCTCGGCCATGGTCTGCATGCCGTAGCAGATACCGAACACAGGGACACCGGCGTTGAACACATACTCGGGGGCACGCGGGCTGCCCGCTTCGGTGACGGACTCGGGGCCGCCGGAGAGGATGATGCCGCTCGGATTGAATTCGCGGATCTGCTCTTCGGTTACGTCCCAGGCCCACAGTTCGCAGTAAACGCCGATTTCGCGCACGCGGCGGGCGATCAGCTGGGTGTACTGGGAACCGAAGTCGAGGATAAGGATACGGTGCTGGTGAATGTCTTTAGTCATTTTATTCCTGCATCAGGCTGATGTTGTCACAAAGGGCACGGGATAAAAAAAGGGTGGAAAAACGGGGCGCAGGGCCCCGTTTTATCAGCCCATCCGATAGTTGGGGGCTTCTTTGGTAATGGTCACATCGTGGACGTGGGACTCTTTCATCCCGGCGCCGGAGATGCGCACAAATTCAGCTTTAGTGCGCATGTCGTCGATGGTGGCGCTGCCGGTCAGGCCCATGGAGGAGCGCAGGCCGCCCATCTGCTGATGGATGATCTCTTTGAGGCGACCCTTGTACGGCACGCGACCTTCGATGCCTTCCGGCACCAGCTTGTCGGCGGCGTTGTCGGTCTGGAAGTAGCGATCGCTGGAACCTTTGGACATGGCGCCCAGGGAACCCATACCACGGTAGGATTTGAAGGAGCGACCCTGATAGAGCTCGATCTCGCCCGGCGCTTCTTCAGTACCGGCGAACATGGAGCCCACCATGACGCAGCTGGCGCCCGCGGCGATGGCCTTGGCGATGTCGCCGGAGAAGCGGATACCGCCGTCGGCAATCACCGGAATACCGGTGCCTTCCAGCGCGTCAACGGCGTCGGAGATGGCAGTGATCTGGGGCACACCCACGCCAGTCACGATACGGGTAGTACAGATGGAGCCCGGGCCGATACCGACCTTGACGGCGTTGACACCGGCAGCAGCCAGCGCCTTGGCGCCCGCGGCGGTAGCGACGTTGCCACCGATGATCTGAAGATCCGGATAGGCGTCACGAGTGGCCTTGATGCGATCCAGCACGCCCTGGGAGTGGCCGTGGGAGGAGTCGATCAGCAGCACGTCAACACCGGCTTCCACCAGCGCAGCGACACGCTCTTCGTTACCGGCACCGGCACCAACCGCAGCACCGACCCGCAGACGACCCTTGTCATCTTTACAGGCGTGGGGCTTGCGCTCGGCTTTCTGGAAATCTTTAACGGTGATCATGCCCTTGAGTTTGAAGTCGGCGTTCACCACCAGCACTTTTTCGATACGGTGCTTTTGCATCAGGGCAACCACCTCTTCACGAGGGGCCCCTTCACGCACGGTGACCAGACGATCTTTCTGGGTCATGATCTGTTCAACGGTCTGGGAGAGGTCAATCACGAAGCGCACGTCACGGCCGGTGATGATACCGACCAGCTGATTGCCGTCAGTCACCACGGGGTAACCGGCGAAGCCGTTCTTGTGGCTCAGCTCCTTGATTTGGGCGATGGTCATGTCAGGGCGCACGGTAACGGGGTCAGTGACCACGCCGCTCTCGTACTTCTTGACCTTGCGCACTTCGGCAGCCTGCTGCTCGATGGACATGTTCTTGTGGATAAAGCCGATACCGCCTTCCTGGGCCAGTGCGATAGCCAGACGGGCTTCGGTCACTGTGTCCATGGCAGCGGAGATCATCGGGATGTTCAGGCTGATGGCAGAGGTCAGCTTGGTACGCAGATCGGCAGTATTGGGAAGAACTTCGGAGTGGGCGGGAACCAACAGTACATCGTCGAAGGTTAACGCTTCTTTGGCAATCCTGAGCATGGCAATATCTCACCGTTGAGGAAGTGGGGGTGTAAAATATTGCCGACGAAGTTTACTCACGCATTGGTCACTGGTAAAGAAGTTTTTTGAATTTTTTATGGCATAGCCCTCGTTTAGGCGGCCAAAACGCCAAAAAACCAAGATTATCAGTACGAAAAGTGCCATTTCGGGGCAAAAGAGTTGGCTAACCGGTGATTTATGCAAAACCGGTAGGTGCCGACGCAGCCTAACCCCCATGCAACGGGATGATCGACAGGGGCTCAGGGGGCAAGCGGCCTCTGATCACCCTCCCCTTGTCTTGTGTCCTTGTATTGTCTCTTGCCCTCGCGGCGACCACTCGCACCGGTATCATTCTCTTCTCAATGTCCTTTGCTCGGTCTGGATAATAAATTTCGCCCGCTGACAATATATATTTTCTGGCACAACAAGGGTTGCCTCTCTTTATTATTTTCGTCCCACCATCCGCAGCAAGGTATTATCTTTATCCAGCAGATGATGTTTCAACGCCCCGACAATGTGCACTAGCAAAAATGCCAGCATGACATATGGCAAATAAATATGGATTGTGTGGGCAATATCCCGAACGGATTCACTGAATGGAATCACATTGGCAGGATCACGGATATCTGGATTCATCGGAATAATAGACCAGCCAAATATCGCAACACCTCGGCCAGCCGCTGCGGAATAACAGAGACCGGACACCGGAATAAGCAGCGTTGAAATCAGCAAACCCCAGTGGATCGCCCTGGCTGCCAATGCCTCGTAAACAGGATATTGACGCACAGGCTCAGGCCACCCTCTAACAAGGCGGAAAATGGCGCGGGGCAGGATCAAGATCAGTGCAATCACCCCCAGAGATTTATGCAGGGCATAGAGATCCCATATTTCAAATTTAACCATCAGATAGCCCACAAGGGTCAGGCCAATCATCAGCAAGGCAACCGACCAGTGCAGCAAACGGGTCGTCAAACTTAAGCGGATTGAGGGATTCATAAGCTACTCCAAACAGGGGGCGAGTAAACGTTGGTCAAGATGGTGGCGCCGTGAACATCAGCAACACCTGAGAGATCAACGGCATCTAGGCAAGCCGCGACTTGGCTAGATGCAGGCAAGCACGAGGGCTTTTATAGGGAGCCATACTGCCTGCCCGAATAAACGGCAGCGTTTCCAATCTTGCTTTTCTGCTGCTGGCGCCTCCTGCTTCACGCCCTCCCCCTGTTTCGGGTTAAGATAGCGGCCATTGTTTTATCCCGGCCCCGCCGGTGCAGACCACAGGTACGCCATTGAACCGATTTACTCCATCCAGTACGGCGAACGGCCGCGAGCAGCAGGTCTTTACCGTCACCCGCCTCAACAGCGCCGTGCGCATGATCCTGGAGCAGGATCTGGGGCTGGTGTGGCTGACCGGCGAGCTCTCCAATCTGGCGATGCCAAGCTCCGGCCACTGGTACTTCTCCCTCAAGGACATGTCGGCGCAGGTGCGCTGCGCCATGTTCAAGGGCAACAACCGGCGGGTGGCGTTTCGCCCGCAGGATGGCATGCAGGTACTGGTGCAGGCGCGGGTCTCCCTCTATGAGCCGCGCGGCGACTACCAGCTGATCATCGAGTCGATGCAGCCCGCAGGCGATGGCGTGCTGGCGCTGCGTTTTGAAGAGCTCAAGCGCCGCCTCGGCGCCGAGGGGCTGTTTGACGAAAGCCGCAAGCGGCCGCTGCCCCGCGAACCGCGGGCGGTGGGTCTTATCACCTCCGCCACCGGCGCCGCCCTGCACGATATGCTGACGGTGCTTAAACGGCGTGCGCCGGATCTGCCGATCTTTATCTACCCGACCCAGGTACAAGGCAGCGCCGCCATCAGCCAGATCGTCGCGGCGATCGCCAAAGCGAACCAGCGCGCCGAGGTGGATGTGCTGATCGTCGGCCGTGGTGGCGGGTCGCTTGAAGATCTCTGGTGCTTTAACGAAGAGGCGGTGGCGCGCGCCATTGCCCACTCCGCCATACCTGTGGTGAGCGCAGTGGGTCACGAGGTGGATGTCACCATCAGCGACTTTGCCGCCGACTTGCGCGCTCCTACCCCGTCGGCCGCCGCCGAGCTGGTGGCGCCGGATCAGAGCGCCCGTGCCCAGCGTCTCGTTCACCTCAAGCAGCGACTGCTGCAGGCGATGAGCCGCCAGCAAACCGCCGCCCGCCACGATTTCATCCTGCTGCAAAAGCGGCTCGACCATCAGGATCCGAAACGGCGACTGGAGCAGCAATCACAGCGCCTCGACGAGCTCTCCACCCGTTTGCAGCAACTGCTGCGCCAGCGGTTGCATCAGGGGGAGCGGCGCCTTACCAACCTTGAGCTGCGCCTGCAGAGCAAGAGCCCGGAACGTTTGCTGGCCGTGGGCAAGCGCCGCCACCAGCTGGCCGAGGAGCGGCTCTATGCCCTGATTGCCAAACGCCAGGATCTGGCGAGCCACCGCCTCGCCATGCTCACCGCCCGCCTCGACGGGGTGAGCCCGCTTGCTACTCTGGGTCGCGGCTACTCCATCACCCGTACTGCGCGTGGCGACGTCATCAGCCGCGCCGATCAGGTCAACAGTGGCGATCAGCTCGTCACCACCTTGGCACAAGGGAGCCTGCAGGTGCGGGTCGAGGAAGTTATCAAAGACTCAGCGCAGTAGATCAGCTGCATCAAACCACCAGCCAATCTGCTATTCAGCCCGGCAATCAGCCAAAAACAAAGGCCACCACCGCAAACAGGGTGGTGGCCTTTTTTATCTCGGGTGCTGTCGCCTGCTCACCCCTTGGCGCGGCGGGCGACCAGGGTGAACTTGTAATCATCGCTCTTGAAGAAGTTGCGACTGAACTCGAACACGGTGCCATCTTGCAAGAAGCCACGGGAAACCTTCTCGATAATGGGCTTGGCAGGATCGATACCGAGCGCCTCCACCACCTGCGCCGAGGGGAGCACCGGAATGATCTCCTGCTCGCTGCGGTCGATCACCAGCTGCTTCACCTCCTCGATGTAGTGGTACTTGGAGCCCTGCATCACCGCATAACTGAGATCGGGGAAGAGGGCGAGCGGCATCCAGGTCTCCTCGAGCGTTACCGCGATCTGGCGAATAAAACGCACCCGCTTGACGTAGTAGACCAGCGCCCCTTCCAGCAGATTGAGCCGCTCGGCCAGCTCGCTGCTTGCCTTGATCACCTCGAAGGCGAGAATGTCGCTGTGGGTCTCGGCCGCCGGATCAGTCACCTTCTCGTAGAGGCTGGTGAGCTGATAGATGTCGTAGTTCACCTTCTCCTGCCGCACATAGCTGCCGCTGCCCTGAATGCTCTCGATGACGTTGAGTTCGGTCAGCTGCTTGAGGGCCTGACGCACCGTCACCCGGCTCACCCCGAACTGCTCGCGTAGCTCGGCTTCGGTGGGCAGGGCATCGCCGGGGGCCAGCTCCCCTTGCGCAATCCACTGCTGGATGGTGTCGGCTATCTGGCGATACATGGGTTTTTTCGACACGAAAGGCCACCTCGTCGGCTCTGCGCCATGATAAATGGAAGAGGCGCCATTCTACCCCAGTTGCATGGCAGACAAAACGGCTCAGCCCCATTTGACCTAACAAATCACCTTGAACAAACAATACAAAAACAATACAAATAACGAATTGTATGATACTACTCACAAAAATCAGTCGGCCGGTTTGTTAGCATCGCTGTCACTTTCACCATGACGGCTTGCTGGCAAGCCAACCTGACAGAGGATCATCATGAATCTGACCAGTCTTACCGGCCCCCATCTCATCACGCTGCAAACCCGGTTTGCCGATCGGGATGCGGCCATTCATGCCCTGGCTGATCGGCTCGATCAGGCCGGCAAGCTGCACGACAAGGCCGCCTTTCTGGCCGCGGTCATGGCCCGCGAGGCGCAGGGCCCCACCGCCCTTGGCGAAGGGCTGGCGGTGCCCCACGGCAAGTGCGATGCGGTGCGCGAAGCGGCCTTTGCCGTCGCAACCTTAAGCGAGGAGCTGGGCTGGGAGGGGATCGACGGCCCCGAGCCGGTCAACCTGATCTTCATGCTGGCGATCCCGACCGATCAGGCGGGCTCGACCCATATGCAGCTGCTCACCACCCTCACCACCGCCCTGGTGGATGACGATACCCGCGAGGCAGTGCTGGCGGCCCAGAGTGCCGAGCAGCTGATGGCGCTGCTCGATGGTGAAGGGGATAGCGGCAAGCAACCAGCAAAAGAAGACAACTTAGATACAAATCAACCCACTGTGGTCTGTGTCACCGCCTGTCCGGCGGGGATCGCCCACACCTATATGGCTGCCGAGTATCTGGAAAAGGCGGGGCGCAAGCTGGGCATTCGGGTACTGGTCGAGAAGCAGGGTGCCAACGGCATCGAGGATCGCCTGCCGCAAGAGGCGCTCGATGCTGCGGTGGCTTGCATCTTCGCCGCCGAAGTGGCCATCAAGGAGCAGGAGCGTTTTGCCGGTATCCCCCGGATCGAGACACCGGTGGCCGAGCCCATTCGCCATGCCGAGCGGATCCTCAATGATGCGCTGGAAGCGGCCAAGGCAGGGCGCACCGCCCCGACGCCCAACCCCAGCCAGAGCGACGTGCCGACCGGCAAGAAGGTGAGCCTCAAGACCGAACTCAAGCAGGCGCTGCTGAGCGGCATCTCCTTTGCCGTGCCGCTGATCGTGGCAGGCGGTACCGTGCTCGCCGTCTCTGTGCTGCTGGCCCAGATCTTCGGCCTGCAACATCTGTTTGATACCGAGAACTCCTGGCTCTGGATGTACCGAAAACTCGGCGGTGGCATGCTGGGCACCCTGATGGTGCCGGTTCTGGCGGCCTATACCGCCTACTCGCTGGCAGACAAACCGGCGCTGGGCCCGGGCTTTGCGGCGGGACTGGCCGCCAATATGATTGGCTCCGGTTTTCTCGGCGGCGTGGTCGGTGGCCTTATCGCCGGTTACCTGATGCGCTGGGTCAAGCAACATGTGCGCCTTAGCCCCAACTTCAACGGCTTTCTCACCTTTTACCTCTATCCGGTGATCGGCACCCTGGTGGCAGGCAGCCTGATGCTGTTTGTCATCGGCCAGCCGGTAGCCTGGCTCAACAACAGCCTCACCGAGTGGCTCAATGGCCTCTCCGGCACCAATGCGCTGGTCCTGGGCGCCCTGCTCGGTTTTATGTGCTCGTTTGACCTGGGTGGCCCGGTCAACAAGGCGGCCTACGCTTTCTGCCTCGGCGCCATGGCCAACGGCGTCTACGGCCCCTACGCCATCTTCGGCGCGGTCAAGATGGTCTCGGCCTTTACCGTCACCTTCTCCACCCTGCTGGCGCCGCGCCTGTTCCAGACCTTCGAGATCGAGACCGGCAAGTCCACCTGGCTGCTGGGGCTGGCAGGGATCACCGAGGGCGCCATTCCGATGGCCATCGAAGATCCAATCCGGGTGATCGGCTCCTTCCTCGCAGGCTCGGTGGTCACCGGCGCCATGGTGGGTGCCATGGGGATTGGTCTCTCCACCCCGGGGGCCGGCATCTTCTCCCTGTTCCTGCTCCATGATGGCGGCCACGGCGCCCTGATGGCTGCCGCCGTCTGGCTCGGTGCGGCGCTGGTGGGCACCCTTATCTCCACTGTGGTGCTGATCGGCTGGCGCCGTCACGCCATGCAGCGCGGCACCTATCAGGTGGTCGCCGCAGAGTAAGGCTCATCTTCACTACCGATTTTTCAACAGACTATTTTTCCGCACGGCAGGCAAGGGCCGCCGTGCGTCAGCAAAGGATCATTGTCATGACAGTTTCACGAGTTCACATCACGCCGCACATGCACTGGGATCGGGAGTGGTACTTCACCACCGAGGAGTCCCGCATCCTGCTGGTCAACAATATGGCGGAGATCCTGGCGCGGCTTGAATCCGACCCCGACTACAAGTTCTATGTGCTGGACGGCCAGACCGCGGTGCTGGAGGATTATTTCGCCATCCAGCCCGAGAACAAGGCCCGGGTGAAGGCGCTGGTGGAAGCGGGCAAGCTCATTATCGGCCCCTGGTACACCCAGACCGACACCATGCAGGTGAGCGGCGAGTCCATCCTGCGCAACCTGCTCTACGGGATGCGCGACTGCCTTAGCCTTGGCGAGCCGATGAAGATCGGTTACCTGCCCGACTCGTTCGGCATGTCCTCCCAGCTGCCCCACATCTTCAACGGCTTCGGGATCGATCGGGCCATGTTTTGGCGCGGCTGCTCCGAGCGCCACGGCACCGACAAGACCGAGTTCCTCTGGCAGAGCAACGATGGCAGCGAGGTGACCGCCCAGGTGCTGCCGCTCGGCTACGCCATCGGCAAGTACCTGCCGGAAGATGAAGCGGGCCTGCGCAAGCGGCTCGAATCCTACTTCGAGGTGCTGGAGAAGGCCTCGGTGACCCAGGATATCCTGCTGCCCAACGGCCACGACCAGATGCCGCTGCAGCAGAACATCTTCGCCATCATCGACAAGCTTCGCGAGATCTACCCCCAACGTGAATTCCACATGAGCCGCTTCGAGCAGGTCTTCGAGCGCATCGAGGCGTGCCGCGACCAACTGGCCACCCTCAAGGGGGAGTTCAACGACGGCAAATACATGCGGGTGCACCGCACCATCTCCTCCACCCGGATGGACATCAAGCTGGCCCACGCCGCCATCGAGAACAAGATCGTCAACATCCTCGAACCGCTGGCGAGCATCGCCTGGGCGCTCGGCTTCGAGTACCACCACGGGCTGCTCGAGAAGATGTGGAAGGAGATCATGAAGAACCACGCCCATGACAGCATCGGTTGCTGCTGCAGCGACAAGGTGCATCAGGAGGTGATGACCCGCTTCATTCTGGCCGACGACATGGCCGAGAACCTGATCCGCTTCTACATGCGCAAGATTGTCGACAACATGCCGGTGGCGCTCTGTGAAGACGGAGTACAGGTGGCTGACAAGCTCTGCCTGTTCAACCTGATGCCTTTCCCCCGTCAGGAGGTGATCAACACCAGCATCCGCATTCGCGCCCAATCCTTTGCCCTGCGCGATGAAGCGGGCCAGCCGGTCCCCTATTTCATCCGCGCCAGACGCGAGATTGACCCGGGTCTGGTGGACAGACAGATCGTGCACTACGGCAACTACGACCCCTTTATGGAGTACGACATCCAGCTCTGCCATCCGCTACCTGCCATGGGCTACTGCACCCTCCATATCGAGGGCAATCAGCCGGGACTGGAGCAGCCGGTGACGACCAGCGGCGAGCTGCTGGAGAACGATTTTTACCGCATCGCCCTCAATGACAACGGCACCCTGCAGATCCTGGACAAGCTGCGCGGCACCACCTTCGATCAGGTGCTCACGCTGGAAGAGGGCTCCGATGATGGCGACGAGTATGACTACTCGCCATCGCGGGACGAGTGGCTGCGCTACTCCACCGAGTTTGCGGTGACCCGCGAGGTCACCCATCAGGCGTGGCAGAGCATCGCCACTCTCACATTGCGTATGGCATTGCCTGCCAACCTCGCCGAGCGAGCCAGCCGCCAGTGCAGCAGTCACCTCGATGTCACCTGCCGCATCACGTTGGCGCATCAGAGTCCGCGCATCGACATCGAGCTGGAGCTCGACAATCAGGCCGATGATCACCGGGTGCGGGTGCTGATCCCCACCCCCTTCCCGAGCGACACAGTTGTTTCCGATAACCAATTTGGCTGCATCACCCGCCCTACCCGCGACAGCGCCATGGCGAACTGGGAGGCAGAAGGGTGGAAAGAGGCACCCATTCCGGTCTGGCAGCTGATGAACTTCGTCGCCCTGCAAGATGGCAAGCAGGGGCTGGCGGTACTGAGCGATGGTCTGCGCGAGTTTGAAGTGATCGGTGAGCAGTGTGACACCCTAGCACTCACCCTGCTGCGCGGGGTCGGCGTACTCGGCAAAGAGGAGCTGCTGCTGCGCCCGGGTCGCCCCTCCGGCATCAAGCTGCCCACCCCGGACTCCCAGGTGCGTGGCAAGCTCAGCTGCCGTTTCAGCCTGCTGGCGTTTGCCGGCGATCACATCAGCGCCAACGTGATGCAGGCGGCGCGCAGCTACCTCACCCCGGTGCGCTGCTACAACAAGATCCCGTTCGATGCCATGAAGCTCAACAAGGCGAGCTTCACCACCCCGCTCCACTTCAGTCTGCTCACCATGGATCCGTCCGGTCCGGTGCTGAGCGCCCTGAAGAAAGCCGAAGATGAAGAGGCGCTGGTGATCCGGGTCTACAACCCGAGCGAGCAGGCGGTACTAAAGGGTGGCAAAGTGAGCAGCGAACACGCCCTGAGCGACTGGCAAGCGGTGCGAATGGACGAGCAGCCCCAGCCCCTTGAACTGGCCGCTGGCGAGTTTGGCGAGCTGGCGCCGTGCCACTCCCGCAGCGTGCGCTTTCGGGTGGCTCGCGGCTAACGGTCGGTAACACCCACAGGTAGCAACAGGCGGGGAAGAGTCATCCCCTCCCCGCCTGTTTATCCCTTCAAGCTGGCCTGCCCCGCTTGATAAAGGCATAAAAAATCCCCGCCGATTGGCGGGGATTTTTATTGGGTTCTTCTTCATCCCGCGAGCGGGAGAGCACGCTTAGCTGGCCTTGCGCAGGATCTGCTCAAGGTAGTCGGCGAAGCGGTGACCGTGATGCTCCAGCAGTTTCGGGAACATGGAGATGGAGGTCATGCCCGGGAAGGTGTTGATTTCATTCAGCAGGATCTCCCCCTCCTCGGTCAGGAAGAAGTCGATGCGCGAGAGATGGGTCAGTTTCAGCTGACGGAACGCCTTGAGGGCATACTCGTGGATCGCATCGGCCTGCGCCTGGGTCAGCCCCTCGGCACGCAGTGCCGTCTCGGTATGGCTGGCGCTGCTGTACTTCTCTTCATAGGTGTAGAACTTGTCCTGCGGCACGCAGATCTCGCCCGGATAAGTCGCCACCAGCTCGTCACCATACTGGTAAACCGCCACTTCCAGCTCACGCGGCTTGACCGCTTTCTCGATCAGAACCTGTTCGGAGTAACCAAAGGCATCGGCAATACCTTTCACCAGGTCCGCTTCGTTGCTGGCAGAGTAGCAACCAACGGAAGAGCCCTGGGAAGCCGCCTTGATAAAGACCTTGCCCCACTTGGCCAGCGCGGCTTTGGCCTCGGCCAGCGCCGCCTCATTTTGCTCGGTCAGGAACAGGTATGGGGTGTTGGGAATGCCGATGGCGGAGAGCCACAGCTTGGTACTGATCTTGTTGAAGCAGATCTTGCTCGCCTCGGCATCGCAACCGAGATAAGGCAATCCAGCCAATTCGAGGAAGGATTGCAGATCGCCGGTCTCACCCGGGTAGCCGTGGATGCAGGGCACCACGTAATCCACCGGACGGGCCACGCTGTCGAACGAAAGCAGCTTGTCGAGCCCCAGCTTGCACTCACGGCCATCGGCACTGAGCCAACGATCGGCGAACATCTCGACGCGGGTCACTTCGACACCGGGCAGAAGGCCCAGTTGTTGCTCGAGGAAATTGGCGCTGCGCAGAGAAACCTCGTGCTCTGAGCCACCGCCGCCGCACAGCAGCAAGACATGCATGTTCTTCATTAGATGTGATCCCTTGGGAAAAGCGGCCTCGTCATGACCATTTGATAAGCCAACCACCATAAAAACCGGACGAAGCCAGATACGAACATAAGTGCGCGCCAGTGTAGCAAGGGAGATCAACCTTTGTCAGCTGATGGGAGACCCATGACCCCACTTCTTGCAGTGAAAAGTCTCCCCTGTGTCAAAATCGGGACACATTGCCCCTCAGCGCGGGGGATCGACCCTTCCCATGCCGTTGCCATTGACCCGAAACCAGCCGGCAATGCTGTAGCGCTCGCGATTGGCAGGCAGTACCTCGTGGGGAAACTCCTCGGAGAGAAACATGACCAGCCGGCCCCCCTTGGGGCTGACATCCATCAGAAACTGCTCCTTGTCGTCATACATGCGCAGCACTCCACCCGCTTCGGGCAGCCAGTCGTTGTTTAGGTAAAATACGGTGGTAAGACGGCGGTTAGAGCGACCGGCAAAGGCATCCCGATGGGTGGCGTAAAAATCCCCGCTGCGATAGCGGGCGAAGTGGGCCTCGTAGTCGAACAATCCCAGCATCAGCATCCGGTTGGCGGCAAGACGCAGGGACTCCATCCGGGCGAGGTAGTCAGCCACCGGCGCACCGAGGGAGGGCTCCAGCCAGTGGATCTGGTCACGGCGAATATCGGGATTGCCCTGGTGCAGGGCGCTACGGCCGATCCCGGCCGGTTGCCATTCGCTTGGCAAACAGGCTTTGAGGGCATCCACCTCGGCGACGGTCAAAAAATCATCCACTATCACCCATCCCCGGGTGTAAATGGCATCCATGGCAGCTTGATAGTCCAAGATTGGCTCACAATGAGTGGAAAGAGGGCGCTTTGTAGCGACTTACCGGCAAAGTCACAAACCGGTTTGCTTCTCTTGAGAAGTCCCAACATCAATACGCGAGTTGCTGACCGCCGCCCCGCATTTTTGTCGCCAGTTGTGATCCCGTCCTGCCAAAGAGCGTATTGGCTGTCGAAACTGTGATGGCCCTTGCAATCGGGTCGAGGAGGCGCCGCGGCCTCCTTGCGGTGCCAAGAGCCAGCCGATACCGTATCCGCATCGCCATGTTGCTGTTCATCCGGCGCTTTTCTCTGTCACCGACCGAACCACTCACGGCACAACCCACGCATCACCCACGAAAGGATCTTCTCATGCCTCTGCCCGATCTCACTTTGCAACAACTGGATGGAAGCCCCTACCCGCTGGCTCAACTGGCGGGCAAGGTGGTACTGGTGGTCAATGTGGCTAGCCGATGTGGCTTTACTCCTCAATACGAGGGGCTGGAAGCCCTCTATCGCGAGCTGGGGCCAGAGGGACTGGAGATCCTGGGCTTCCCCTGCAACCAATTCGGCAATCAGGAGCCGGGGGATGCGGACGAGATTGCTCGCTTCTGCTCTCTCGACTATCCGGTCAGCTTCCCCATCATGGCCAAGTGCGATGTCAACGGTGAACAGGCCCACCCTCTCTATCAATGGCTCAAGAAAGAGAAACCGGGGCTGCTGGGGCTCGAAAACGTCAAGTGGAACTTCACCAAGTTCCTGATCGACCGTGATGGCAAGGTGGTTGACCGCTTTGCTCCCACCACCAAGCCGGAGAGTCTGGTCGCCCCCATCCGCGAGATACTCTGACTCTCCTGAGCCGTTTTACGCCACTGCGTTGAACGATTGTATGGCGGCCGGTGCGACAGCTACTGCGCAGCGGCCGCTCTTTTGCTATATTACGCCCCCGTTATCATTTCCATATCGTGGCTGGCCCCAACGCGCTGGCCACCCGTTGAGCCAAAGGCTCATCTCAGGAGTTTCTCTCGAACATGTCATTCAACGAACTGGGTCTGTCCCCGCACATCCTGCGGGCCGTCAAGGAGCTGGGTTACGAACAGCCAACCCCCATCCAGCAGCAAGCCATTCCGGCTATTCTGGCTGGTCAGGATGTGCTCGGCGGTGCCCAGACAGGCACAGGCAAGACGGCCGGTTTCACCCTGCCGATGTTGCAGCGTCTGCTGGCCAACCACGGTCGTGGCCGACGTCAGGTGCGCGCCCTGGTGCTCACCCCGACCCGCGAACTGGCGGCCCAGGTGGGCGAGAGCATCATCAAATATGCCCATCACCTGCCGTTCAAGACTCTGATCGCCTATGGCGGTGTCAGCATCAAGCCCAATCTGGACGCCATCAAGCTGGGTGTGGACATTCTGGTCGCCACCCCGGGCCGTCTGCTGGATCTGCTGACCCAGGGCGCCCTGACCCTGAGCCAGCTGGAAGTGCTGGTGCTGGATGAAGCGGATCGCATGCTCGACATGGGCTTTATTCACGACATCCGCCGCATTATGAAGGCGCTGCCTGCAGAGCGCCAGACATTGCTTTTCTCTGCCACCTTCTCAAGCGAGATCAAGGCACTGGCGGATGATCTGCTGAACGACCCCACCTTGATCGAAGTGGATCCGAGCAACACTGCCGCCGAGCAGGTAAACCAGCGCATTATTCAGGTGGATCGGGAGCGGCGCCGCGAGCTGCTCTCCCACATGATTGGCCGTGGCAACTGGCAGCGGGTGCTGGTGTTTGTCCGTACCAAGCAGATCGCCGACCGCCTGGCCCAACAGATGCAAAAAGATGGTCTCAATACCGTGGCGATCCATGGTGACAAGAGCCAAGGAGCCCGCAACCGGGCGCTGGCCGATTTTCGCAGTGGCGAGGTGCGGGTGCTGGTAGCGACCGATATCGCCGCCCGCGGTCTGGACATCGATCAACTGCCCTACGTGATCAACTTTGAACTGCCCCAGATGGCGGAAGATTACATCCACCGTATCGGCCGTACCGGCCGCGCCGGTCGTGGCGGCGAGGCCATCTCGCTGGTCAGTCAGGACGAGCTGGGTCAGCTCAAGGCGATCGAAGCCCTGATCGGCCAATCCCTGTCCGTGGAGATCCTGGAAGGGTATGAGCCAAGCGGCAAGCCGAGTCGCCAGACTCTGCCCGGCAGCAAGCCGGTGCAGAACCCGCCTCGGGCTCGCGGTCATGCCAACGCCAAGAGCAGCAATGCCAAGGGCAAGCCAGCCGCGGGCAAGGGCAAAGCCAAGGGTGACGCCAGCAAAAAAACTGCACCGGCCCGCAAGCGGGAAGTGGTGGGCGAGGATATCGGCTTTGCGCCAATGCGCCGCCTGCCCAAGGCGCAGCGTGACAGCTATCAGGAGAGCAGCGACGAGTAAGCTCGCGCGACGCTAACTGCCAAGCCAAAAGAGGGAGCCTGCAAGGCTCCCTCTTTCGTTATGGATCGCTCGGAGCCATGCAAGTGCTCCGTGCAAATGCTCCGCTCGGGCTCAAACCAGCGAATGGCGCACCGCGGCGGTACCATGGCTGGGCGGCGCTGAACCATCGAGCGGATTGAGCTGCAAGAACTCGAACAAGCCAGCCTGCATATTGACGTTCCAGAAGCGTCCGGCGAGGGTGAGTTGCAACCGTGCGCTCCCGATCTCCGCCAGCCCGTGCTGCTGCCAGGCGACAAAAAGCGGCATCAGATGGGTCAGCAAAGTCGCTGGCAGACGATCCAGCGCCAGCACGCCACTGTCGAGGGCGCCACGCAGCAGACCGTCCATCCTTGCATTGGGATTGCGTCCCATCACCATCCCGGGCGCCCGCTTGCCACTGGCCAGCGCGTCGTGCCAAGGGGCCAGATCCCGTCCATACATCAAGCCGTGGCCAAGAATGCTGCCCCCAGCACCGGCGCCAAAGGGGAGGATCTCCGCACCGCGCTTGGCCATCTGGTTATAACGACTCTGCTCAGCCGGACTGCGCCGCCAGTGGCTGCAAGAGAGACGCTCCCAGCCGTGGGCTTCCAGTTGCGCTCCGCCATAGGCATACATGGCCGCCCGCTGCTGACCATCGGCTAGCCAATCCAGGGTGCCCTTCTCCTGCGCCCGCTCCAGATTGGTGCCCTGCATGGCGATGAGCTGGTAGAGATCGACCCCGTGTACACCGCTCGCCATCACATCGCGGATATCCTGCTGCCACACGGCATCATCCTGACCGGGCAGACCAAAGATAAGATCCGCCACGATCACAGCCGCATCATCCCGGGTCAGCTCACCCAGACGGGTCAGCAAGGTCTCCCTGTCATCGAAACGGGCCGCCTGCTGACGCACCCGGGTATCAAAGCTTTGCACCCCGAAGGAAAAGCGGTTGAAGCCCCCCGCCAGCGCAACCTGCCATTTCTCATCATCAAAGCCGTTGAGACGCCCCTCCAGCGTCACCTCGGCATCGGCCGCCAATGGGAAACGGCGGATCACGGCGGCCAGCATGGCCAGCTCGTCGGCGCTCATGTCGGTCGGCGTACCCCCCCCCACATAGACGGCTGAAAATGGCATGCTCTGCGCCAGCGGGGTGTCAGCCGCCTGCGCAAGGGAGGCGCACAAGGCATTGACATAGCGGTTGATCCGCGCCGGATTGGCGCCATTTTCAAAGAAATTGCAGAAGCTGCAGCGCTTGCGGCAAAACGGAATATGGATGTAGAGGGCGCGCTCCTCAGCTTCACTCTCTCGCTGCCACCAGCTCTGCCAGCCAGCCTCATCCAGCGGGAAAGGGCGCATCCCTCCCCGACTGGCGTGAGCCGAGGTCTTGGCGCTAAAAGCAAACTTGAGAGGATCCGGCGTGGCAATACCGGTCATGGAAGGGGTCAGATTCATGATGGTCACTATTATCAGTAAATAATGACAATGATAACGATTATCGTTACTGGCAATTTGTTCTGGATCAACCCGAGGAGCAGCACCCCTCCCGAAAGGCATTTTGGCAACCTGCATTACCGATCTGCTTAACAGATTATTTACTCAAGAGTGGTTATCGTGTGCCGATAGAGAACCATCTCCCGCCGTTTCTTCGTCTACGATCAAGATGATACGGGATCACATAACAACACCAAGCGCATGGAACTTGCCCAAAATGCATAACCTCTCCTTGAACTGGAAAATATTCCTCCCTCTTGCGCTGGTCATCAGCACCACCTTTGGCCTCTGCTTCGAACTCTCCGCCTGGCTGCAACGGGATCTCGCCATCCGGCTGGCAGAGGAGAAAGTTGAGAGCATGGCCAACACCTATATGGATCAGGTGAACGTGCTGATGATGACCGGTGGCATGGCCAATCGGCAGATAGTGCAGACCAAACTCAAGAGTGAAGCGGGCATCGTTGAAGCCCGTCTGGTACGCGCCCCCGCCGTCAGCAACCTGTTTGGCCCGGGTCACCCGGATCAGAAAGCGCAGGATCCCCTCGATGAGCGAGCCATCAATCAGGGCGAAGCCATTCTGGAGCAGCAGGGCAACCTGCTCACCCTGATCAAACCGTTCAAAGCCTACAAGGAGTATCGCGGCACCCAGTGCCTCACCTGTCACCAGGTCAATGAAGGGACCGTGATGGGGGCGGTGCGGATCAGTTATGACCTCAGCCACACCTTCGGCGAGATCCGCCACAACAACCTGATCCTGAGTGGCAGCCTGGCCGCCGTCTTCAGCCTCGGCTTCGGCTTGCTCTGGTGGGTATTGCAACGCTACGTGAAACACCCCCTACGCCAGTTGCAGCTCACCATGATCCGGATGGCCAAAGAGCGCGACCTCGCCCTCCCCCTGGTCAATGACAGCCGGGATGAACTGGGCCAGATGACCCGCGCCGTCAATGACATGGTGCAGGGATTCCGCCACAGCCTGCAGGAGGTGGAAGGGGCGACCCACCAGCTCTATCAGGAATCAAACCAGATCCGTCAAGTGGCGACCCAGACCGAAAACTCGGCCCGCCAGCAAGAGGGGATGACTACCCAGGTCGCCACCGCCGTGAGCGAGCTGGCCGCCAGCTCTCATGAAGTGCGCGAACATGCCCGCCACAGCGCCGAGCTCTCCGCCCTCACCAATCAGGATGCCGCTGACACCAGCCGTCTCGCCCAGCACTCCATCACCGACATGGGCGAGATGTCGGCAGAGATCGATCGGGTGGATCAGGTGATCCAGCAGCTCGACAGCCGCTGCCTGGCGGTTGACGGTGTGCTCGAGGTGATCAAGGGGATTGCCGATCAGACCAACCTGCTGGCCCTCAACGCTGCGATTGAAGCAGCCCGGGCAGGTGAGCAAGGCCGTGGCTTTGCGGTAGTAGCCGATGAAGTGCGGGCCCTCTCCAACCGCAGCCGCGCCGCCAGCGAAGAGATCTCACAGATGATCGCCGCCCTGCAAAATGAGGCCCAGAGCGCAGTTACGGTGATCGGGGATGCAAAAAGCAAAGCCGATGAGAGCATCAGCAAGACCGAAGCGACCCTGGCAGCCATGCAGAACATCATCGAGCGCATCGCCCGCATCAACGACCTCAACGCCCAGATGGCGCAGTCGGCCGAAGAGCAGGACAGGGTCTGCCATGAGGTAGACAGCTCGGTGAGCGATATTCGCAACACCTCCAACGACACCCTGGGTCAGGCGCACGCCGCCAATCTCGCCAGCATCCAGCTGGTGGAGCAGTGTCAGAAACTGGAGGCTCTGCTGAAAACCTACCGTTGGTAATCAACTTCACCAACGAAAAAGCGCGACCCGAGGGTCGCGCTTTTGCTTTATGGATTCGATTTGGCCGAACGGCCGCGTTGCTACTCCAGCGGCGCGCTGACTATTAACAGCGCCGCCAAGATAGCTTTAACGGGCGTTACGGGTTGCGACGGCATCCGCCAGATTGCGCAACAGCACTTCGGTATCGGCCCAACCGATGCAGGCATCGGTGATGCTCTGACCGACGGTGAGTTCACACCCTTCCACCAGATCCTGACGGCCTTCTACCAGATGGCTCTCCACCATCACACCAAACACCGCCTTGCTGCCGGCACGCAGCTGACCGGCTACATCTTCAGCCACCACCATCTGGTTCTTGAACTGTTTGCTGCTGTTGGCGTGACTAAAGTCGATCATCACCTTCTGTGGCAGACCGGCCTTCTCCAGCCCCTTCACAACTTCGCTGACATGGGCGGCGCTGTAGTTCGGCTCACGACCACCACGCAGAATGATGTGACAGTCCGGGTTGCCGCGGGTCGCCACGATGGCGGAGTGACCGTATTTGGTGACCGACAGGAAGTGGTGCGGCGCACTGGCAGCGCCAATGGCATCGATGGCAACCTTGATGGTGCCGTCAGTGCCATTCTTGAAGCCCACCGGACAGGAGAGACCGGAGGCCAGCTCGCGGTGCACTTGGGATTCGGTGGTACGAGCGCCGATCGCACCCCAGCTCATCAGATCCGCCACATATTGCGGGGTGATCATGTCGAGGAACTCGGAGGCAGTCGGCAGCCCCATGTCATTGAGATCCAGCAACAGCTTGCGACCAATGCGCAGACCGTCGTTGATCTTGCAGCTATTGTCGAGGTACGGATCGTTGATCAGCCCCTTCCAGCCCACTGTGGTGCGCGGTTTTTCGAAGTAGACCCGCATCACGATCTCCAGCTGACCTTTCAGCTCGTCGCGCAACGCCTTGAGGCGCTTGCCGTACTCCAGCGCGGCAACCGGATCATGGATGGAGCAAGGACCAATCACCACCAGCAGACGATCATCTTCGCCAGCCAGGATATTGTGAATGGCCTGACGGGATTCAAAAACGGTGGACGAGGCCACCTCGGTAGCCGGAAACTTCTCAAGCACCGCAACCGGGGGTAATAACTCTTTGATTTCACTGATACGAACGTCGTCGGTTTGATGCTGCATGACAAGGCTTCCTGCTAGATGACTGCGATTAGGAAATCTCAACATAGCCCGCGACAGGGCATGTGTAAATAGGAAATTACAGCAATTACAAAACTATTTTATATGGCAATCTTGCAAGTTATTGAAATGATGCTAAGCGAAATGACGATACTGGTGAGGAAGGCAAAAAGGCCCGCTCAGCGCGGGCCCGAAGCGTCGGTGATGACGGGTTTGTCAGTGATCAGCCACGCTGGCTGATACTGGCCAGCTTGTCGAAGTAATCCGGGAAGGTCTTCGACGTGCACTTGGGATCATTGATGGTGACCGGGGTATCCGACAGCGCCACCAGCGAGAAGCACATGGCGATACGGTGATCGTTGTAGGTATCGATCTCGGCATGCTTGAGCTGGGTCGGCGGGGTCACGGTGATAAAGTCATGCCCCTCCTCCACTTCAACGCCCAGCTTGCGCAGCTCGGTCGCCATGGCGTGCAGACGATCGGTCTCCTTCACCCGCCAGTTGTAGATATTGCGAATGGAGGTCGGCCCCTCGGCAAACAGCGCGGCAACCGCGATGGTCATGGCCGCATCGGGAATATGGTTCATGTCCATATCCACTCCGTGCAGCGGCGCCTGCTCCGCCTCGATGAAATCATCACCCCAGGTGATGCGCGCGCCCATCTTCTCCAGCACGTCGGCGAAGTGGATATCACCCTGAATGCTGTGCTTGCCGATACCGGTGACCCGCACCTTGCCCTTGATGGCGCCCGCCGCGAGGAAGTAGGAGGCGCTCGAGGCATCCCCTTCCACCAGAAAGTCACCCGGGCTGATGTAGGTCTGGTTGCCCTTGATGTAGAACAGCTTGTAGTTGTCGTGCTCGATGACCACCCCGAACTGCTTCATGATGTGCAGGGTGATGTCGATATAAGGCTTGGAGACCAGCTCCCCCTTGATGTGGATCCGGGTATCACCGGCCGCCATCGGCGCCGCCATCAAAAACGCGGTCAGGAACTGGCTGGAGACGGAGCCATCGACGTGCACATCGCCGCCCCACAGCCCCTTGGCATCCACCACCAGCGGCGGATAACCATCGTGTTTCAGGTACTGGATATGGGCACCTGCTTCACGCAGGGCATCCACCAGATGGCCGATGGGACGCTCTTCCATGCGCGGCTCGCCGCCCAGGGTATATTCACCGGAGCCGAGGCACAGGGCGGCGCAGAGCGGGCGCATGGCGGTACCGGCGTTACCGAGAAACAGATTGACCGGCTCTTTCACCGCAAAGCTGCGGCCCAGCCCCTGAACGGTACACTCGGTCTTGTCGGCAGAGAGCTTGTACTTGACCCCGAGCTGGGTCAGCGCAGCCAGCATATGACGAATGTCATCGCTGTCGAGCAGGTTGGTCAGACGGGTGGTGCCACGAGCCAGCGCCGCCAGCAGCAGCGCACGGTTAGAGACACTCTTGGAGCCGGGCAGATTGACCTCACCGGCCACACGAGAAATGGGTTCCAAACGCAACGAATTCATAGACTTCCTGTGCTATCTCAAAAATAAACGCCTGTCCGGACGTTAACAGCCTGCGTCCCGCTCGGCAAGGGCACTTTCAGGGGAAATCGCACGGTAAACGCCAGCGCACTGGTTCTGTTGAAAAAAAGACGCCGGGGTATCCCCGGCGTCTTGAATCACTGCAATAGCTGGAAGCGGCTCACTGGTTGTCACGAGAGGCCACCAGCAAACACATAGGGGCTCTGTTCTCAGCCGTTGCGCTTGGCAAAGCCATCCATAAAGCTGACCAGGGCCTTCACTCCCTCCAGCGGCATGGCGTTGTAGATGCTGGCGCGCATGCCACCGACGATGCGGTGCCCTTTGAGGGCCAGCAGGCCAGCGGCTTCCGATTCGGCCAGGAACTGCTTGTCCAGCTCGGCATTTTTCAGCTGGAACGGGATGTTCATCCGCGAACGGCAGCTGACATCGACCTGATTGCCATAGAAGCTCGACTGATCGAGATAGTCATAGAGGAAGTCGGCCTTCTCCTTGTTGCGCGTTTCCATCGCCTCGAGGCCACCCTGTTCTTTTAGCCACTCGAACACCAGACCGGCCAGATACCAGGCGTAGGTGGGCGGCGTGTTGAACATGGAGTCGTTCTTGGCGGTGAGCTGGTAGTCGAAAATCGAGGGGACATCGGCTCTGGCCTGATCCAGCAGATCATCGCGCACGATGGCGATGGCAAGCCCGGACGGGCCGATATTTTTCTGGGCACCGGCATAGATGATGCCAAAGCGGCTCACGTCGAGAGGACGGGAGAGAATGGTGGAGGAGAGATCTGCTACGAGCGGCGCCTCGCCGGTGGCCGGGATGTCGAACATCTCGATGCCGTCGATGGTTTCGTTCGAGCAGTAGTGAACATAGGCCGCATCGGCGCGAAACGCCGGGGTCGGCAGCAGGTGGGAGATCCCCTGCTCGTTCTTGGCAACCCCCTGGAAGGTCTGGATATCGCCATACTTTTTGGCTTCATCCACAGCGCTCTGGGACCAGACACCGGTCAGCAGGAAGTCCGCCTTCTTGTTGGCGCCACCCAGCAGGTTCATGGGCACGGCGGAGAACTGACCGCGGCCGCCACCGTGCATGAAGAGCACCTTGTAGTTGTCCGGCACCGCCAGCAGCTCGCGCAGATCCGCTTCGGCCTTCTCGGCAACCGCCATGTAGGGCTTGCCGCGATGGGAAAGCTCCATGACCGAGGCTCCCAGCCCCTGAAAATTACAAAATTCGCGCTGGGCGCGCTCCATGACTTCAACCGGCAGCATGGCGGGGCCGGCGCAGAAGTTGTAAATCTGTTTGCTCATGACGCTTTCCGTGAGTGGATGAGAGTAATCGATGACTTGTCAGGTTTTACACAAGAGCAGCCAGCGGATCAAAGGCTTTTTGGTAGCTGGCTCAACCTTTTACCGTCACTCTGCCTCCCCCTTGCAGTAGAAAAAGCCCTGAACGGGTCAGGGCTTGCAGGGAACATGCACAGAAATGGCGGGCAGAGCGCATAAACGACCACAGCCCAGCCATTTCTGACAAATTTACAGTTTGGCGGTGAGCTCCGGCAGCAGAGTGAAGAGATCCCCCACCAGCCCGTAGTCCGCCACCTGAAAGATGGGGGCATCGCTGTCCTTGTTGATGGCCACAATCACCTTCGACTCCTTCATTCCCGCCAGATGCTGGATGGCGCCCGAAATGCCGACCGCGATATAGAGCTCGGGCGCCACCACCTTGCCGGTCTGCCCCACTTGCAGATCGTTGGCGACATATCCCGCATCAACGGCGGCTCGCGATGCCCCCACGGCACCGCCCAGCTTGTCGGCCAGCGCTTCTATCAAAGCAAACTGCGCCTTGGAGCCCAGTGCCCGGCCACCGGAGACCACCACCCGGGCGGCGGTCAGTTCGGGCCTGCTGGAGCGCACCGCGCGGCGCTCGGCCAGCCGGGTACGGCCAACGAATTCGGGCACGGCCAAGCGTTCGATGAGAGCCTGCCCGCCCGTCGCCGCCTTGGCAAACGCGGTGGCCCGCACCGTCATCACTTTGACGGGCGCCGAGCTTGCCACTCTGGCAATGGCATTGCCCGCATAGATGGGGCGCAGGAAGGTGTCGCTGCTCTCGATAGCCGTCACCTCGGAGAGCATCTCCACCCCGAGGCGAGCCGCCACCTGTGGCAGCAGCGCCTTGCCCATGGCACTCGCCGCCATCAGGCAGTGGTTGTAACCTTCGCACCAGCTGGCCAGCAGCTTGTCCACCCCATCCAGCAGCCCGTCGGCCAAGCGGGGATGTTCGGCAAGCAACACCTTGTCGACACCGCCAATGGCAGCCGCCTGTTCACCCGCCTCGGTCAGCCCCTGCCCGAGCAACAGCAGGTCAACCTGACCGCCGATGGATCCGGCGGCGGTGACCAGTTGTGCCACATTGTCGGCCAGATGGCCCTGATGATGTTCGGCAATGATCAGCACGCTCATGGCAGCACCTTCGCTTCGTGTTTGAGTTTGTCCACCAGCTCGTCCACCGAGCCCACCTTGATCCCGGCGCTGCGGGCTGGCGGCGCCATCACCCCGAGCAAACGGGTCTGGTTGGCCACCTCAACGGCGAGTGTCGAGAACGGAGCGCTATCAAGCGGCTTGCGCTTGGCCTTCATGATGTTCGGCAGCGAGGCAAAACGCGGTTCATTCAAACGCAGATCGGCGCTCACCACCGCAGGCAACGGCATGCCCAGGGTCTCGAGGCCACCGTCGATTTCGCGAGTCACCAGCAGTTCTCCCGCTTCCACCTTGAGGGCTGACGCGCAGGTCGCCAGCGGCCAATCATTTAGGGCAGCCAGCATCTGGGCCACCTGATTGTTGTCTGAATCGATGGACTGCTTGCCAAGCAGCACCAGATCCGGCTGCTCCTGCCCACACACCTTGTGCAAGGCGCGGGCAACCGTCAGCGGGGTGAGCGTCTCATCGGTGACATAATGCAGCGCCCGATCCGCCCCCAGCGCCAGCCCATGGCGCAGTTGCTCGGCGGCAGCGTCAGGGCCGAAGGTCACCACCACCAGTTCGCTGGCAACCCCGGCTTCCCGCAGCCTGACCCCCTCCTCCACCGCAATTTCACAAAAGGGGTTGATCCCCATCTTCACATTGGCGAGCTCCACGTCGGAGCCGTCTCCCTTCACCCGGATCTTGACGTTGTAGTCGACTACCCGTTTGATCGCGACCAGCAGCTTCATGGGGTCATGCCTCGTCTCTTTGGATTGAATTCATTAGTGTGCCTCTGCGTTTGTTGCAGTACTCTCTTCCCTGATTTTTTGCTTTTTCTTGCTCAGCTTTGCTTACAACTGCTTTACGTTTACGTAAACTACCAGCATTACCCTAGGCCAACCAGAGCGCAGAGGCAAGATGGAACGGGAAGCAATGGAATTTGATGTCGTCATCGTCGGCGGCGGTCCGGCGGGGCTCAGTGCAGCCATCGCCCTGAAACAGCAGGATGCCACTCTCTCTGTCTGTCTGCTGGAGAAGGGGACCGAAATTGGCGCCCATCTGCTCTCCGGCGCCCTGTTTGATCCCGTCGCCTTGCAAGAGCTGCTGCCGGATTGCTGGCAGCAAGCGCCGCTCGGCGTACCGGTCAACGACGATCAGGTGCATCTGCTGCAAAGCGAGCAACGCTCCCTGCAACTCCCCGCTTGGGCGGTGCCGCCCCGGATGCACAATGAGGGTTGCCATGTGGTCAGTCTGGGCAATCTCTGCCGCTGGCTTGGCCAACAGGCGGAAAAACTGGGAGTCGAAATATACCCGGGATTTACCGCCAGCGAACTTATCATGGAAGCGGGCCGGGTCAAGGGGGTCATCACCGGCGATCTGGGGCTGGATCGGGCGGGCAATCCAAAAGCTGATCATGTGCCCGGCATGGCACTGCTCGGTCGCTACACCCTCTTTGCCGAAGGGGCCCGCGGTCATCTCGGCAAGCAGCTGATCGCCGACTTCAACCTGGCCAGCCCTGCCCAGCCCCAGCACTATGCCATCGGCTTCAAGGAGCTGTGGCAACTGCCTGCTGGCCAAGGCAAAGCGGGACAGGTGCTACACGGTAGTGGCTGGCCCCTTGGCAAGCAGGGGGGCGGCAATAGCCACGGTGGCTTCTATCTCTATCACATGGAGGGGGATCAGGTGGCAGTAGGGCTGATTGTCGATCTCAACTACCAGAATCCCTGGCTCAGCCCGTTCGACGAATTCCAGCGCCTCAAGCATCACCCGCTTATCGCCGGCGTGTTGCAAGGGGGTGAACGCATCAGCTATGGCGCCCGCGCCATCACCAAGGGGGGCTGGCACGCCCTGCCCCGTATGCACTTCCCGGGCGGCCTGCTGATCGGCTGCGATGCCGGCACCCTCGACTTTTCCCGCATCAAGGGGATCCACACCGCCATGAAATCGGGGATGCTGGCGGCAAAAACCGTCGCGATGGCGCTGCGGGGGGGCGATGAAGGGGGCCGGGATCTGGCCCAGTATGGTGACGAGCTGCACCAGAGCTGGCTGGCCCGCGAACTCAAGGCGGCGCGCAACTTCGGCGCGGCTCTTCATCGCTATGGTCCCTGGTTGGGCGGTGCCTTCAACTGGCTGGAGCAACGGCTGTTTGGCGCAAACTCGCCCTTCAAGCTGCTCGATAAGGCTCACGACTACCGTCAGTTGCGCGTGGCCAGCCGCTGCAAGCCCATCCCTTATCCCAAACCCGATGGCAAGCTGAGCTTTGACAAGCTCTCGTCTGTGTATCTGGCCAACACAAGTCACGACGAGGATCAACCTTGCCACCTCAAGCTGCAGGACGAGCGCATTCCGGTCGAGGTCAATCTGCCCACCTGGGCCGAACCCGCCCAACGCTACTGCCCGGCAGGGGTGTTTGAAGTGCTTGAAATGGAAGGCGCGCCCAAACTGCAGATCAACGCCGCCAACTGCATCCACTGCAAAACCTGCGATATCAAGGACCCCAGTCAAAACATTATCTGGACGCCGCCACAGGGGGGCTCCGGGCCCAATTATCCGAATATGTGATGAAGCGGGGCAGCGGCAACAAGCAGCCCCAGCTAGCCCTCCCCCAGCCAAAGGCTGGGTTCTACCCCGCATAGCCACTCAGGTGATCCGACCTCGCTGTTTTTTTGAACAAACAAGCTGAATCCCTGATGAATAGCCCCTGACAAGCGCGGCCCGCCCCTGTATAGTTCGCCGCATTCAGGTTTTCCATCGGCCCGATCTGCTTATCCACGGGATCGCCTTCTGCAGCGATCTAAGGCCGCATGACCTGTGCAACCATCCCTGATTACCCATGACTTTTTAAGGGGGGACAGATGATCACCGCCTACATTCTCAATAACAAGGTGCTGGACATAGTCACGCTCGGGCCTGACGACATAGTACCTGACAACACGGTCTGGCTGGATGCCTATAAGCCGGACACGGCAGAGCGAGAATGGTTGACGGGCCTGTTCCTGGAAGAGGTCCCCGACAAGGAAGAGCTCGACGACATCGAAGCATCCGCCCGTTTTTACTGGGATACCGATGGTCTGCACATTCACTCCCTGTTTCCCCAGCGGATCGGTCGTGACACCAAGGGTGTCCACGTCTCCTTTACCCTGCGCAACAACCTGCTGATCAGCATTCGTGAAGATGACATCGGGCTGGTGCGCCTGCTGCGCCACTATATGCGCCAGGATCGGCTGGAGGTGGAGGATGCCCTCGACATCCTGCTGGAAGTGCAAAACCTCAAGGTGGAGTACCTCTCCGACCTTATCGAAGATGGTTACAAGACCTTGGAAAACACCGCCGATCAGATCTTCGAGCCGGATCAGATCAACCCCATGCTGAAAGAGTTGATGGCACAGGAAGAGGCCAACGGCCAGATCCGTCTCTCTCTGCACGATACCCGCCGCGCCCTGCGCTTCCTCAAACGCAGCCTGCGCCAGCGCATGAGCCTTGAGCAGAACAAGTGGATCGACGAGATGCTGCACGACGTGGAATCCCTGTTGCCCCACACCCAGTTCCTGTTCGACAAGATCAACTTCCAGCTGGAGGCCTCCATGGGGGTGACCAATCTGGAGCAGAACAAGGTGATCAAGATCTTCTCGGTAGCCGCCGTGATCTTCCTGCCGCCGACCCTGATCGCCAGTATCTACGGCATGAACTTCGGCCGCATGCCGGAGCTCGCTTGGGAGTATGGTTATCCCATGTCACTGGTGCTGATGGTGATGTCATCGCTCGGCACCGGCCTCTTCTTCAAGCGCAAAGGCTGGCTGTAACGCCGCCGACGCGCGCTGCGATATCTGAAGAAACCGATTGGGGGGCATGGCCCCCCGATTAATTTGCGCCACGCCCAACGCCTTGCAAAGGGCGCTTCGTCGCCCCATATCCCCTTCATCACTCAATTCAAGTGGATAACGGGCAACCATGACCCTCTACCCCGAACACCGATATGACGATCACGGCCAGTTGCGCCCGCCCCTCTGGTTCTGGCCCATCGCCCTGTTGCTGACCCGCTCGGTCTGGCTCTTTTTGATGGCAGGGGTCACCCGCGAGCGCGGCAGCGAGATCCTGACCCTCTTCTATCCAGACAAGATCACCCTCTACATCAGCCTGCTGACCGACGTGCCCGCCATCCTGGCGTTGCTCGCCTGCGGCGGCACCTATCAGCAGACCCAGAGCATTCGCGCCAGACTCCGGCGCCACAGCCCGCTGCTGCTGCTCTGCTCTGCCGTCAGCGGCCTGCTGATGCAGTTGCACAGCCTCAATCTGCAGAAGTGGTCATTCAGCTGGCCCACCGCACTGGTGCTGGTCGCCAGCCTCTGGGCGCTCTGGTATCTGCTGCGCAGTCGCCAACTGCGGGAATATGCCGCAGATCAGCCCCACTGACGGGGCTGACACCTATTGACGAGTGACCCGGATCTGCAGAGTCTGGCGCTCGCTCTGGCTGCCTCGCCCCCCCTGTAGCTGGGTACCGAGGCTGCTCCCCTGATCCGCTGAGCTGGTCGAGAGCTCCCCCACCGTCAGCCACTGGCCCGGGGCCCCGCTCACCTCGGTGGCACTCTGCCCACGATTGATGGTGCCCTGATCCAGCCTCGCCTGTTCACTGCTCAGCGCAATCTGCACCCGATCGCCAATCAAGGTGGCCGTGGCATAGAGGCCGTTCACCAGCGGCATCATCCCCACCACGGCCCCCCCGTTCCATTGGTAGAAAGTCACCGGTTGATAGGAGCCCATCTGCAGCAGCACGGGACGGCCCGACAGCCCGCGCACCTGCCAGCTGTCGTTCTGGCTGCGCTGGTACTGCTGTGCGCTGCCATCGAGCAACCACTGCCGCTTGGCCTCGTCGCGACTGATTGAGCCCCCCAGTTGCTGACCGCTGGCGGCACCATCGACCCGCCACTCGATAAGCAGACTTTGCGGTGGCTGGTTGATCTGCGCCAGCGTGGCTTCGGCCTCCTGCAGCTGGGCTGGCGTCCCGCTCAGCACCAGCTGATTACCCATGGCGCTGACCCCAAGCTGGGGATAGATCTCCTTGAGGGTCTGCACCGCCGCCTGCGCCTCGAATACCGGGATCACCTTTACCTCGGCCCACAGCGACGGGCTCCAGAGTCCCATCATGCAGCCAAGCCAAAACAGCGCCCTGCGGCCAACCTTGCCCATCCGAACCATTACGCTCTCCTCGTTCTCTTTGCTCTTCTCGCTCTCTGTTCTCTTCTCTCTGCTCAGTGCCCGAAGCAACAGCTCAGCCCTATTCCGTTCACCCGTCGATGATGAACCCGGCGGTTGCCAAAAAACAGTCGGGAATGCAGCAACTCCGTGATTTCCCACGGTATGAGGCTCTCATTCCACGCCCGTTATCGCGTAAGATAGCGCCATCATAGTTGCCCAAGCGGAATCCATCATGTTGAAACAGCTGTTGTTACTCCCTCTCGCCCTGCTGCTGGGAGCCTGCTCCCTGACCCAGTACAACGTCAGCGAGGCCGAAATCAACCAGTACCTCAAAGATCAGGTCTCTTTTGAAAAACAGCTGGGGATCCCCGGCATCATGTCGAGCAAGATCCGTCTGGATGAGATGCAGAGCCGTATCGGCCGCAAACAAGCAGATCGCATCGAGCTGGATGCCGCTGGCGACCTGCAGGTGAGCAGTCCCCTTGGCAGCCAGCAGATGAAGATCCGCTTTGCCCTGAGCGCCCGTCCGGACTATGTGGCCGATCAAGGCGCCATCTAACTGCGCGACCTTGAGCTTGTCTCGGTCAAGACCGAGCCGGCCGATATCGGGGCCGCCCTCACCCCGCTGCTGCCCACCTTCAATCAGTCGCTCTCCCTGTTCCTGTCGCAGACGCCGGTCTACCGCCTCGACAGCAGCCGCAAGAACGAAGCCAGGATCAAGGAGAAGGTCGAAGCCCTCAAGGTAGAGCCGGGCCGTCTGGTCATCCCGTTCAAGCTGCTCTGATCCCCGCAGCGCTGGCACTTTCAGCGCGCTCAACAGATAACCGTCCTATTCGACAGCGCACATCCGGTTTAACGTGCAGCCGAATGGGGCGGTTTTTTACTTCTCAAGTCCCCCTCAACACAGCATAATGCAGACCATTCTCATTTAGATTCGTCATGAGAAGCGTCAATAATAAAACCAATGGTGAGAAGGGACATGAGAAAAACCGTACTGGTTCAGGCGATCGCCTGCGCACTGATCAGCGGCGCCGCACACGCTGCCGTCAAAGTCGAAGACAAGACATTCAATACCGCCGCCAACATGCTGGCCTATACCGAATTCGAGCTCTCCGGTGAGCCGCTGGCCGAAGCGCTGGGGCTGGACCTGGATGTGCTGGATGCCAACCGTGCCGATGAGCCGACCCCGTTCGACTTCGCTGCCGGCATCGAATCCTACGAATACTCCGAAGAGGCGATGTACGCCCTCAACTACCAATCCGGCATGGGTCCTCATCTGGTAAACGGGCCGCAAAACCTGGCCCGAGGCGGCACCATGGCCTCTCTGGGGCAACGGGTGTTGGCCATGGCCGACGCCGTTGGCTTCCCGGCTGATGAAGTGCCGCAGGGCATGTATCCCCTCTCCCTGCCCTACGCCTCCGCCAACCCGGAGTTTGCCCAGGCAGTGAATACCACTCCAGTCAATGGTGACCAGATCACCATCAAGACCGCCAAAGGGACCGAGAAAACCGTCAAGACCCAGGTGCCCGCCTACTTCCGTGACTACAGCACCCTCCGCTGGAGCGGCAGTGACAACCTGCTGGTGCCCGCAGCGGTGGGCGGCATCCTGCTCAAAGAGGTGATGTGGTCGCAGGACTTCCTCGGCGGCATGCACGTGGCCGAGACCGATGAAGAGGTAGAAGCCGCCTCCGCGACCATGGATCAGGATGGCAAGCACAAGCTGGGCGTCTCTGCCGCCGATGGCTTCAACGGCATGATGCTGACCGAGCAATCCATCGACAAGCTAGCCATCATGCAGAACCAGCTCGGCTTCGATGGCAAGCAACTGGGCGCCAAAATCACCCCGCAGTACGATCCGGCCAAGGGCGTGATTTACTTCCCCCATCAGGTGAAAGTGACCGAAACCAGCAACAACGATGCCGGTGCCATCGGCAAGCTGGAGGTGGTGGATGGCTCCGCCCAGCTGCGCGATGCCTGGATGATGCTGTGGCCGCTCTCCGAGTTCTATGCCTTCAGCGATCAGCGCAGCGCCAACACCAACCAGAACCCGGCCTTCCACGCCGTGTTTGACGGTGCGCCGTTTGCCGCCGCACCGGCTGCCAACAAGACCAATGACCTGGGCAAAGCGGTCACGGGCAGCGATGCCTTCTCGCTGGCGATCAATCTCTCAAACCTCACCTTCAAGAACCTGGTAGCCCTGCACTTTGATACCAAGGCTGGCACCCTGGTCGACAGCTGGCAGGCAGGCAAACAGGGCAAGCACGTCACCACCTTTGACGCCGCTTACGCACTGGTCGCCCTGCAGATCTTCCAGCGCGCTCAGGATGCGCTGCCGGTCGGCTACGCCGCCGGTGACAATGGCGAGCTGAACCTCAAGACCAGGCAGGGTCAGCAAGCGCTTGAGCTTATCCGCAAGCAGGCCGATTTCATCCTTGCCAACCTCAAGGGCAAAAATGGTCTGGTGCATGACGGCATCACGCTAGGTGGCAAGCTCGATGCCGGCCACTCCATCGATGCACAGTTCGCAGCCATCCGTGGTCTGACCGCTGCGTTCCTCGCTACCTCCGATGCCAAGTACCGCACCGCTGCCCGCGAGCTGTTTATCGCTGCCGACAAGGCCTACTTCAATGCCAAGGCGGGCACCTGGCTGGCGGGTAAACAGGGTGAATACACTCCCTGGACCCAGGCTGCCATCTCCGGCGCCCTGCGCTCTGCCATGCTGAACCTGCGCAACGAAGGGGCCGAGAAGGCGCCCGAGCTGGAGCTGGCCAAGCTGACCGGTCAGTACGTCAGCTGGTTCCGTGGCACCGTCAACGGTGGCATGCAGATGGCTGAGTGGATCGGTGACTCCGGCGAGAACATCATCGAAGGTGCCGGCAGCGATACCGACGAAGATGGCGTACCGCAAGTGACCGCCGCCGGTGGCAAGCACGGCACCGCCATGGTGATGGCCGCTAAAGCAGTGGTTAGCGAATAATCCTCGCCATTCACCAGCATGAAAAAGGGAGCCAAGTTGGCTCCCTTTGCATTACAGCGTCTGACACAGTTTCAAGGGCCTTCCTCAAGCCAGCTTGTCCAGCATCTCCTTGGTCACCAGCACAATCCCCTGCTCGGAGCGGTAGAAGCGGCGGCTATCCTCATCGGCATTCTCGCCCACCACCAGCCCATCGGGTAGCACACACCCTTTATCCACCACCACCCGGCGCAGACGGCAACCGGCACCAATCTCTACCCCGGGGAAGATGATGGCCTGATCCAAGGTGCAGAAGGAGTGCACCCGCACATTGGTAAAGAGCACCGAGTTGAGCACAAATGACCCACTGACGATGGTACCGCCCGAGAACATGGAGTTGATGGTCATGCCATGCTGACCATTGCGATCCTGCACAAACTTGGCCGGTGGCGTCAGGGTCTGGCTGGTCCAGATGGGCCAGTTCTGATCGTAGATATCGAGCTCGGGCAGCACGGAGGCGAGATCCATGTTCGCTTCCCAGAAGGAGTCCAGCGTACCCACGTCACGCCAGTAGGGCTTTTGCCCCTCGCGCGCCCCGACACAGGACATGTTGAAGGGGTGAGCAAATGCCATCCCCTCCTCCACGATGCGGGGGATCACATCCATCCCGAAGTCGTGTTTGGAGTCCTGATTATGAATATCCTCCTCCAGCAGTTGATAGAGGTACTCCGCCTCGAAGATATAGATCCCCATGGAGGCCAGCGAGCGATCTTCGCAACCCGGCATGGCGGGCGGATTGGCCGGTTTTTCGACGAAGGCGCGGATCTTGCGCTGCTCGTCGATATCCATGATCCCGAAGGCGGATGCCTCAGCCCGCGGCACCTCGATACAAGCCACAGTCACCTTGGCGCCAAGGCGCACATGGTCGAGCAGCATGGCAGCGTAATCCATCTTGTAGATGTGATCCCCCGCCAGCACCACCAGGTATTTGGGGCCGTAGTCACGGATGATATCGACGTTCTGATAGATGGCATCGGCGGTGCCGCGATACCAGTGCACCTCGTCCACCCGTTGCTGGGCAGGGAGCAGGTCGATGAATTCGTTCATCTGGTAACGCAGGAAGGACCAGCCCGATTGCAGGTGACGCAGCAGACTGTGAGACTTGTATTGGGTGACTACACCAACGCGGCGGATCCCCGAGTTGATACAGTTGGAGAGCACAAAATCAATGATCCGGAATTTGCCACCGAAATGGACGGCAGGCTTGGCGCGGTTGTCAGTCAACTGCTTCAGGCGACTACCACGTCCACCCGCCAACACCAGTGCCATACTCTGGTTCAATAATTGTCGTGCTTTGGCACTATTTTCGGGCTCTAACAACATGATTTACCTCTGCCTTGTTTGATCTATTTTCAACTCATCTTCGCCTGTTTCGGCACCTGTGAAAGTGGTTTCACTCACATTTAACCGATCTCAATTGACCCTTTTCACCGAGTTGCGAGGAATAGCATGCTTTGCTCCGCCAGCTTGGTTAAAATTCCCCCACAAAGCAGCCACTTCAAGGATGACAAGATGGTTCACAAGCTCGGACGCACCCTCTTTCTGATCGCCACCATAGTGACCATACCCCTGCTGCTCCTGCAAGCAGTTTGGTTGGCCCTTCAGAGCACACCGCTCACTTTGGCCATTATTCTGGCCACCACACTGCTTGGCATGATCCTGCTGTTGATGCTGGCCATCCGCACCATGGATGGCATGCTCCAGCATCAGGAGCTAACCTGGGTCAAGGCGATCAGGGGGCGGGATCCCTCACAACTCGATGAGCCCGCCTCCCAGGAGGTGCTGCAACAGCTGCTGGAACAGTTCGAAAGCGCCGAGCAGAGCGCTCATCGCCAGCTGACCGAGCTCAGCAACCTGGCCACCACAGACGAGCTGACCCAGCTACTCAACCGCCACGCGTTTCGCCGCGACATGACCGAGTTGCTGCAGCGGGATCAGGACACCCAGACCGCGACCCTGGTGCTGATCCGTGCCACCGAGCTTGGCAAGATCAACGCCCAGCGCGGCTTCCAGTCTGGTGATGCCTACATCAAGGACATGGCGGCCCTTATCAAGCGGGTGGTAAGCCGCTTCCCGGGCAATCAGGTCTACCGCATCTCGGGGGCCGATTTTGCCGTGCTGGTGCAACCGGTGGCCAATATTCCCCCCCATCTGCTGGGGCAGGATTTGAAGGTGGCCTTCGATCACTATCAGGATCAGCACGAGCTGGAGAGCACCGGTTACTCGGGGCTGACCAAGCTCAGCAGCGGCCAGAAAATCGAAGCTGTGCTGGCCAGAGCGGATCTGGCGCTGGCTCGCGCCCAGACTGAAACCATCAACGGCTGGGCCATCCAGCAGGATGACAGCGCCTCCGAGCTACAGGGGCAACACCACTGGCGCGACGTGCTGACCGAAGTGCTGGCGCAGGAGCGCCTCAGCTTTACTTACCAGCCGATCCAGCCCCTGCACCGTAGCATGCTGGCCTACAACGAGATCTACACCCGCTTCAGCGGCAATGACGGCACCGCCCTGCCCACCGACACCCTGTTTGCCATGGCCCAGCGGCTCGATATGGTGATGCGGCTGGAGCAACTGGTCATTACCCACATCATGCGCCAGTACCGGGCCTTTGGTGCCAACCAGAGTCGCTGGGGGATCAACCTCTCCCCCAACCTGCTGCAAAACAGCGCCTTCCTGATCTGGCTGGACCGCCAGCTGCTCAAAGATCCCAATACCAGCGCCAATCTGGTGTTCGAACTGGATGAAGAGCATCTGGAGCGCAACCTGACCGGCGCCAAGCGGGTGTTTGAACTGCTGCGCCGCAACGGCAGTCGCTCGGCCATCGCCAATTTCGGCAAGGGGATCGGTTCCTTTACCCTGTTTCGCGAGCTCAAGCCCGACTACATCAAGCTCGATCCTGCCCTGATCACCGGACTGGAGCAGGATCAGACCAACCAGCAGTTCGTGCGGATGATCGTCGATGTATCACATCGGATGGGGTGTCAGGTGATTGCAGAGGGGGTAGAACAGCTTGGCCAGAAACAGCTGCTGCAGGGGATGTACGTGGATGGCTTGCAGGGCTATCTGATCGCCCGGCCGCAACCGCTGCGACCGGATATCAGCCAGCTGGGGCTCTTTACTGAGGATGCTTCAGCTTCAAAAGGGTCAGAATGATGTCATTGAGCTGGCGATAGCGCTCCAGCTCTTTCTGATCGTACCGGGTCGCCAGGGTGGTGGGGTTGTGGCGGTTCTTGAGGTAACGGTTGATTTGCAGGCGATTGAACCCCGCCACCTGATAGACCTGGCCAAGCAGGGTATTGAGTTCATCGTGCTCCAGACCTGCTCTGGCCAGATAGTCCCCATCGGCGGGACTCTCGGTCTGGTGACTCCACTTGCCAATGCGACCACTCTCCTGCAGATAGCTGAGCCACTGTTCGATATAGAGAGGTTTACACCCCGCCAACAGGTTGAAAAAGCCCACCGCGTCGCAACGACAACCGCTCAGAAGCACGACCGCCAGCTGATCGTCATCGCACTGGAAGGTCACTGGTCCGGCTTGCGCCCAATCCAGGGCCTGCACCCGAATACTGGCCTTCTCACCCGCAGCTCCCGTTACGTCGAATACAAACATGGCGCTCCTCCCTTGGCAAAAGGTTGATGATGGACCATCCCCCTGACAGGTGCAAAGGCAAATCGGCTTTTAACTCATCAATCGGGCTATTCGACCATAAAAAAGACCGGCACCCTCACGGATGCCGGTCTTTGTCCCGATGGCCTGTGCGTTCAGGCCATCAATGGAGGCGCTTTCAGGCGTCCAGTTCAACCAGAGCCTTGGCCAGCTCGATGGGTTCGAGCTCCTGGCCTTCCAGATCGGCGTTCCAATTCGGGCCGACCAGTACATCGTCTTCATCCAGATCGTTGATCCAGATATCGAGAAACTCTTCCAGATCGATCACTTCCGGCTCGTAATCGGCCCACTCATCGACGCAATGCAGACGGGCGTCCTCTTCGGCAGACCAGAGCGGCATCACGTCGGCATCTTCAAATTCGGCGGAGCGGCAGACGACCCAGTCTTCCCCATAGCGCAGACCCCACACCTGACCCGACTCGCGGACTTGTTCGATAAACAGTTGGAAATTGGCGTCAAGGTTGTCGTTAAGCATGCTCATGGGATTCTCTCTTTCTTTCGGGTGCTGCGGCATTGTCGGGCGACAATACGATGGCCAAATGGTGTCGTAAAAGTGACATGGACTCAAGCATATTGGGGTTATTCCGGGAAAAAAGCCGGGATAACTCCCATTTGCCTGCAAAAACGCCTCCCGATGGAGGCGTCTTGCAGATTCAGGAGATCAACGCTCCCAGTAAACCTCTTCCAGGCTGTCCTCTTTCTCCGGCAAACCGCGGGAGAGACGGGGACTGCTCTGGGCCAACACCTCGTAGCTGACGCGGTTGGCGTATTTGCACACCTGGGCCAGTGAGGAGTAAGTCAGGAACTCGGAGATGTGCTTGGCGGAGTTGGGCACATTCATCCGGTGATAGGAGTTGGCCACCATGTCGTGCAGCACGGCGGAAAGGGCGCCATCCCCTGCCCCGTTGGTGTTCTTGATCTTCTCCGGGCCACCCATGTACGGGGAGATGTGGGAGTAGATACGGGCCGGTTTACGGCACTTGGCCCGGGCCATCGGGCGGCTGAACTCATACATGTTGAACTCGGGGATAACGCCCGGCAACAGGGTATGAGTGGTCTCGCGCTTGTAGTCCTCGTCGGTGTAGCTCGCCATATAGAGGCCGATGGGGCCAGCAGTACAGAGCACCATGTCGGCCCAGTCGAGCGCCTTGTCGGCAGCACCGAGCGGATCAGCGATACCGGTCAGGGCTTCACCTTCGTCTTCGTTCATCGCCAGCACGGTCACGTTCTCGGCAATGAAGTCGCGCCACCACTGGGGGTTTTCGTCGATGACGAAACGGGTGCCCAGGGTCAGCACCACGGGAATACCGGCCTCACGGGCATAACGCACCGCGGTCATGGCCGCCTCTTTCATCGGGTCACCATCGTCGCCACGCACCAGATAGGCGGTGATCACCAGGGCAGACGCCCCCTTGATCACATCCTCCGGAATGTGCTGCACATCCAGCTGGTTCATCTTGCCGGCGTTGATACCGAAGCTGCGCTCGCCGCACTCGGTGATGAAGGTGAAGCAACGACCGATGGGGCCATCCACCGGCTGCAGATAGTCCAGATTGACGCGGGAAGAGGTGTTGCACAGATAACGGTAGGCGTAGCAGCCGATGCGAATATCCTGACTCATCACACCCAGCAGGATGGAGTGGGAATCGGCCAGTACCGAGTAGTTGTGTACCGTGTTGCCAATGGTGCCACCGGCAAACTCGCTCACCACCATGTTGTTGGCCTTGAGCTCGTCATAAATGCGTTCTGCCACGTCGTCGTTGATGACGACGGAGTGCCCCTTGCTCAGACCATAACGGGTCAGAAAGTCTTCATCCACATGGGCTTCGATATCAACCAGGGTCTGATCAATCCCGACGACGTAGGCTTTGCCCAGCTCGGTTAACAGGGGATTTTGCGGCACCAAGGGATCGCGTCTGTCGACAGGGAAGTAGTGTTTGGACTTGCGCTGACCGGGAAATTTCATGGCAATGTTCTGTGCTCTGGGGGAAAGAGGGGCGGGATTTTAACACAATCCGCCGCCCCGAAAAGTCGCCCTGTTTAAATAATGGAGTCAGTATAGACAAGGCTTGCAAGGAAAAACGTTTGCCTTTTCACCATATAAAAACCACCCCGCCCGGGGTGGCTCTATAGCATAAAAAAGCGTCGGTTTTCAGGCGGCCGCCATCCCCTGCAACAGGGCCAGCAGCGAGAAGAGGCCGAGGGCTAGCCAGAACAGCAAGGTGCCCAGAAAACGGGGCACATTGGGGGCTTTGGGGATCTGGATGCCAATGGCATGCAGGATGCGGCCGACCAACAGCATGGCGCCACCGGCATGCAGCCAGAGCGCACCGGCACCGGATAGCTCGCACAGCGCCATCAGCAGCAGGGTCAGCGGCACATACTCGGCAAAATTGCCGTGAGCCCGGATCGCCGCCAGCAGCTCGGGAGCTTCCCCCTGCCCTATCATCACCCCGAACTGGGCACGACGTCTGACCACCCAGAAGGAGAGCCCCAGAAACAGCAGCCCCAGCAGACCTGCATAAATCAGCGTGATATGTACCATGACTCGACTCCTTGTTTGACTGACTGCCGGTCACTCATGCCAATTCGCGGCAGATGAGCGAGACCATCATCCTGATATGGGCCTGATCGCTGTTGAGGGCCGGAATATATTCAAACCGCTCGCCACCAGCCTCCATGAAGATCTCCCGGTTCTGTACCTGAATTTCCTCAAGGGTTTCGAGGCAGTCGGCGGCAAAGGCGGGGCAAATTACATCGAGCCGCTTGATGCCCGCAGCTGGCATACCGGCGATGGTCACGTCGGTGTAGGGCTTGAGCCACTCCTCCTTGCCAAAGCGGGACTGGAAGCTGGCCGTCCACTGCCCGGCCTCCAGCCCGAGCGCCTCGGCCAGCAAGCTGGCGGTATGGCGACACTGGTGACCATAGGGGTCCCCTTCGTTCTCGTAGCGCTCGGGAATACCGTGGAACGACATCAGCAGGTGATCGCCCTGACCGTGCTGCTCCCAGTGACGGCGCACGCTCATGGCCAGCGCCTGAATGTATTCGGGATGGGCGTGATAATCACGAATAAGCCGTACCACCGGCAGATTGCGTTCTCTCTTCATCGCCTTGCCCCAGGCATCGAAGACCGAGGCGGTGGTACTGACCGAATATTGCGGATAGAGCGGCAACAGGATCACCCGGTTGACCCCTTTGGCCTTGAGCGCCTGCCAGCCATCATTCACTGACGGGGAACCATAGGTCATCGCCAGTTCCACCGGCACCTCAACCCCCTCCCGCTTGAGCTCCTGCTCCAGTGCGGTGCGCTGCTGCTTGCTTATCACCATCAGCGGCGAGCCCTGCTCGGTCCACACCTGCTGATAGAGCTTGGCCACTTTGGGCGAGCGCGTCGGCAAGATGATGAAGTGGAGCAGCGGACACCAGAGGTAACGGGGCAGGTCCACCACACGGGGATCGTGCAGGAACTGGCTGAGGAACGCTTTGACGGCAGCGGTGGTCGGTGCGGCTGGGGTACCCAGATTGACCAGCAATATTCCGGTTTTCGTGGTCACGTTGGCTTCCTGTCTATCTGTCATTATGCAAAAAGGGCCCGACAGGGCCCTTCTCTTTATTTATCTGATGGCACGGGAAACTGTGCCGGCAGCAAAGATCAGCCCAGAATGGTGGCAAGCTGCTTGCTGACCAGATCAACCGGCTGGGTGCCGTCGATCTTGACGTAACGGGTGTGGCCCGCTTCCGCCTCTTTGCCGTAGAAACCGATCAGCGGCGCGGTCTGCTGATGATATACATCCAGACGCTTGCGTACTGTGGTCTCTTCGTCGTCGGCGCGGATCACCAGATCTTCACCAGTCACGTCATCCTTGCCTTCCACTTTCGGCGGGTTGAACACCACGTGGTAGGTACGGCCGGAGCCGGAGTGAACGCGACGGCCGCTCATGCGCTTGACGATCTCTTCGTCCGGCACATCGAACTCCAGCACGAAATCAACCACGACACCGGCGTCCTTCATGGCTTGCGCCTGGGGAATGGTGCGCGGGAAACCGTCCAACAGGAAGCCTTTGGCGCAGTCCGGCTGAGCGATGCGCTCTTTCACCAGACCGATGATGATGTCGTCAGAGACCAGCTGACCTGCGTCCATCACAGCTTTGGCTTTCAGACCGAGCTCGGTGCCCGCTTTGATCGCCGCACGCAGCATGTCGCCGGTGGAGATCTGGGGAATACCGTGTTTTTCCATGATGAACTGAGCCTGGGTACCTTTGCCGGCGCCCGGAGCCCCCAACAGAACAATGCGCATACACGCTCCTATTGATTGGTTATTCAAATCTTGCGAAGGCAAAAAAGTACACGGTTTCGCCCGTTTCTACAAGGGTGAGCCACCTGAATGAGCACTTTATCACCACAATAACCGGCTGATCGAACAGGATTTCATCGCAAGGGGAAGACGCAAAAATAGCCAGGGATTCAGCATAGAGCGCCAAAAGCAGGAAGGAGGTACGACAGAAAAAAAGATCCCGGCTCAGGGCCGGGAATTGCGCTCAAAAGTAACTACTTGTCGCTCGTAGTAGGAACAGGGCAATAGTAGTTTGCCCCCTGTGCGTCAACAACTGTCAGATGTGACAGGCAGGCCGCTATGAAACCGGAACTGCGGATCCGGCGAGCAGATTAGCTCGGCTTCCAGCTTGCCAAAGAAGGCCACCCGTTCGCTGATATCCTCCCCTGCGTACTGTTCGGCCAGGCTCAGGTAATCCTGATAGTGGCGCGCTTCGGAGCGCAGCAAAGAGACATAGAAGCGGCTCAGCTCTTCGTCCAGATGGGGCGCCAGCTTGGCAAACCGCTCGCACGAGCGTGCCTCGATATAGGCGCCGATGATCATCTTGTCGACTATGGTGGCCGGCTCATGGGTGCGCACATGCTGCATCAACTGGCGGGCATAGCGGGAGGCCGTCACCGGCCCGTATTCGATGCCGCGGGCCTGCATGATCTCCAGCACCTGCTCGAAGTGATGCAGCTCCTCCTGAATGAGCCGCACCATGGGAAACAGCAGTGGATTGCGCTCCAGCTCGGCAAAGACGGTGCGATCAGACTCTCCCATGCTGCGTTTGCCCAGGATCTCGGCCTTCTCCGGGATGGCATCCAGCTCGCGATAAAACTCCAGCTTGGGCAGCAGATGGCGCTTGCCCTTGGGCAGGCAGTAGCGGCGCACCAGACTGTGGGCAGTGAGTGCGGCCTTGGTCTCGCAGTTGGCGTGATCGATGAGCAAGGTCGGTAAACGGGCCGGATCCCGCGCCATCTCTACCCACTCATCCGGGGTCTCGCACTGCAAAAACTGGCGCACCGGGGCTAGCAGATCATCCATCTGAACTCTCGTCTCTTAAAAGCGTATCGATCATATATGTTGCCGCCTATGCTAGCGGATCCCGCTGGCCATGCCCATATCCGGCAAGATAAACGGATGTTTTTCAAACAGATACCCCCTACCCCTTCTGCCCGTGCAAGGTAGAAACGACAATGGGGGCCACTGGCCCCCATCTCGCTATCCCATCCGGCAAAACCGCAAACGTTTAACTACCTTCGTTAAAAATTTCCAGATTGCTGGTGCCTTCCTGCCATTCACGCACCGCTTTGGTGTCATCGTTGCGTAGGGCATTGAGATGATCCAGATAGGACTGGTCCACGTCGGAGGTGACGTAGTGGCCATTGAACACCGAGGTCTCGAAGTGACGCAGATCCGGGTTGATCTCCCGTACGGCGGCTTCCAGATCTTCCAGATCCTGGAAAATCAGACCGTCAGCGCCAATCAGCTTGCACACCTCTTCCACTTCGCGGCCGTGGGCGATCAGCTCGTTGGCTGTGGGCATATCGATGCCATAGACGTTGGGGAAGCGAATTTCCGGCGCCGCCGAGGCGAAGTAGACCTTGGCTGCCCCTGCTTCACGGGCCATCTGGATGATCTGCTCGGACGTGGTACCACGCACGATGGAATCGTCCACCAGCAACACCTTCTTGCCCTTGAATTCGGAGCTGATGGCGTTGAGCTTGCGACGCACCGACTTCTTGCGCTGGGTCTGGCCCGGCATGATGAAGGTACGGCCGATGTAGCGGTTCTTCACGAAGCCCTGACGGTACGGCAGGTCGAGGGTATGGGCGATCTCCAGCGCCACGTCACAGGAGGTCTCGGGGATGGGGATGACCACGTCTACATCGAGATCTTCCCACTCGCGGGCAATCTTCTGACCCAGCTTGCGACCCATGTTGAGGCGGGCGGCGTAGACCGAGACCTTGTCGATGCACGAATCGGGACGGGCGAAATAGACATATTCGAAGATACAGGAGCTCATCTGCGGGTTCTCCGCACACTGCTCGGAGAAGAGTTGACCCTGCTCGGTAATGTAGATGGCTTCACCCGGCGCAATATCCCGCACCGTCTCGAAACCGATGGCGTCGAGCGCCACGCTCTCGGAGGCGAGCATGTACTCCACCTGGCCCTGCTCGTCCTGACGACGACCGAGGATCAGCGGACGAATGCCGTTGGGATCACGAAAACCGATGAGACCATGGCCAATCACCAGCGAGACCACCGCATAAGCACCGCGGATCTGCTGATGGGTTCTGCGCACCGCGGCGAAGATATCTTCGGGACGCAGCGCCATCTTGTCACAGCGATCCAGCTCGTGGGCCAGCACGTTCAGCAGCACTTCCGAGTCGGAGGTGGTGTTGATGTGACGGCGGGCGACCTTGAACTGCTGCTCCTTGAGCTCCTTGGCGTTGGTGAGGTTGCCGTTATGGGCCAGCACCATGCCGTAGGGCGAGTTCACATAAAAAGGTTGGGCTTCAGCGGCACTTGAGCTGCCTGCGGTGGGGTATCTGACATGACCTATGCCGATGTTCCCTTGCAAACGCTGCATGTGGCGCACTTCAAACACGTCCTTCACCAGGCCATTGGCCTTGCGTTGCCGGAAGTTTCCACTATCAATGGTCACGATCCCGGCGGCATCCTGTCCCCTGTGCTGCAACACCGTCAAGGCGTCGTAGAGGGCCTGATTGACGGGGGTGGTGCCAACTATACCGACAATACCACACATGTCTTTGCTACCTCGAAGTCACTATACCTGTTTAAGAAAACTGGATGAGTTCAACATGAACCCGAAAAACCACTGGATCACCGGCTTGAACTCCGGCACCAGCTTGGACGCCACCCACCAGTCGCTCTGGGAGAGGCTGGTGAAGGTATCCATGAAAAAAAGCAGGGCACTGACGATCAGCACCCCGCGAATTGCACCGAAGCAGACCCCCAGCACCCGATCGGTACCGGAGAGACCCGTCTTGTCCACCAACAGGCCCACCACATAGTTGACCACGCTGCCGAGGATCAGGGTCGCCACAAACAGCGCCGCGATGGCCAGACCGTTGCGAACCAGCGCGTCGGAGAAGGAGGTGAAATAGACGGCGAGATCGGGATAGAAATGGCTGGCAATAAAGAAGGCGACGAACCAGGTGACAAGAGACATGGCCTCCTTGACGAAGCCGCGCACCAGGCTGATGAGAGCAGAGAAACCGACGATGCCGATGATGGCGTAATCAATCCAGACCATAGAAAGAGATGTCCTGCGAAATTGCGGCGCAGTCTAACAAAAACGATTGCGCATTGCTTGATAAAAATGTGTTAACTGTTCAAAGCGACGCCGAAAAGCCGCATTTTTTCAGCACTAAAACGGTTGATCGGCGCCAGAATGCACAACGCCATGGCAATGCCATGGCGTTGTGGTCTGCGGTGTGAGCTTACCCGATGTGGGTCAGGCCACCCATGTAGGATTGCAGCGCAGCCGGGATGGCGATGCGGCCATCTTCCTGCTGGTAGTTCTCCATCACGGCAACCAGGGTACGACCCACCGCCAGACCGGAGCCGTTCAGGGTGTGCAGCAGCTGCGGCTTGCCGTCGATACGCACGCGAGCCTGCATGCGGCGCGCCTGGAAGTCGGTGCAGTTGGAGACAGAGGAGATCTCACGGTAAGTATTCTGGGCCGGCAGCCACACTTCCAGATCGTAGGTCTTGGAAGCGCAGAAGCCCATGTCACCGGTAGAGAGCGCCATCACGCGATACGGCAGCTCCAGCAGTTGCAGTACCTTCTCGGCGTGACCCACCATCTCTTCCAGTGCATCCCAAGATTTCTCCGGGTGAACCAGCTGAACCATTTCAACCTTGTCGAACTGGTGCATACGGATGAGGCCACGGGTATCACGACCGTAGGAACCGGCTTCGGAGCGGAAGCAGGGGCTGTGGGCGGTCATCTTGATTGGCAGCTCTTGCGCGTCAAAGATCTCGTCACGGGCCATGTTGGTGAGCGGCACTTCAGAGGTCGGGATCAGAGAGAACTTGCGCAGCTTGCCCTCTTCTTCCCCTTCACCTTCGATACCGGTGTTGAACAGGTCCTGAGCAAATTTCGGCAACTGACCGGTGCCATAGAGGCTGTCCGGGTTCACCAGATAGGGCACGTAGCACTCGGTGTAACCGTGCTGCTGGGTGTGCAGATCCAGCATGAACTGAGCCAGGGCACGGTGCAGACGGGCAATCTGACCCTTCATCACCACGAAACGGGTACCGGAGAGTTTGACGCCATTCTTGAAGTCAACGCCCTTGGCCGCTTCGCCCAGATCGATGTGATCGCGTACCGGGAAGCTGAACTCGCGCGGGGTCCCCCAGCGGCGCACTTCCACGTTGTCGTTCTCGTCACGGCCCACCGGAGTAGTCTCGCTCGGCAGGTTGGGGATGGCGTCGGCAATGGCTTTCAGCTGGGCCAGCAGGGCATCCAGCTCGACCTTGCTGGTTTCCAGCTCGTCGTTGATCTTGGTCACTTCGGCCTTGAGCGGGGCAACATCTTCACCACGACGGGCAGCTTCACCGATGGATTTGGAGCGGGCGTTGCGCTCGGCCTGCAGCTCCTGGGTACGGGACTGCAGATCCTTGCGTTTCTCTTCCAGAGCGTTGACAGCCGCTACGTCCAGAACGTAGCCACGTGTCGCCAGACGAGCGGCAGCCTCTTCGATATCGCTGCGCAGATATTTGGGATCCAGCATGGTTTACCTACTTTTTTAAAATGGGATCTGGGCCTGAGTCGTCATGACGGGCTGGGAAACAGATCCGGAAGTTAACATCGGTTGGCGCACCCCAATCGTCTTCAGAATCGGGCCTTAACTATCAGGCCTTCGAGATCAAGAAGATGGCGCAAGGCCAAGACAAGCGGGGTCAGACGGGCAGTGTAGCAGACCGCCCCCCCGCCCGAACAGGGACTATTTGTGTCGTTTTTACCGACTTTGGCACGCAAACCGTCCTGCATATTCAAACGCCTGACCAATTTTCAGCCATGCGAGGTAACAAAGGGGCTATTTGCCCCGTTGCTGCGGACTTTGCCTGTCCAGTTCATGGAGGTAATCGAGCTTCTGGCCAATCTGCTTTTCAAGGCCGCGATCGGTGGGCTGGTAGTACTGCTTGCCCGCCAGCTCGGGCGGAAAATACTGCTCGCCAGCGGCATAGGCGCCCGGCTCGTCATGGGCATAGCGATACTCGGCGCCATAGCCCAGATCGCTCATCAGCTTGGTCGGCGCATTGCGCAGGTGTACCGGCACCTCGAAGTCAGGGAGGTTTTTGGCATCATGAAGCGCCGCCTTCCAGGCGGTATAGACCGCATTGCTTTTCGGGGCGCAGGCGAGATAGACGATCGCCTGGGCGATAGCCCGCTCCCCTTCCGCCGGCCCAATCCGATGGAAACAATCCCAGGCCGACAGGGCGACCTGCATGGCACGGGGATCGGCATTGCCCACATCTTCCGAGGCAATCGCCAGCAAGCGGCGGGCAATATAGAGGGGATCGCAACCGGCGCTCACCATACGGGCGTACCAATAGAGCGCCGCATCCGGCGCCGAGCCGCGAATGGATTTGTGCACCGCCGAGATGAGGTCGTAGAAGTGATCGCCCCCCTTGTCGAAGCGGGCCACATGCTCCCCCACCACGGCGGCGAGCAGGGCACTGTCGATCACCCGCGCCCCTGTACTGTCGGTTTCGGCCATGTCGGCCAACAGCTCCAGATAGTTGAGGGATTTACGCCCGTCCCCATCCACCGCCTTGGCCAGCGCCTCTTTGACGCCGGGGGCGAAGGTGAGTGCCGGATCATTGAGACCACGGGGATCGGTCATCGCCTGATCGAGCATGGCGAGAATATCGCTCTCCTCCAGTCGCTTGAGCAGATAGACCCGGGCTCGTGAGAGCAGTGCGTTGTTGAGTTCGAACGAGGGGTTTTCAGTGGTGGCACCGATAAAGGTGATGGTGCCATCTTCGATGTGAGGCAGGAACACATCCTGCTGGCTCTTGTTGAAGCGGTGCACCTCATCCACGAACAGAATGGTGCGCACTCCGCGCCAGCTGTTCTCTTTGGCCTTGTCGATGGCGGCGCGGATCTCCTTGATGCCGGAGGTGACCGCAGAGAGTCGCTCCACTTCCGCCTGACAGTAGTGAGCCATCAACTCCGCCAGCGTAGTCTTGCCGGTACCGGGCGGTCCCCACAGGATCATCGAGTGGCAGTGACCAGCCAGAATGGCTTTGCGCAGGGGCTTGTCAGCCCCCAGGATATGTTGCTGACCGATATACTGGTCGAGGTTTTGCGGCCGCATCCGGGCCGCCAGCGGACGAAAGTCCGACGAGAAATCCAGCGACAAGTTACTCATCTGTATTGACCACCCAGCGTCACGCCACTCGCCTTTGACTGGCGCGGTGGCGAGCAATCCAACGACCGCTTGCTCATTAGCGCTGGTCGTCCAGCTCTACCCCCTTCGGGATCTTGAAAACAAATTCGTTGCCCTTGAGCACCGGCTTGCGGTTGAAGCTGCTCAGGGTGAATTCACTCCACTGCCCTTGCGCCTCTTTCACATCGAAACGACTGATGTTGTCTTGTCTGTCGAAGGTGACACGGAAGGAGGCGATCAGCTCATCCTTGTTGCGGCTGGTGACGGTGTAGACATCGCCCTGCTGGGTCACGTCATAGTTCTTCCAGAACTTGTCGTCATTACCGGCGATCAAGATAAAGGGGGTGTTGAGCACCGCATCTTTCAGCTTGAGGGCAGTGACCTGCTCGACGAAGGGATCATAGACCCAGACATCCTGACCATCTGCCACGATCAGGCTCTCGTCCGGCGAGGTAGTGTGCCAGTTGAAACGGTTTGGCCGCTGCACCAGCAGGTCGCCGCTGGCCTTTTGCAGCTCCTTGCCCTTGCTGTCATAGACGGTCTGGGCAAATTTGGCGGAGAAGAGGCTCACCCCCGCCAGCTTCTGTTTGAGATCGCTGGCCGCATCGGCCCACACCTGGCTGCTGGCCATCAGCAGCACGGTACCCATCAACAGTTGTTTTTTCATCACGCTCTTCATAAAGACGCTCTCGATAAAAGGCCACGCCCACGGAGGGCATGGCCAGGGATAGTATGAAACGGTGAGGCTTAGTCCCGCACCGGCGGCGGTGCCAACACGTCGCGCTGACCATTGCCACCCGGTGAGCTAACGATGCCCTGATTCTCCATCTGCTCGATGAGACGGGCTGCCCGGTTGTAACCAATCTTGAACTTGCGCTGGACGCTGGAGGTCGAGCCACGGCGGGACTCCACCACGAAAGCAACCGCTTCGTCGAACAGGGGGTCGAGCTCTTCATCGCCACCACTGCCATATTCGCCGCTGCCACCTTCGCCACCCGACTCACCGGAGAGGATCTCCTCGATGTAGTTCGGCTCGCCGCGCAGTTTCCAGTCCGCCACCACCTTGTGCACTTCGTGATCATCGACGAACGCACCGTGTACGCGGGTCGGGTTGGAGGTCCCAGCCGGCATGTAGAGCATGTCGCCCATACCGAGCAGAGATTCGGCGCCGCCCTGATCGATGATGGTGCGCGAGTCGATCTTGCTCGACACCTGGAACGAAATACGGGTCGGGATGTTGGCCTTGATAAGACCGGTAATGACATCCACCGACGGGCGCTGGGTCGCCAGAATGAGGTGAATACCGGCGGCCCGCGCCTTCTGGGCGATACGGGCGATCAGCTCTTCCACCTTCTTGCCGACGATCATCATCATGTCGGCAAATTCGTCCACCACCACCACGATGTGGGGCAGCTTCTCCAGCTCCGGCGGCATCTGATCCATGGAGTCACCCGGGCGCCACAACGGATCCAGCAGGGGTTCTCCCTCCTCGATGGCGGCCAGTACCTTGTCGTTGTAGCCCTTGAGGTTACGCACCCCGACCGCCGACATCAGCTTGTAACGGCGCTCCATCTCGCCCACACACCAGCGCAGGGCGTTGGCGGCGTCCTTCATGTCGGTCACCACCTCGGTCAGCAGATGCGGGATCCCTTCGTAGACCGAGAGTTCCAGCATCTTGGGGTCGATCATGATGAAGCGCAGATCATCGGGGGATGACTTGTAGAGCATCGAGATGATCATGGTGTTGACCCCCACCGACTTACCTGAACCTGTGGTACCGGCCACCAGCAGGTGCGGCATCTTGGCCAGGTTCACCACCACCGGCTCGCCGGCGATGTCCTGACCCAGGCCCATGGTGAGCGGGTTGCGGCTATCGCGGAAAGCATCGCAGTCAAGGGTTTCGCGCAGATAAACGGTCTGACGCACCCGGTTGGGCAGCTCGATCCCCACATAAGTCTTGCCCGGGATCACCTCAACCACCCGCACGCTGCTTGCAGACAAGGAGCGGGCCAGATCGCGCGAGAGGTTGGTGATCTTGCTCGCCTTCATGCCCGGCGCCAGATCCAGCTCGAAACGAGTAATGACCGGGCCCGGATAGACACCGACCACCTTGGCCTGCACGTTGTAGTCGGCAAGCTTGGCCTCCACCAGACGCCCCATGCGATCCAGCTCATCCTTGCTCATCATCTGGGTCTTGGCTGGCGGTCTGTCCAGCAGTTCGATACTCGGCAACGGCGGCATTGTTGACTGCGGACGACGCTTGGGCTTGGTTGGTGCGACGACTACCGGCGCGGCGACCTCGTCGTCCCCTTCGGCCCACGGCAGATCCAGATCGTCCTCATCATCGTCGTCGGCCACAGCCAGTACCGGCTGGCGGCGACCATTGGCGGCCGCCACCGCACGTTTCGGCTTGGCAGCCGGAGTCGGCTCGTCCTCTTCATCATCAAACTGTGGGTCGAACTCGAAGGTATCGTCGTCGAGTTCCGGCAGCCACTCTTCGGCGGCAGCCTTCTGATTCTTGGCCTTGGGCTTGCGAGTCCAGCTGGTGTGCGGCTCATCTTCCTCATCATCAAACGCGATGGCCCCTACCCCGCCTTCCAACAAGGGATCCGGCCCCTCGTTGCGAGGTTGACGCCAGCCACCGGTCAGCCAGCGGCCGAGGGTGGTCGGGAAGTGGTAAACAGCGCTGACCGAACCGGTACAGGCCGCGCCGATCTGCTCGACGATGGTGAGCCAGGACCAGCCGGTAAACAGGGTGATGCCGGTTGCCACGAAGCAGAGCAGCATCAGGTTGGCCCCGACGCCGCCAAACAGCGGCACCACTGCAGAAGCGATCACATCCCCCACCAGACCACCGGCGGAGAAGTTTTGCATATCGTTGAAGTTCATGCTGGCAATTGCCGACATGCCGAGCACGGTCAGGATAAAGCCGATGATCCGCACCCCCAGGGTGAGGTAATCCACATCGAGCAGACGGCTCGGGCGCCAGAACAGACTCCAGCCCAGCAGCACCACCAGCGGCGGCACCAGATAGGAGAAGGCACCAAAGGTAAACATGGTGATATCGGCGAGCCAGGCACCGGCACTACCGGCGAGGTTCTTCACCTCCCCTTGCCAGGAGGTCTGGGACCAGCCGGGATCAGCGGGATGATAGGACAACAGGGCAAGCAGAAGATAAGCAGCCATCAGGGTGATGGCGATCAAGACGGCTTCGAAGATCCGTTGTATACCTGATAAAGGAGTAAACAGCTTTTTATCGGCCAAACTCCGGCTCCTTTCTGAAAACATGTAATGCAGGAAATAAGGGGGCCTAGTATCCCCGAAAAGCCCATCGATTGTCAGCCAGAGCCTGATGGGACGGGGCCATATTTGCAATTATCTTTACAAGAAGAAACGAGCGGACCGGCCGCTCGTTTCTGACTGTCATGGTGTCTCATATGGAAAAGACACCACGGCATAACCTGCTTTATCGGGTGTTGATCACCAGACGACTGCTCTGCTTGACCTCTTCCATCACCACATAGGTGCGGGTGTCATTGACACCGGGCAGACGCAGCAGGGTTTCCCCCAACAGACGGCGGTAAGCCGACATGTCGCTGACTCGGGTCTTGAGCAGATAGTCGAAGTCACCGGAAACCAGATGACACTCCTGGATCTCTTCGAGTACCTGAACAGCCTTGTTGAACTGTTCAAACACATCAGGCGCCCCGCGATTGAGGGTTATCTCTACAAACACCAGCAGAGATGCGTCCAGATAATGAGGGTTCAGAATAGCGGCATATCCTTCGATATAACCTTGTCGCTCGAGGCGACGAACCCGTTCCAGACACGGTGTAGGACTCAGGCCAACTCGCTTGGACAACTCAACATTCGAAATCCTGCCATCCTTTTGCAGTTCATTAAGAATGTTGCGGTCAATCCTGTCCAAATCCTTTAGCCGACTCTTAGCTTCCATCATTTTATTCCATCCTTTGGCTATTTTTTGGTAAGAATCACCAGTCATTTTATAATTATGGTCACAAATCCTGTCAATACCTGAATATACTAGGCGCAAATGTTGGTTAACATTTTGGCAACATGAAACACCAATCTATAGACGAGGGATAGCATGATTATCGGTGTACCTAAAGAGATAAAAAACCATGAATACCGCGTAGGCATGGTTCCGGCCAGTGTACGTGAACTGACAGCACGAAACCATACTGTTTTCGTCCAAAGCGGTGCCGGAAACGGCATTGGCTTCAGCGATGCAGATTATATCGCTGTTGGCGCCGAAATTTTGGCCTCTGCAGCAGAGGTTTTCGCCAAAGCCGAGATGATCGTCAAGGTCAAGGAACCTCAGCCTGTCGAATGTGCCATGCTGCGTCCGGGTCAAACCCTGTTCACCTATCTGCATCTGGCGCCAGACTTGCCCCAGACCGAAGCCCTGCTGAAAAGCGGCGCCATCTGTATCGCCTATGAAACCGTCACCGACGGCCGTGGCGGCCTGCCCCTGCTGGCCCCCATGTCGGAAGTCGCAGGTCGCATGTCTATTCAGGCGGGTGCCCAAGCGCTGGAAAAATCGCGCGGTGGTAGCGGTGTGCTGCTCGGCGGCGTACCCGGTGTCGAACCGGCCAAGGTGGTGATCATCGGTGGCGGCGTGGTCGGCTCCAATGCGGCCCGCATGGCCATTGGCCTGCGCGCGGATGTCACCATCCTCGATAACAACGTCGATACCCTGCGCCGTCTCGATAACGAGTTCCAGGGAGCGGCCAAGGTGGTCTACTCCAACAGCGAGACGCTGGAGCGCCATCTGCTGGCGGCCGATCTGGTCATCGGTGGCGTGCTGGTACCGGGTGCCACTGCGCCAAAACTTGTCCGCCGTGACCACATTGCGCGCATGAAGCCGGGTTCTGCCATCGTCGATGTGGCCATCGATCAGGGCGGCTGTGTGGAAACCTCCCACGCCACCACCCACCAGGATCCGACCTATATTGTCGATGAAGTGGTGCACTACTGTGTCGCCAACATGCCGGGGGCGGTGGCCCGCACCTCGACCGTGGCGCTCAACAATGCCACCCTCCCCTTTATCATCAAGCTGGCCCAGCAAGGGTATCGTCAGGCACTGCTGAGCGACCCCAACCTGTTGCACGGGCTCAACGTGATGGAGGGCAAGCTCACCTGCAAGGAAGTGGCCGTGGCACATGGCCTTGCCTACACGGATCCCCTGACCCTGCTGAACTGATCTGCGCTGGCCTGCGCCAGTTGGAGATGAGTGAAAATCCGCCCGCGATGGGCGGTTTTTTTATTCCTTTATTTTGCATGTCACCCCTTGTGAACACGATTAGTGCAATCGACTCACCAGCCTTTGACCCCGGATCACGAATTACCTACAATCGCGCAAACTCATCACATCCCGGAAATGACATCATGAGCCAAGTCACTCACAGCAAATTGCTGATCTTAGGGTCAGGCCCGGCCGGTTACACCGCGGCCGTCTACGCCGCCCGCGCCAACCTCAATCCACTGCTCATCACCGGCATGCAGCAAGGGGGTCAGCTGACCACCACCACCGAAGTGGAGAACTGGCCAGGTGATCCGGAAGGGCTGACCGGCCCTGCCCTGATGGAGCGCATGAAAGAGCATGCAGAGAAGTTCGACACCCGCATCCTGTTTGATCACATCAACAGTGTCGAACTGACTCAGCGCCCGTTCCGCCTCAAAGGGGACAACGGCGAATACACCTGCGATGCCCTGATCATTGCGACCGGCGCCTCCGCCAAGTATCTGGGCCTGCCCTCCGAAGAGGCCTTCAAGGGGCGCGGCGTCTCCGCCTGTGCCACCTGTGACGGTTTCTTCTACCGCAATCAGGAAGTGGCGGTGATCGGCGGCGGCAACACCGCTGTTGAAGAGGCCTTGTATCTGGCCAACATCGCCAAAAAGGTGCACCTGATCCACCGCCGCGACGAGTTCCGTGCCGAGAAGATCCTGATCAAGCGTCTGCACGACAAAGTCGCGAGCGGCAACATCGTGCTGCACACCCACCAGACCCTGGACGAAGTGCTGGGCGATCAGATGGGGGTCACCGGTGTGCGCCTGCGCAACACTCAGGACAACAGCACCAGCGAGCTGCCGCTGATGGGCGTCTTCATCGCCATCGGCCATCAGCCCAATACCCAGATCTTCGATGGCCAGCTGGAGATGCAAAACGGTTATCTGAAGGTACGTGGCGGCCTCGACGGTTTTGCCACCCAGACCAGCATTGAAGGTGTCTTCGCTGCCGGCGACGTGGCCGACCACAACTACCGTCAGGCGATCACCTCTGCCGGTACCGGCTGCATGGCAGCCCTCGATGCCGAACGCTACCTCGACGCGCAATAAACAAGCGCAGATGTGATATAAGGCATACCAGTCGGTATGCCTTTTTTATTTAAAGGAGTCTAATGAAACAGAAGATATTGATTGTCGAAGATAGCCTGACCATCCGCCGTATGCTGACTCAGGCCATTGCCCAGCAGACAGGCCTCGAGATTGACGCCTTCGATACCCTCGAAGGTGCCCGTCACTGCCGGGGCGAGGAGTATGTGGTCGCGCTGGTGGACCTGACCTTGCCGGATGCGCCCCGTGGCGAAGCGGTCAACGAGCTGCTGGCTCGAGGTTTGCCGGTGGTGATCCTCACTGCCGACATCAGCGAGGATAAACGTGCCGCCTGGCTGGAAACCGGCGTGCTGGACTATGTGATGAAGGATTCGCGCCACTCGCTGCAATATGCCGTCAGTCTGGTGCACCGCCTCTATCTCAACCAGTCGATCGAAGTGCTGGTAGTCGACGACTCACGCACCTCCCGTCACCGCACCATGGCCCAGTTGCGCAAGCAGTTGTTGCAGGTGCATGAGGCCAGTCATGCCCGTGAAGCGATGGCGATGCTGGAGCAACACCCGGACATCCGGCTGGCACTGGTCGACTACTATATGCCGGATATCGATGGCATCAGTCTGGTGCGGATGCTGAGAGAGCGTTACAGCAAGCAGCAGCTCGCGATTATCGGGATCTCGGTCTCGGACAAGCGCGGTCTCTCTGCTCGCTATCTCAAGCAGGGCGCCAACGACTTTCTCAACCAGCCGTTCGAGCCGGAAGAACTGCAGTGTCGGGTCAGCCACAATCTGGAAGCGCTCGAGCAGTTCAACAGCATTCAGGAGTCAGCCAATCGTGACTACCTGACCGGTCTCTACAATCGGCGCTACTGGTTCAACGAAGGGCAAAAATGGTTTGAAGAATATCAGCGCCAGCAGACGCCTCTTGCACTCTGTGTGCTCGATGTGGATCACTTCAAGCAGGTCAACGATCACTGGGGCCATGCCATCGGCGATCAACTGCTCTGCCATCTGACCCGGCTACTGACCCAGTTCTTCCCCGATGCCATGATCGCCCGGTTTGGCGGAGAGGAGTTTGCCATGATGGTGCCTCACTGTACCGTCCCCGTGTTGATCAAGCGTCTTGAAGGGCTGCGTCAGCAGCTGCGCCAGCAACCCTTGTCACCGGAAACCCCGCTCTTTGTTCGCGCCAGTTACGGCGTGATCAGCGTCGGGCGGATATCCATGGACGAGGCGCTGAGCGTAGCGGATCGGCTGCTCTATCAGGCAAAGAACACCGGTCGCGATAAGATAGTCTCTCAAGAGACAGCTATCTGAATCCTCAGGGCATCAGTCCCGTGTATTACCGCCCGACAGACTTTCCGACAGGAGAGTCTGCGGGTTCCTTCCCTGCCACAGTCTCCCCATCACCATGACTATCGAAAGTCAGTAAGTCTTGTCGACCCGCACCCCATCATCGAAGTAGAGAATGCGCACCTTGTCCCCATTGGCAAAGACCATGGCGGGATCATAATCCTGGATCACGTTGATAAGGGCATTTTGCTCGTTGCGGATCAGCAGCTCCACCAACTTGTTTTCCACCACGGTTCCCTCGGACTGGTATTGCTGCGCAGCTGCAGCCCCCGCAAGCGCGCCGACGGCGGTGGCGATTTCACGGCCATGACCGCCGCCAAACTGGTTGCCCAGCAGACCGCCCAACACGGCACCACCAAGCGTCTTCCAGCCAGAGTGCTCGGACTCCAGGATCTGGCGCTGGGTAATATTGCGCACCGTTTCGACCTGACCAAACACCACCTGATTGACCGGCCGCGCGGTATTGCGCTGGTAGACCTCCGCCCCGGCGGGCGCCGTGACAAAGCAGAGCAAGCTGGATACTATCAGGATAATGGCCTTCATCTATGAACCTCGTTGCCTTATGTCTCGCTATCTTACCCAACTGGATGATGAGCTTTGCTGGTTTCCCGACCCCAGCCATGCGCTGGAAGAGCCCAACGGCTTGCTGGCGATCGGCGGGGATCTCTCCCCGGCCAGATTGCTGGCAGCTTATCACAAGGGGATCTTTCCGTGGAATGAACCCCACCAACCGACCCTGTGGTGGTCACCGGATCCCCGCGGGGTGATCCGTCCCGACCAACTCCATGTGGGGCGGACACTGCAGAAGATTATCCGCCGAACCCCATTCGATATTTCCGTCAATCGCGCCTTTAATGAAGTCATTACTGCCTGCGCCGCCCCTCGTCGCACTGCCGATGGCACCTGGATCAGCCAACCCATGATCGATGCCTACCAGCAGTTGCACCGGCTGGGTCATGCCCACTCTATCGAGATCTGGCAGGAGGGAGAGCTGCAAGCGGGACTGTATGGCCTCTCTATCGGCCGACTGTTTTGCGGTGAATCCATGTTCAGCCGGATTGATAACGGTGCCAAACTTGCCATGGTGGCACTCTGTCGCCACTTCGCCCGCCATCACGGCGCCCTCATCGATTGCCAGATGCAAAACCCGTTTCTGGCGACCCTGGGTATCGAGGAGTGGCCACGGGCCCGTTTTCTGGCTGAGCTCGCGCGCCTTGGCCATCAACCACTATTGGCTTCCTGCTGGCAAGAGGGGGAGATCAGCTTATGACTGAAGAAGTGATCCTCAAAGTAGGGCTGACCCCCAAGCATCCCTGCAGTTATCTGGACCATGAACAGGAGCAGTTGCTGGTGCTGATGGATCACAATCTGCTCAACGCCAACGGTTACGAACGATTGTTGACTGCCGGTTTTCGCCGCAGTGGCAACGACATCTATCGTCCCCACTGCCCGGCGTGCCATGCCTGCCAATCCCTTCGTATTCACAGTGAACACTTTCGTCCCAGCCGCGGCCAGAAGCGGATCCGCCAGCTCAACAGGGATATCGAGATCGTCCTGAGCTACGATGACAAACCCGAGTATTACCTGCTCTACGAACGCTATATCCGCGAACGCCACCACGATGGCAGCATGTATCCCCCCAACCGCAGCCAGTATCGCGGTTTTCTCCATTGTGACTGGATGCCGCCACTCTATCTGGAGATGCGCAAGGAGGGCCGTCTTATCGGCGTGGCCACCACAGACCTGCTACCCCACTCCTTGAGCGCCATGTACACCTTCTTCGATCCGGATTATGCCGATCGCTCCCTGGGCACCTTTGCCATCCTTTGCCAGCTCGATCTGGCCAGGCGAACCGGGCGAAGCTGGCTCTATCTTGGCTATCTGGTAGAGGCGTGTCGCAAGATGAATTACAAACGCAATTACCTCCCTCATGAGCTGTTAATTCAGGGGGAATGGAAAAATATCGACACCAAGCCCGAGTAAACTTTACACATAGCCTTAAATCCGGCATGATCCAGCGGTTTTTTGTTGTGGCTTATCAAGAGGATTCAATGGCTAAAGAAGACAGTATTGAGATGCAGGGCACTATTCTCGAAACCCTGCCCAATACCATGTTCCGTGTGGAACTGGAGAATGGTCACGTGGTTATCGCTCATATTTCAGGCAAGATGCGCAAAAACTACATTCGTATCCTGACTGGAGACAAAGTAACGGTAGCACTGACTCCCTACGATCTCTCCAAGGGACGTATTGTTTTCCGCTCTCGCTAAGCCAGGAATTCAGCAAAAAACCCCAACCTTTCGGTTGGGGTTTTTTGTCGTTTTCTGATCACTGACGCTTAGTGGGAAACAGCTTCAACATTGACCTGAAAATCAAAGCTGAGGCTGTCATTTACCAACTCAACCTTCACTATTCCCCCGTCAACCAGTGAACCGAACAGGATCTCGTTGGCCAGGGGTTTCTTGAGGTGCTCCTGGATTACCCGACCCATCGGTCTGGCGCCCATGGCTCTGTCATACCCCTTCTCCGCCAACCAGTGGCGAGCACGCTCGGACACCTCGAGAGAAACTCCCTTCGCATCCAGTTGAACCTGCAATTCGACAATGAACTTGTCGACCACCTGATGGATCACCGTCATATCCAGATGGTTGAACCAGATGGTGTGATCAAGCCGGTTGCGAAACTCCGGACTGAAGGTCTTGTTGATCACCGCCATGGCATCGTGGCTCAAATCCTGTTGCTGGAAGCCAATCGATTTACGCTGAGTCTCCTGCACACCTGCGTTGGTAGTCATGACCAAAATCACGTTACGGAAATCCGCCTTGCGCCCGTTGTTGTCGGTCAGGGTGCCGTTGTCCATCACCTGCAACAGCAGATTGAATACGTCCGGGTGAGCTTTCTCAATTTCGTCAAGCAACACGACGGAATGAGGATGCTTGATCACCGCATCAGTCAGCAGACCACCCTGCTCAAAACCGACATAGCCGGGAGGCGCACCAATCAGACGAGAGACGGTGTGACGCTCCATGTACTCGGACATATCAAAGCGCAGCATCTCGACACCCAGCGCCTTACCAAGCTGCTGGGTGACCTCGGTCTTGCCCACCCCGGTCGGACCAGCGAAGAGGAAGCACCCTACCGGGCGACGCTCGTTACCCAAACCTGAACGAGAGAGGCGAATCGCATCGGTCAGCACCTCGATGGCTTTATCCTGACCAAAAACCACCATCTTGAGATTGCGCTCCAGGTTCTTTAGCACCTCTTTATCCGAGGAAGAAACTGATTTCTCAGGAATGCGGGCGATCTTGGCTACGATGGACTCAATTTCTTGCACATTGATCACTTTCTTGCGCTTGCTCGCCGGCAGCAACCGCTGACCGGCACCCGCTTCGTCGATCACGTCGATCGCCTTGTCGGGTAAATGACGATCATTGATGTACTTGGCAGAGAGCTCGGCAGCTGCACGGATCGCCTTGGCGGTATAGCGCACGCCGTGGTGGGCTTCGTAGCGACTCTTGAGCCCCATCAGGATGCGCGTGGTGTCATCGATAGTCGGCTCAACAATATCGATCTTCTGGAAGCGACGGGCCAACGCACGGTCTTTCTCGAAGATCTGGGCGTACTCCTGATAAGTGGTGGATCCCACACAGCGGAGCAAACCATTGGAGAGCAGCGGCTTGATCAGGTTGGCCGCATCCAGCTGACCACCGGATGCCGCACCGGCACCAATGATGGTATGTATCTCGTCGATAAAGAGAATGGCCCCTTCCTGACGCTCAATCTGCTTGAGCAGTACCTTGAGGCGCTTCTCGAAATCACCACGGTATTTGGTGCCCGCCAGCAGAGACCCCATATCCAGCGAATAGATGGTACTGCCCGCAATCACCTCGGGGACATCCCCCTTGACGATTCGATAGGCCAGACCTTCGGCAATGGCGGTTTTACCCACGCCTGCTTCACCCACCAGCAGCGGGTTGTTCTTGCGACGGCGGCAGAGCACCTGAATGGTACGATTGAGCTCCTGATCACGGCCAATCAGCGGATCGATGCGCCCTTCCAGCACCAGCTGATTCAGGTTGGTGGCAAAGCTCTCTATCTGGGCGGCCGAAACATCATCATCAGACTCGGGATTGTTATTGCTGCCGAGATCCGGCTTGCTGTCCTTGCGAACCCCGTGGGAGAGGAAATTGACGACGTCGAGACGGCTGATCTCGGCTTTTTTCAGGAAATAGGCAGCTTGTGACTCCTGCTCACTGAAGATAGCGACCAGCACGTTGGCGCCGCTGACTTCGGTATTGCCGGAGGATTGCACATGGAAGACGGCACGCTGCAACACACGCTGGAAGCCCAGTGTCGGCTGGGTTTCACGATCTTCATCATCGCGCGGTATGAGCGGAGTAGTTTGGGTGATGAATGCGCGGATCTCCTTGCGCATCTGCTCAACATCGGCACCACAAGAGCTCAGCGCCTCATGGGCTGAACTGTTATCCAGAAGGGCTAACAACAGGTGCTCGACGGTCATGAATTCGTGGCGCTCGTCACGGGCCAGTTTGAAAGCCTCGTTCAGCGTCTTTTCTAGATCTTTATTCAACATAGGCACCTCCCCTAGTACAGCTACAATGTGGTGTCACACTCGCCATCAAGTCATCAGATTCAAGCCTTTTCCATAGTACAGAGCAGTGGATGTTCGTTGTTACGTGCATAGGTGTTGACCTGGACGACCTTGGTTTCGGCGATCTCTGCGGTAAACATGCCGCAGACACCCTTACCACTATAATGCACACTCAGCATGACCTGAGTCGCCTTGTCCAAATCCATACCAAAGAACTTTTGCAGCACCTCCACCACAAACTCCATGGGCGTGTAGTCATCGTTGTTCAACACAACCTTATACATGGGTGGCGGCTGCAGCTTTGTTTTCTCTGCTTCTGCAATCTCTTCATTAGCAAAGAGTTCTTTCTGCTTGCTCATAATCGCGCTTTGGTACCTCTAGATTACTACCGTCTAACACAAGGTTGTCAATAGACTTGTTAACCAGATCACATCAGCTGTTAACAACTTCTTGACTCGCTCAAAAGTTAGACTAGATTGGTTACTTGCTAATCTGTGCCCGTCTGCTATGGGCCCATGTCCCTAGTTATAAAGGGCTGGCGCAGGTTACTCAACGACTTCTGGGTAATCAATAAAAGGATGTAGAAGTATGGCAACCGGCACAGTTAAGTGGTTTAACAACGCAAAAGGATTTGGGTTTATCTGTCCGGAAGGGGGCGGTGAGGATATCTTCGCTCACTACTCCACGATTCAAATGGAGGGCTACAAGACCCTGAAAGCGGGTCAGGCTGTCAATTTTGAACTGCAACAGGGGCCGAAAGGAAATCACGCCTCTGTGATTGTGCCAAACGAAGCACAAAATATGTAAATAACGCCCGTTGGATAAATAAAAAACCGGTTCCTCTCTGAGCAACCGGTTTTTTATTGTCAGATTTCTGGCGAATCCTGCCTCCTCACGGGATCACAGGGTTATCACCAGCCATGATCAGTCGTGATATTCACTACAGGCGATCAGGGTATTTTCCATCAGGCTGGCGACCGTCATTGGGCCGACGCCACCGGGTACCGGGGTAATGAAGGCGGCATGGCTGCGCGCCGTCTCAAACTCCACATCCCCGACCAACGAGCCATCAGCCAAGCGATTGATGCCCACATCGATTACCAGTGCCCCCGGTTTGATCCACTCGCCAGGAATGAAGTTGGGCTTGCCGACAGCAACAACCAGCAGATCGGCACGGCGAACCTGCTCTTCCAGATCCCGCGTAAAACGGTGACAGGTCGTGGTTGTGCAGCCCGCCAGCAACAATTCGAGGGTCATGGGACGCCCCACTATGTTGGACGCTCCCACCACGACCGCATGCAGACCGTGCGTCTTCACGCCGGTGGTCTCGATCAGCGTCATGATCCCTTTCGGAGTGCAGGGGCGCAGCGCCGGAATACGTTGTGCCAGACGGCCGACGTTATACGGGTGGAATCCATCTACATCCTTGTCAGGCTGGATCCGCTCCAGCACCTGAGTGGTATCAAAGTGATCCGGCAACGGCAACTGAACCAAAATGCCATCTACGTGGCTATCCGCATTCAGCTGATCAATCAGCGCCAGCAGCTCTTCCTGACTGGCAGTGGCACTCAGGTCATAGGAGCGGGAGAGAAAACCCACCTCCTCACATGCCCGGCGTTTGCTGCCGACATAGACCTGAGAGGCGGGATCCGCCCCCACCAGAATGACTGCCAGCCCTGGAGCCCGTTTCCCTGCCGCCAACCGCTGTTGGACTTGCGCCGCGACCTGGCTGCGAATCGTTTGCGCAACCTGTTTTCCATCTATGATTTTGGCAGACATCGTTCTCCACTCACCATGTGTTCAACTGCCGCGCATTGTCGCATTTTTTTAGCCGGGATGTTAGCGGCAGACGCACACCAGACCTGTAGCGGGCAATAAGTAGGCACTTGAATTTACTGGGGGAAAAAGTCGTTGACGCTGCCCCTTACGCTTGGCTATGATGCCCGCCCGTTGCCCAGTACGACTCTTGTCGATATGCTGGTCAGGGATTTTCGGTGATTAGCGCAGTCCGGTAGCGCATCTGGTTTGGGACCAGAGGGTCAAAGGTTCGAATCCTTTATCACCGACCATGTTCATCGACTCGTCCCTAAGACGTGTTGATACAAAGCGCCCTTAGCTCAGTTGGATAGAGCAACGGCCTTCTAAGCCGTGGGTCGCAGGTTCGAATCCTGCAGGGCGCGCCATTGATACTCTCCTTTTCTTCTGGATTGGCGAGTGTTGATGAAGATTTTAGTGGTGGCTGTAGCTCAGTTGGTAGAGTCCCGGATTGTGATTCCGGTTGTCGTGGGTTCGAGCCCCATCAGCCACCCCATTATTCTGTCGATAATCGCCGCAAGGTGATGTCCATCGACCTGGTGCAGTGACTTCTGGTCTGCTCCACGAAAAACCGGCCTTGGCCGGTTTTTTTGTTTTGCGCTCCACAGCGCCTTGCCTTGTCTGCAAGGTCATCCTCCAGCTCGATAAACGCGGCTCCGCCCATTTGTCACGATGGCTTCTCCCCATCGATGACACAGCCACGCTCCCCCGCACATCAGCCTGCCCGGTTCTTTTTCTGTATTTCCCAAGCGCCATTGATATGCTGATCGCTCTTCTTCTCTCCTGCTTTCCGTTGGAGCTTTTCTATGCAACGCATTCTTTTTGTCGAAGATGATCCCGAGATTGGCCAGCTCATCAGCAGTTGGCTCGGTCGCCACGATATGGACGTGATCCTCGAGCCCAGAGGGGACATGGCGCTGGCCCGGGTCGAGGCCGAACAGCCCGATCTGGTGCTGCTCGATATCATGCTGCCAGGGCAAGATGGCATGTCCCTCTGTCGGGATCTGCGGCCGCGCTTCGACGGCCCCATCGTGATGCTCACCTCGCTTGATAGCGACATGAACCAGATCCTGAGTCTGGAGCTGGGTGCCAACGACTACATCCTTAAAACCACCCCGCCCCCCGTGCTGCTGGCCCGACTTCGGGTGCAGTTTCGTCAGCACCAGCAAACATCAACTCAACCTGCCGCCACCAGCAGTGCTCCCCAGCAGCTGCAATTTGGTCGGCTGCGGGTGGATGGTCCGGGACGAGATGTGCGCCTCGATGGCGAGAGCATTGCCCTCTCGACCGCCGACTTTGATCTGCTGTGGGAACTCGCTTGTCACGCGGGCCAAATCTTGAGTCGGGAAGCCCTCTTTCGCAGCTTGCGCGGCCGGGAGTACGACGGTCAGGATCGCAGCATGGATGTGGCCATCTCCCGCCTGCGCCGCAAACTGGGTGATAACCCCGACAACCCGGCCCGGATCAAGACAGTGCGTCAGAAAGGCTACCTCTTCGTCCCCCACGCCTGGGAATAACCCTCTTTCGGGAGCACCGCCATGCGCCGTCTCTTTATCCAGTTCTATCTGTTGCTGATAGGCTGCTTCACCCTCGCCATCCTGCTGGTGGGTGTGGTCTATCAGGTGACCGCCGAACGGGCGGGTGATCGCTATCTCGAACGCATGATGCAGGGATCCCTTGGCCTGTTGACCGGCGAGTTGGCAAGAACCCCGCCCGAGCGCTGGCCCGCTCGTCTGGCCGAGCAGAGCAGTCAGTTTACCCTCCCCCTCAAGATCGGCGAGCTGGTGCGCCAGCCCCTGACCAGCGAGGATCAGGCCTTTCTGGCCGCCGGCAATATTGTCATCGTCGAGGAGGATGACACCTTCCTGCAGCGCATCCCCGATACCGATCGGGTGCTGATTGTCGGCCCTGTACCCTACCTCTCTTACCTGCACGAGCTGCACTGGGTCGATATAGGGCTGTTGCTGGTGATCGGCCTATCCCTCGGACTGCCCATTCTGCTCTGGTTGCGTCCCCACTGGCGGGGTTTGCAGCAGTTGGAGCAGACCGCCCGTCGCGTAGGCGATGGGGATCTCTCCTGCCGAACCAATCTGCCACCGGGCAGTAGTCTGGCCCGGGTGGGACGCACCTTCGATCAAATGGCGACCCAATTGCAGGCCATGATTGCCAGCCGCAAGCAACTGACCGATGCCATCGCACACGAGTTGCGCACCCCGCTGGTCCGGTTGCGCTATCGGCTTGCCATGCTCGATCCTGCCCCTGCCGAGCAGGAGCAGCAGGCGCTGGAGCGAGATCTGGGAGTGCTGGACGCCCTGATCGAAGAGATGCTCACCTACGCTAAGCTGGATAGACCCGAGCTGCCGTTGCAGCGCGACGAGCTGGAGCTCAGTCACTGGGCACAAGCGCATCTTGGCGACTGGCAAGCGCTGGCCCCCGAGAAGAGGCTCACCCTCGATCTGCCGCCACGTCACATGCCCTGGTGCGGCGATCAGCGTCTGCTGACGCGCGCGGTGGAGAACCTGATCGGCAATGCTCTGCGCTACGCCGAGAGCGAGGTCACCCTCTCCATCTCGCGGCTACAGGAGAACTATCTGCTGGAGGTGAGCGACGATGGGCCGGGGATCGATCCGGCGCTGGCGCCCCAGATCTTCGAACCGTTCGTGCGCCTTGATCAGAGCCGGGATCGTCGCACCGGCGGCACCGGGTTGGGACTGGCCATCGTGCGCAGCATTGCCCGTCATCACGGGGGGGATGTGGCGTTGCTGGCCAGTGACCACGGCGCCCGCTTCTGCCTCACCCTGCCTGTACATTTGGATACAAACCGTCACCAACCGCTCACTGAAGGGCCGCAGCAACCGTCATAGGATGACTGTCATGGAGAACGCTCCATAACATCAACCCGAATAAGGAAATTGAACATGAAAAAGATCATTCCCCTGACCCTGGCTGCCGTCTTCGCCCTCACCTCCGGTTTCACCATGGCGGCCACCCCGACCAAGACAGCCACACCGCAAGCGACCCAGACCAAGGTGGTGAAAAAACACCATAAAACCACCCACGCCAAGACCCCTGCCGTCAAAGTCGCGCCGAAAACCAAGTGATCCAACCGGTCACTGGATAACACAGAGGGAGGCTGACGCCTCCCTTTCCATCTCTTCCCGAAATTTTCCTGACGAGCGCCTCCCTCGTCCAAACCGGATCCACGACCCGGCCCCCTTTGCGGGAAACGGTCAATGACCACAGGAACATGGCATGTGGCGTCATCTGCTTAAATGGCTCGGCCCCGTGTGCAGCTTGCTGCTGCTCGGCACCGCACTGACCGTGCTGTATCACCTGACTCAGGCATGGCACTGGCACGATATTCGTGTGGCCATCTGGTCCCAACCCCTGCCGCGACTGGCGGGCGCCCTGTTGCTGACCCTGCTCAGTTATGGTTGCCTCTGCAGCTATGACATGCTGGCGCTCCATGCGCTGGGCAAGCGCCTTCCCTGGCAACAGGTCAGCATCACCTCCTTTATCGCCTACACCTTCTCCAACACCCTGGGATTTGCCCTGCTGACCGGCACCTCGGTACGCTATCGCCTCTACTCTGCACTGGGGCTCGCCACCGGAGAAGTGGCCCGCGTGGTGCTGTTCTGCTCCATCACCTTTTTCCTCGGCCTGTTGGCGTGGGGAGGTGGCGCCCTACTGACCTGCGATGTATCACAGTTGCTGCCTGACTGGCCGCAATGGGCAGATACCCTGCTCAGGCTAGCGGGCGTCATGGCGCTGCTGTTGGTGGCCTGCTACCTCTGCTGGCCCGCCCCACGTCTCTCCTGGCGAATACACACCCTGACCCTGCCGGGCTTTCGGATACGTCTGTTGCAACTGTTGGCCGCGCTGGCCGACTGGATGGCCGCCGCCGCAGTGCTGTTTGTGCTGTTGCCTGCCGATAGTGTCCCCTACCCCGTGCTGCTCAGTGCCTTCGTGCTGGCCAGCTTCCTCGGGGTACTGGCCCACGTGCCGGGTGGGATCGGCGTGTTCGAAGCGAGCATGAGCCTGCTGTTGGCCAACTACCTGCCGGCCGACAAGCTGCTAGCCTCGCTGCTGCTCTACCGGTGTATCTATTACGTGCTGCCTTTCCTCTGCGCCCTGCTGCTCTTTACCAGTCAGGAGATGTTGCAACAGAAGGCTCGCTGGCAGCGGTTGCAGGGGATCATGAGCGCCATTCAGGAGTTTCTGCCCGCCCTTATCAGCGTCGGTACCTTCGCCGCCGGCAGCCTGCTGCTCTGCTCGGGCATGATCCCGACCATGCGCAGCCACATCGAAGTGTGGCTGCAGGTGTTGCCTCTCCACCTACTGGAGCTCTCCCACGTGCTCGGCAGCGTGAGCGGTATCCTCCTGATCCTGCTGGCGCGCAGCCTCTATCGCCGTCACGACGCCGCGTTTCGCATCACCCAGCTGCTGCTGGCTCTGGGTATCGCCTTCTCCCTGCTCAAGGGGGGGGACTGGGAGTCAGCCCTGCTGCTTGGCAGCTTTCTACTCATCATGACCCCCTGCCGCTCCCTCTTCTATCGCAAGGGGTCGCTGCTCTATCCCCAGTACACCCCAGGCTGGCTCATTTCAGTCGGCGCCGTGTTGCTGGGAGCGCTGTGGCTGCTGCTCTTCTCCTACCGTCAGGTGGAGTATGACCACGCCCTCTGGTTCCACTTCTCGCCCCACGGCGGGGCTGCCCGCGGCCTGCGCGCCATGGGGAGCGTGGTGGCCGTGCTGGCCGTGGCCGGGGTTGCCCAGCTGCTTGCGCCGCTGCGCATGGTCGGTGAAAAACCGGACAAGGAGACGCTGGCGCGCGCTCACGAGCTGGTGGTGCGCGAAGGGGGGATCCACGGCTATCTGGCCCAGCTGCAGGACAAGTCCCTGCTGTTCCACCCCGCCGGCGACGCCTTCCTGATGTATGGCATCGAGGGCAACAGCTGGATTGTGATGGGGGATCCGGTCGGCCGCCCCGATCAGATCGAAGAGCTGCTCTGGCAATTTCGCGAGCGGTGCGACGAGCACGACGCCAACCCGGTCTTTTATCAGGTCTCGGCCCGCTATCTTCCGCTCTATCTGGAGCTGGGGCTGATCCCCTTCAAGCTCGGTGAAGAGGCGATGGTCGATCTGGCCACCTTCGATCTGGCGGGCAGCCGGCTGCGCAACCTGCGCCAGAGCCACGCCAAGGGCAAGCGGGAAGGGTTGACCTTCGAGGTGGTCGAGGCAAGTGCCGTGGCCCCCCTGCTGCCCAGATTGCAGACCGTCTCCGATACCTGGCTGCAGAGCAAGATGGGCAAGGAGAAGGGCTTCTCGGTCGGCCGCTTCGAGCCTGACTACCTGACCTTGAGCCCGGCTGCGCTGGTGTGGCACGAGGGGCAGATTGTCGGCTTTGCCAACCTCTGGGTGAGCGACAACAAGGAGACCCTCTCCATCGATCTGATGCGCTACAGCCTGGATACCGGCACCGCCCCCATCATGGATTTTCTCTTTGTCGAGCTGCTGCTGTGGGGTAAGGCGCAGGGGTACGCCAGCTTCAATCTGGGGATGGCCCCCATGTCCGGCTTCAACGATCATCCGCTCAACAGCTATTGGGCCCGCCTTAGCAATACCCTATTTGTGCGTGGCAGCCGTTTTTACAACTTTCAGGGGCTCAGACGCTACAAGGAAAAATTTTCGCCCCGCTGGGAACCCCGCTACCTGCTCTGCAGCAGCAAGCTGGTACTGCCCAGAACCCTGACTCACCTGATCACCCTGATTAGCCGCGGCCCGTTGGGGCTGATCAAGAAATAGGAGCATGGCCAATGAGAGCCTTGATATTGCTGTTACTCAGTCTCGTACTGCCCGTTTCATCTTTTGCGGCGCACGCCGCCCCGGTCAAGGATGACCTGAGCCTGATTGAGCTGCCGGTCAAGCAGCCCTCCGACGCCCCCATGGTGATCTTTCTCAGCGGCGATGGTGGCTGGGCAGCCCTCGACAAGGGGTTGAGCACCCAGTTTCAGCTGCACGGCATGCCGGTCGTGGGCTGGAGCTCCCTCACCTACTACTGGAAGAAAAAAAACCCGGAGCAGGTGACCGCCGATCTGGAGCGGATCCTCGACGATTATCAGGCCCGCTGGCAGCGCCCCCGCTGGCTGCTGGTCGGTTTCTCGTTTGGTGCAGAGATTGCCCCCTTCGTCATCAACCGGTTGCCGGAGCACTATCGTCAGGGGCTGGTCGGGGCCGTGATGCTCTCCCCCTCTACCAGCTCGGACTTCGAGATCCATGTCAGCGACATGCTGACCCACAAGGCCCGCAGCTACCCGACCGAGCCGCAGGTGAAGACCATCCGGGATCTGCCGATGCTCTGCCTGCAAGGAGCCGATGACGATGACGGCGACCGCCTCTGCCCCCGTCTCAACCAACCCAATGTCACCAGCATCACCCTACCGGGAGGACACCATTTTGACGATAACTACCCCCAGCTCTATCAGGCCATCACCAAGCAGCTGAACGTGCCCTGAATCAGCAGCCTGTAGAGCATTAACCGGTATCACCACGGAATGCCTTTTAAGTACCGAGCAGGGCAAATCAGCGAGCAATAAAAAGGGCCTCTCTTGCGAGAGGCCCTTTAACTGAATTCGACAGCAAGTTTGACAGGATTAGGCTTGGGTTCGGCAGCAAGATCACTGCGGCTGTTCACTCCAATTGGCCAATCGGCTCAGCCAGATGCTGGGCTATCAACAATGAGGATTTGCAGTCCTATGCTGACAACCGCTCGGGATTGCGTCATAAAACAAAAGCCCTGATGTTTCCATCAGGGCTTTGCAATTTGGCGGTGAGGGAGGGATTCGAACCCTCGATACGTTGCCGTATACACACTTTCCAGGCGTGCTCCTTCAGCCACTCGGACACCTCACCAAATTTTTGCTCACTGCTTTATGTGCTTGAGCTGCACATTCGCTGGCGGACCATGCCGCGGCGACGGGGCGTAATGTAAGGGATACGATGGCTTTTGGTCAATGCAATTTTTTACTTTTTGCGTTCGTTTGCTCAATATCCGAACCAAGTGACCAAAAATATGCCGTTTCGTATCCCTTTCAATCAATTTACTGCCGCTTCGTGCAAATGTTCACCTTTGAGCGCCTCTTCCAGCGAGCCGTAAAATTCCAGCTTGCCGGGCTGCGGCCGCACCTTGGCACGGGCCAGGGTCTTGAGCGGTTGGAACTGCAACTCGGCCACCCGCAACTCGACACCGGCTTTAGCCATCTGCTTGCCAAAGTGGAGGAAGGCAGACAGGCCGCCCGCATCGAGGATGGAAACCGCCTCCATCTGCAACACCAGCACCTTGTGTCCTTTCACTTGTGATTCCAGCTCGGCAAAGACCCGTTCGGCCGCTGCGAAGAAGAGCGGGCCGTTGATCTTGTAGAGCAGGCCGTTGTCCGGCACCTCATGGGCATAGCGCTTGTGCTCGGCCAAATCATGCAGTTTGGTCATCTTGGCGATTTCGCGCATAAAGAGCAGGGAAGCCAGGATCACCCCGAAAGTGATGGCGATGACCATGTCGAAAATGACGGTGAGCGACAGGCAGACCAGCAGTACCAGCACATCGGATTTGGGCGCGCGACGGATCAGCTCCACCACCTTGTGCGCTTCACTCATGTTCCAGGCCACGATGAGCAGCAAGGCAGCCATGGCCGAGAGCGGCAACCAGGAGAGCCAAGGGGCCAGCACCAGAATGGCGGCCAGCACCACCAGCGCATGGACGATCCCCGAGACGGGGGACGTAGCGCCGGCACGCACGTTGGCGGCAGAGCGGGCGATGGCTGCGGTAGCGGTAATACCGCCAAAGAAGGGGGCGAAGATGTTGCCAAGCCCCTGCCCCACCAGTTCGGCGTTGGAGCTGTGTTTGCGACCGGTCATCCCATCGAGTACCACGGCGCAGAGCAGCGATTCGATCGCCCCCAGCATCGCCATGGAGAAGGCGGCAGGCAGCAGCCGCTCAACAGCCGCCAGGTTCCATTCAACTGGCAAGCCATCCGGTCCGGGCAAGGCCCAGGGCATCACCAGGGTCGGTGCGATGGGCGGGATCCCCATCCCTTGAGTGCCATCGGCCAGGGTATAGCTGAACTTGCTGCCGATGGTGGCCACATCCACCCCGAAGTAATGGAGGCCAAAACCCAGACCTACCCCGACCAGCACCGCGGGCAAGTGGCCGGGCACAGGCAGACGCAGGCGCGGCCAGAGTAGCAGCACGGCCAGCGTTGCGACCCCCACCAGGGTATCGCCCCACTGCCAGCTTGGCAGGGCGGCGGCCAGCGCCTCGACCTTGCCCAGATAGGTTTCCGGCATCTCGGGCACGCTCAGGCCGAAGAAGTCCTTGATCTGCAAGGTGGCGATCACGATGGCGATACCACCGGTAAAGCCCAGCGTCACTGACGGGGGAATGTACTCGATAAGGCGGCCAAGACGGGCCATCCCCATCGCCACCAGAAAGAGGCCGGAGATGAGCGTTGCCATCAACAGACCACCGACCCCGAACTGCTGGGCGACCGGATAGAGGATCACCACAAAGGCAGCGGTCGGGCCGGAGATGGAGTAGCGGGAGCCACCGGTCACTGCGATCACGATACCGGCAATGATGGCGGTATAGAGACCGTGTTGCGGCGGTACACCGCTGGCGATGGCCAGTGCCATGGCGAGCGGGATGGCGATGATGCCCACCGTCACACCGGCGATAAGATCACGGCCGAAGCGGGCCATGCTGTAGGGTTCATCAATACAGGACTGGCGTAAGGCTATGGCGAGCTTCACGCTATTTAAAGAGGCTTGCTTGTGCATGTATATCGTAATACCAGAAGAGGGAGATAAAGGCCGGAGAGATCCGGCGCCCGATCATCATCAAGGGCCGGCAGGGCTGTCGACGCGGCGATGGTATCCTGCGTAACCTTACTCCAGACGGGCCATTTTTTCGATGGGCAGGATCAATGAAACGCGCGCTCACCCATTATTTGGCCTATTTGCCGCCAAATCGCCGATCTTGGCTCCTGCTCTCCCCCTTTTTGCCACAAAGATTACCATTTGAGCCTCATCGAGTTGCCAGCACGTTCGCGACATCATGCTGTCATCATCAGGTTGATGCGAACCGAACCAATGCCCCCTGCGCCGGTTGGGGGGAGCGATGGCAAGGGACTGATTGTGCTGAAAATAAACCGCAAAGCGCAACTTTTGGGCAAACAGTCCGAAAATCCGGTTTTCGGGAAATTCGCGGGTTGACACCCGCCGCCCTGGTCATTAATATTCGCCCCGTCTTGACGAGACAGGCAATTCCTCCTTAGTTCAGTCGGTAGAACGGCGGACTGTTAATCCGTATGTCACTGGTTCAAGTCCAGTAGGAGGAGCCACTTTTCCCTCGTAGTTCAGTCGGTAGAACGGCGGACTGTTAATCCGTATGTCACAGGTTCAAGTCCTGTCGAGGGAGCCAAATTCTAAAGCCCAGCCTTTTGGCTGGGCTTTTTCGTATCTGCCTCAGAAGAGCCTAGAGAAGCCTGGATTACTCATCCCCACACTGGGGGCTGTCACGTCCACAAACAGGTCAATACCACGCCACAACCGAGCATGCTCACGGAGTGCTTGCTGATAGGCCCAAGTAGCGATGGCAGTAGAACGCTCGGCATCGACGCTGACCAGAGGGGCCAGCTCGTCCGTGAGGTACGCCCCATGGGTCAGGATATTCTGCTCGTACCAAGCATCCCTGTGCTCGGGAGCGGCAAGAAAATCCCGTTTGCTCCGATTACAGTTGGCGTGTGCCAGTACGAAGTTGTGACCCAAATCGATTGGATAACGACGCCAGGGGATGAAATGGTCTACCTCACCACTCCCGTGTATCGCCTTGTTACAGTAAAAACAGGTTCCCCCCTGCAAGTCCCTCAATACCTCTCCTACTCGCCCCAGCGCCTGACGGCTTGAACCAAATAGAAAATTCTCCAACCCCACACTGGGGCCAATCAGTGGCTGATTACCCTTGATGTCGCAGATAAGCTGTAACCAATGCTGTCGGGAGAGGGAGACCACCAGATCGTAAAAGCGGTGGAGACAGTAGAGAATGCCGGGGTTAAGGCAGATATGATCCGCGCCCCTTTGGTGCGGATAGAGGTGGCACTCCTCTCGCCCACCCAGGATCTGCAGACGCCACAAGGGTCCCTCAACAAGGATGCGCCGAACTCGGGCAAGAAGAGGCCGCCAGGCGTCGTGACGACGCAGTGCAGTCACCGAGCGGACACCCTCTTCACGCAGCCGCGACAACTCCGTCAGCATGATGACCTGACGACCGCTGCTCTGTTTGAGCAAGGTAGCCGTTTCTCCCGTCGCCGAGTAGGGCAGACTGTGCTGCCAATAAAGCTCCACAAACTTGGTGGCCAGTTCGTCCAGCGTAATAGTGCGCGCCGCAGTCAGATCATGGGTCTCGGTACTGCGCTCAATCGCGATATCTGCAATCCCGTGGAGCAAGGCGCACTTGTAAGTGGCCACAAAATCGCCTTCGGTAAAGATGCGTTGCAGATAGGCAATAAAAGCGAGTTGTTGCTCAGGGGAGGCGTGCATGTTCACCCCCAAGGATCAGACTCTGCCAACTCAAGCCGCTACGCGCCAAGGCATCCTCCTGTGGTTCTGACACATGGAGCAGTGTCATCCCCTCCTCCAATGCAAGCCGCTCCACCTCATCGACAGCTACCGGATACATGGCTCGCTCCCGCATCTCCTGCTCCGAGATAACCAGACGAAGACTCAGTACCAGATAACCATCTGGTGAGAGCAGCTCATGAAGACGTGCCAGCGCCAAGGGACGAGACTCCGGGGGTAGATGCATCCAGACAGCACTGAGCAAAATCAGATCAAAAGTACCGGTCACGCGAGAGAGAGCCGGCATAGCATCATTGACCCACGCCACCGCAGCCTCACAGGTATGACATTGCCCCTGCGCAACAAGTGCCTGACATGGCTCGACAGCGACCACCATGTTGCCCTGATGGAGCCCCGCTAAAAACGCGGCATCACGACCACTGCCGGCCCCTACATCGAGTAACCTGCGCGGTGCAGCAAGGAGCCAAGGCTCCAGCAGTGTGAGCCAGTCGCCGTGAACGGCGCGCGCAGATACCTGTTGGTAACGAGTCGCCAATTCGGTGGCATGGCACTGGTAGTAGTCGAGGGACACAATGCGTTCCGAACGGAGAAGGAAGTAAAATAATCTCACAAGATCAGTTAGTTGGCCATGGCTAGAATGACACTTTCCCAACATGAACGATTAATCGGGCAGCGGCATTTACAAAACCGGGTGTCCGCCAAAAGAACCGCGGCCAGAGGGCTCTGAATGATGCCATCATTCAACATTTCGGGTAATATTCGGCCAACTCACTGATCTCTTGGCACTTATTATCGCCATGAGAGGTCAACGCCAGATGGAGATGGCTATTAATGAACTCGACTGATGTCGTGACCCTGTTTGGGGATGACAAGATTCTTTCCTTTGACCTTGAACTGACCCGGGACGAAAAACTCCGTCATCTGGGGGCGCTCCTGGCTGGTCGTGAACTCAATCTCAAGGGCCCGCAGGATCTCGCACTCAAGGAGTTAAATGCGCTGGCACAAGGGGCGGATGTGATCCTTGGTCACAATATTCTCGATTTTGATCTCCCTTGGTTGGCCAAACAGGCTGTACGCCCTCAGTTACTTCTCGAAAAGCCGGTAATAGATACCCTCTATCTATCTCCCCTTGCCTTTCCCAAAAACCCCTATCACCGCTTGGTCAAGGATTACAAACTGGTTCGGGATACCCTCAATGATCCGGTCGCGGATGCAAGGCTCGCATTGCAGATTTTCTCGGAACAGCTGATAGCACTACAAGCCTTACCCCTGTCCCAATTGCAGCTTTATCAATATCTGTTCGACCAGGGAGTCATGGCGCAATTTAACACTCAGGGTCTGTCACTGGTGTTTGCAAGGCTTACGGGCCGTCCTCCAGTAAGGGTCTCCGAGCTACCCACCCTGATCAAGAGCATTGCCCATGAGAAGGCTTGCCCCAATCAGCTCAACCGAGTGATTGGCGATGCCCTGCGTCAACCTATGCTGCTGTTACCGTTGGCTTATGCCTGCGCCTGGTTGCCCGTTTCCGGCGGCAACTCTGTGCTGCCCCCCTGGATTTGGCGCCGCTTCCCCCAGACCGCAGAAATCATTCACACAGTTCGTGAACGTCACTGCGGTCATGCTGACTGCAGCTATTGTCAGGAGAACCACGACGCACGCCGCCATCTGCAGCGAATTTTCGAGCTCGACAACTTTCGCAACCTGCCTGATGGGACACCATTGCAGAAGACCTTGATCGAGGAGGCCATGGCTGGCGTCGCACTGCTCGGCATACTCCCTACCAGCGGCGGCAAGTCGCTCTGCTACCAGCTCCCGGCACTGGTGCGCAACCAGCGCAGTGGTGCGCTAACTGTGGTGATCTCCCCTCTGCAGGCACTGATGAAGGATCAGGTGGACAACCTTAAACACAAGGCCGGTATTGAAGGGGTTGCCGCTATCTCGGGGCTGCTGACGCTACCAGAGCGAGGCGCGATTCTTGAACAGATCCGCATGGGGGATATCGCCTTGCTCTATATCTCCCCCGAGCAGTTGCGCAACCGCACAGTCAAACAAGCAATACGACAACGTCAAATCGGTGGCTGGGTATTTGACGAAGCGCACTGCCTGTCGAAATGGGGACATGATTTTCGCCCTGACTATCTCTACTGCGCCAAGGCCATCGCCACAATTGCCAAGGAACAGCAGGTCCCCATGCCTCCTGTCTTCTGCTATACCGCGACCGCCAAACCGGATGTGATTGAGGATATTTGCGCCCAGTTTCTCGATAAACAGCCCCGACCTCTTCTCAGACTGGAAGGCGGGGTTGAACGTACCAACCTCGAATATGCCGTCGTTGAGTGTCCCGGCCTCAATAAACAGGGCCATATCCTTAACCTGCTCGAGCAGTTCTTTGGTGAGGAAAAGCCTGGATCCTGCGTTATCTACTGCGCAACGAAGCGCAGCGTGGACGAGCTGGCCGATTTCCTCGGTCAGCAACAATCCCTCCCTGTCTCACGCTTTTACGCCCGCATGGACAGTGCCCAGAAGAAAACCACCCTCGAACAATTTATCAATGGCGAGATCCGGGTCATCTGCGCGACCAATGCCTTCGGGATGGGGATCGACAAGGATGATGTGCGTTTGGTGATCCATGCCGATATCCCCGGCTCCCTCGAAAACTATCTACAGGAAGCGGGACGAGCTGGCCGCGATACAGCACAAGCCCACTGCGTACTGCTGTTTGATGAACAGGATATCGAGAAACAGTTCCAGCTCGAGGCCATGAGTGAAGTCAGCCTGCGCGATATCAAACAGATCCTGCGCGGAATAAGGCTCAGGGCCAGCAAAGGTGGCAAGCAGGATAACAACTTGCCACTGGTCGCCACCAGTGCAGAACTTATCAACCAGCCAGAGGTGGAAACCAGCTTCGCTGCCGATGACAGCAATGCGGATACCAAGGTCAAGACAGCTATTGCCTGGCTCGAACGAGCGGGCTATCTGGAACGTAGTGACAACATCACTCAGGTATTTCAGGGTCGTCCCCTGTTTGCCTCCACAGAAGAGGCAATGAAAAGGGTAGACAGTCTGAAACTGGCTCCCAAGGCCAAAGCCATCTGGCAAGCTGTTATCCAGGCGCTGATGAGTGCTGCCGATGATGATGGTCTCAGTGCCGATGCCATTGCCGAAGAGGCAGGCCAATACATGGCAGACAAAGGAAGTGGTGTTCAGGCCAGTGAAGTGATGCGGGTACTCACCCAGATGGCGGATGTCGGTCTTCTCTCTCAGGGGATGTTACTGACTACCTGGCTTCGCCCCAAAGGAAGAGACAATGCCCGGGTGCTCTGCGGGCAAGTACACAGCATTGAAAAGGCGATGCTGGACACCTTGCGTGAAAAAGAACCCGAACCTGATACAGGGCAAGGGCTGATCTTTAACATTCGACTGGTCAATCAGGCCATCAAAGATCTGGGGCATGAGCGGTGTAACCCTGGCTTGCTGCGCAATTTGCTGACCAGCTGGGCCCAGGATGGTCGCTCGGGGGGCGAGAAAGGCTCCATTGATGTCAAATATCTCTCTCGGGATCTTTACCAACTCACCTTCAACCGAACCTGGTCCCAGATTGAGCAGACAATTGATCAACGCCATCGCGTCACTGGCGCCACCCTCGATTTTCTCTACACCCTGTTGGCAAGCAGCGAAGAGAGTGTCCAGCGCCAGGTGATGCTGTCATTTGCCCTGGAGCAACTGGTCAAATACCTGCGAGAAGACATGGATGTGGCTCAGCTCATGAACAAGCGGGAGGCAAGCAGCCAGCAGGAGTGGTTGCTCAAAGGGGCAGAGCGGGCACTGCTCTACCTGCATGAGCAACACGCCATCGTGCTGCAAAATGGTCTTGCAGTGTTCCGAAGCGCCATGACCCTCACTCTGACGGCTGAGCGGCAGCAACAATACAACAAGGCAGACTATCAGCCGCTTGAGCATCACTATCGCCAGAAGGTGATTCAGATCCATGTGATGAATGAATACGCCCGCATCAGCCTGGAACACTTCAAGAAAGCCAAAAAGCTGGTGACAGACTACTTCTCCATGGAAGCTGACAAGTTCCTCGGTCACTACTTCAAAGGGCGCAACAAAATCCTGGAGCTGGCGACCAGCGAACACTCCTGGAAGCGCATTGTCGAAGATCTTCACAACCGTGCCCAGGAGCAGATCGTTCAGGCACCGCCCGAGCAAAACTTGCTGGTACTGGCAGGCCCGGGTTCAGGCAAGAGCAAGGTGATTATCCACCGCTGCGCCTACCTGATGCGGGTCAAGCAAATCTCCCCATCGCGGATCATGTTGCTCTGTTACAACCATAATGCGGCGATGTCCCTGCGCCGACGCCTGACCGAGTTGCTGGGGCGTGACGGAGCACGGGTCTCGGTATTCACCTTTCACGGTCTCGCGATGAGCCTGACAGGCAATGCGGTGCAAAACCGGACATCCGACGATATCGACTTTACCACCATCATTGATGACGCTATCAAGCTGCTCCGGGGAGAGCAGAACCAGCTCGGTCTCGAATTGGAAGAGCAGCGGGAAAAGCTGCTCGGTGGACTGCAATTTCTGCTCGTCGACGAGTATCAGGACATTGATGAACAACAGTACCAGCTTATCGCGGCACTGGTGGGCAAAAGCGAAGAGGATGAGGAGGCCCGACTGCATCTGATGGCTGTGGGTGATGATGACCAATCGATCTACGCCTTTCGCGACGCGAACGTCAGCTTTATTCGCCGCTTCGAGCAAGACTACAACGCCCAGACTCACTTCCTGACCTGGAACTATCGTTCCACCGCCCACATCATCGAGACCTCCAACCACCTGATTGAGCACAATCAGGATCGCATGAAGCGTACACACCCCATCGAGATTGACGACAGGCGCAAGATGGAAGTGGCTGGGGGACACTGGGAGGGGATGGAGACAGCACAGGGTCGCGTCATCATCCAGCAGTGCCAGGATGCAGCCCAACAGGCAGCCGAGGTCGTGAGACATATCGCGCTTATCCGTGAGAAGACTCCCACTTGCCCGCTGGAATCTATCGCCGTGCTGGCCCGTAATGGGCTGGAGAAGGAGGAACTGGCCTGGGTACGCTCGGCACTGGCAGATGCTGATATTCCCTATCGTTTTACTCTGGATAAAGAGAACGGTTTTCCTGTGCATCGCTGCCGTGAAATCTTGCGCTATCAGAATTGGCTACAACAGCAAGGTCATGCCCTGCTGACAGCGGAGCAACTTGCAGCCCCTCTCCCTCCACTCTCACTGGCCAACCGTTGGGAGGAGCTACTGCACGATCTGATTGCTCAGTGGCAAGCCAGCCAGGGAGAGCATGCTCTTTCTGCCCACCACTTCCTGATGTTCCTCTACGAGTATTTGAGCGAGCAAAAGCGCCAGATCCGCTTCGGTAAAGGGGTATTGTTAAGTACGGTACATGGGGTTAAGGGGGAGGAGTATCGCCATGTGATACTTCTCGACGGCGGCTGGCAACGCGCGGCGGAGCTATCGACCAGTAACCTGGAAGAAGATCGGCGCCTCTTCTATGTGGGGATGACACGTGCTATCGAAAGGCTGGTTCTCATGGCTCGCCACGATCAACGTAATCCCCATATTCCACTGATCGCCTCCCACTGCTACGTGCAGAGACCTAACGCAACCCGACCGGACAGACAACGTCGTTTCGCCATGATGGGTATGTCGCAACTGGTGTTGGGATATGCGGGTCACAGTGATGAAGGCCAGACTATTCACAATGAACTGAGAGCGTTGAAAGTAGGCGATGCCGTACGCATTGCCCCCGACAAACAGGACAGGCTCCATGTCTATCACCGCAGTCACAAGATCGCTCGCCTCTCCCTACAGGGAGAAGAAACCTGGAAATTCGATGTGAATACAATCCGCGAAGCCAGAGTGATCGCCTTGGTAGAGCGGCGTAAAGAGCAGGAAAAGGATGAGTATCAACCCAAGATGCGCAGCGAACGTTGGGAGATCCCCATAATCGAGCTGGAGTTATGAACCAAACTGGTAGCCCCCATGCTACCGGGATAGACCTTCACGACTTGCAGCACCAGCTGTGCCAGTACTGCAGTAGGTGATAGTGAAAGCTTGGTGACTTGACGACACGTCGCTGCCAATAGCCTCAATTCAGGTCATAATCACCCAGCTTCCCTTACCTTGGAGTTTTTATGCGTCGATTCAATTTCATGCTCAATGGCAGCAGATTGATGATGTTCCCCTTCTACATTGGCATTCTCATCTGCGTGGTATTGCTGATGGTGAAGTTTGCCATGCAGCTCTATCAGCTTTCTGTAAACATTTTCGAGATCCCCTATCTGGATCTCATTACCGGCGTGCTGACCCTGGTGGACTTTATACTGGTGGCCCAGATGCTGATCCTGGTTGCTATCTGTGGCTATGTGCAATTTATCCAGACGGAAGAGCAGCGCGCTTCCCTTAGCAGCAACTGGCTTAGCAAGATCAACTTTGCCTCCCTCAAGCTCATCGTCATCAACTCGCTGGTGACCATCGCCGGAGTGGAGGTGCTCAAGGCATTTCTCGAAGATGGCATCATCAATGAAGTCGATATGAAGTGGTCCGTGGTGGTGTTTCTCGCCTTCTCGCTGGCCGCGCTCATCTATGCGGTGACCGAGCGGATGGCGGAGCATAAATAGTCGAGTTTGATCACTGTGCTTGTTCAGCCTTGATTCACCAGCAATACAATTGATAACACTTTTCATTACTCTTACTGCGTTATAAACTTGGTCCCCCCGGGCTGCCCCACCGCCCGGGTGCTGGAGCCTTTATGACAAGCCTTTCTCTCTCACCCCGACAATTCTGGCAGTGGCTGGCCTACCACCATCAGGCCGCCGAGGGCACCCTCTATATGATGTTCTTCTCCGGCCTGCTGCTGTGGGAACCGCTGACCCCGCTCTGGTCGCTGGCACGCTGGAATCTGTTTTTGCATGTGATGCTCTCGCTCACCCTGTTTCCGCTGCTGTTTGGCGCCTTCTGGCTCTCCCATCGCAGCCTGCTGAGCAAAAGCCGCAAGCCATTCTTGCGCACCACCGGCCGCATCATCGAAGCCTTGCTGTTTATCTGTCTGGCCAGCGGCCTGCTGCTGGTGCTGCACGGCACCCCGGGCGATGCCATGGGCAACCTCGCCAGCTGGGCCCACTGGCTGAGCGCGTTGGCGTTAACTCCTCTGGTGCTGCGCCACGCCTGGCGCTGGACCATCTTGAAATGGCGCTCCTGATCCCATGTTGAAGTCATCGTTCTCTGCATATTTGTCACCCCTGCTGGCCCTCGTCCTGCTGCTGGCCAGCCCCTTTGCGTTGGCCCAGCAGATGGGCGCCGGGATGCTTGCCTATGAGGAGGGGCAAAGCCCGCGCCTCGTCACCGCCAACCTGAGCGCTGGCTCGGTCACCCTGCTTGAGCGCGATAGCGGCAAGCGCCTAAAAGAGGTGCCGCTGGGGGGCGATCTGCGCCAGCTGGCCCGCGCCGATGATGGCACCCTGCTGGTCACCGACTACAGCGGCGATCGCCTGCTGCTGCTGGATGATGATCTCGATCTGGAAAAGACGATCCCCACCGGCCACCGCCCCTATGGGGTCATCTTCGATGCCAAGCGGCAGTGGTTCTGGGTCACGCTGTTCGAATCCGCTCGCCTGCAAGCCTACGACACCGCGGGCAACCTCAAGCTGGATGCAGAAACCGCCGAGACCCCGCGCGGGCTGGCCCTGACCGACAACGATCGCCTGCTGCTCACCCACGCCATGACAGGCCAGCTCGCCATCTATGATCTCGCCAAGCTTGGCCACGGCGCCAAGGGATCTTCGCTTCCCAAGCCCAAGCTCATTACCCTGGCCGAGACCCACAGCGACACACCAAGTGACTCCCAGGGATTGCCGCGCCTGCTCGATGGCATCGCCCTCTCCTCCGATGGCAGCGAGGCCTGGCTGCCCCATGTACTGTGGAGCTTCAGCCACCCCTTCCAGTTTCAGAGCACCGTCTTTCCTGCCGTCTCCATCATCGATCTCGATGAGGAGAAAGAGCGGGTCGATGAAAGAAAACAGCTCTTTTTGCAGATCAACCTGCCAAGCGTCGGCAACCGCAGCCAGATTGTCTCCAACCCGTTTGCGGCGCGCTTCGCCGCCGACGGCAAGCGAGTCTATCTGACCCTGGCTGGCTCGGAAGATCTGCTGGTGTTCGATCTCTCCCGCAGCGGCAAATCCAACAACAACCGCCATCGCCGCAAGAAGTTTCAGGGGGGCGCCAAGGCGACCCAGCTCTTGCGCCACCTGCCGGGCCAGAATCCGCGGGATCTGCTGATCGACGGTGACCATATTCTGGTGCACAACGCCATGGGACAGGATCTCACCCGCCTCAATAGCGGCGGCAGCGGCCCGTTTGCCCGAGTCACCGTCGATGTGCCCCACTTCACCAAGCTGGTAGAGACGGATCCGCGCCCCGAACCGCTTCAGCGCGGCGAGCGGCTATTCAACCTTGGTAACACAGCGGCCAACTCACGCTTCCCCATGGCGGGGGACAACTGGATGAGCTGCAACTCCTGCCATCTGGACGGGTTCAACTTCACCAACCGCTATCTGATGGCTGCCCATCGCCAGAAGAGCGGCGACAACGCCATCAACGGCCACGCCAACCTCACCAACATGGTGGCGGGGGATTTTGTCGGCGAATACCTGCGCATGACCCAGCAGACCCAGGGCGGTATGGGCCATGACACCCGCGATGGGGCCGAGGCAGTTGACCCCGCCCAGCCTCAGCCCGAGGTGAAGGCGATGATGGAAGATCTGCACGCCTTCGTCACCGCCGATGGCAACCTCCCCTATCTTGCCAACTGGCTGCGGCTCGATGCCCCGCGCACAGATCCCGCCAAGGCGCCGACCACTCACCCGAAAGAGTGGCTCAACTCCGCCTCCTGCCAGAACTGCCACCAACAGGCGTTCAAGGACTGGAGCGAGAGCAACCACCGGCTGATGGGCAACTCCCACCCCTACTACAAGGTGGTGCAGGCGCTGGCCCGCGAAACCGAAGGGGAAGCGTTCGGCCAGTGGTGTCAGGGCTGCCACATGCCTCAGCAGGTGATGACAGGCCAGCTGGATCTGCCCAAGGGCTCCCACATGTTCGAGCAGGGGGGCGCCTCGCTGATTGCCGCCCACAAAGCGGGCGAACCTGTGGTGGAGGAAGGGACCGGCTGCGTGCTCTGTCATCGCATCTCCAAGGTAGAAGACGCGGGCGGCAACAGCGCCTTTACCGTGAATCTGAAAGACCGCGAGAGCTATGTGTTCGAGGATGCCGCGGGCGGCAGCCTCCAGCACTGGCTGGCCGAGCGGCAGATCAACGCCCGTCCGGCAGCCCACAAAGCCTCCTATCAGAAGGATTTCTACCGCGACGCGGCTCTGTGCAAGTCGTGCCACAACGAGTTTGCCCCCGGCACCGGCGCCAACATCGTCAACACCTGGGACGAGTGGGAAAAATCCAGCTTCGCGAACGCGGAGGATCCTGCCAAGCGGCGCACCTGTATCGACTGCCATATGAACCCGGAGCCGGGCAATGGCGGCGCGCCGGTGGCGGGCAAGTCCACCGAAAACGGCACCATGAAAACGCGGCTCTATCGCCACAACTTTACCGGCGCCCAGCACCAGCTGGTGGGGCTGCGCAACCCCGACCTTGAACAGGAGAGTCTGGCGCTGCTGCGCTCCAGCGCTACCCTCTCCGCCCGTATCGAACAGGCTGCAGATAAGAACCAACAACTGGTGGTGCGGGTCGCCAATACCGGCGCAGGCCATGCCCTGCCCACCGGGGTAGCCGATTTTCGTGAACTCTGGCTGGAGCTGACCGTCACCGACGCCAGCGGCAAGGTGGTGCTTGCCAGTGGCCAGCCGGTGGATGGTGCAGTCCCTGAGGATGCGCGACTGTTTAGAAAAGTGTTCGGCGATGCCGAGGGCAAGCCGGTAGGGCTCAAGTTCTGGCGTTACGCCAAGCTCTTGGAAGATACCCGCATTCCGGCCGATGGCTGGCGCGATGAAGCCTGGCCGCTGCCTGCAGATGCCCAAGGGCCCTTCAAGGCCGATATCAAACTCAATTTCCGCACCTACCCCAAGTGGGTCAATGATGCGGTGCGCGCCGCCGAGCCCAGCTTGCCGGAGCCACCCATAGTGCAGCTAAATCGGTTGCAACTGACCTTGCAGCCTCTCCCCGTCACGCCCGCTACGGAGCCTCAATCCTGATGTTTGCAAGTTTTCTGATTACCCTGCGCGAGGGGCTGGAAGCCTTCCTGCTGGTCGGCATCTGCCTCTCCTACCTCGCCAAGCTGGGGGCGAGCCGCTACAACAAGTTCATCTATCTGGGGGTGGGGCTTGGCCTTGTCGCCTCCCTTGTGGTCGCCTTCCTGTTCCAGGTGGTGGTGAGCCAGTTCGAGAGCGAGCGCTACAACCACCTGTTGATGGCGGGGATCCTGATGTTTGCCACTCTGGTGCTCACCTATATGGCGATCTGGATGCAAAAGCAGGCCAAATCCCAGGTAGGGGCCATGACGGCGCGTATCGATGCGGCCATCGATGGCGGCAACCTGTTTGGTCTGGTGCTGCTCGCCTTCCTTGCTGTGATGCGCGAAGGGTTTGAAACCGTGCTCTTCTTCTCCGCCCTGCTCTATTCCGGCCAAGGGGTCGATCTGCAATCCGGCCTGATGGGCGCGCTGGCGGGTCTGCTGGTCTCCATCGCGCTGGTGTGGGGGCTGCTGCGCTCCACCCGCAAGGTGGCGCTGGCCCCCTTCTTCCGCTGGACCGGCCTGCTTATCATCATCATTGCCGCAGGTCTGCTCTCGTCCGCCGTCAACATGTTGCAGGCGGCAGATATCATCACCTTCTGGACCACGCCGGTGTTCGACATCAGCCACATTCTCGACGATCAGGGGGTATTTGGTACCTTCCTGCGCGCCCTGTTTGGCTACAATGCCTCACCCGCTGGCTTGCAGCTGCTGACCTGGGCCCTCTATCTGGCGATCTTCGTTACCCTCTGGCAGCGCAGCTATCGCCCGCAGGTGAGCGCCGCATCCAGCAAGGGCTGAGCCCGCACGCCCTGTAGCAACAAGGGCACGGGGTAACAACATCATTCGGGAGCCGCGCCTTGGCGCGGTTCCCTTATCTATCAAGCAGTTTCGGAATAGGTCATGAGCGATAACAACAAGAAAAGCATTGCAGTGCTGGGCGCTGGCCCCGCCGGTTTGATGGCGGCCTGGCGCCTGCGCCGCGCCGGTTTTGCCGTCACCCTGTTCGAGCAGGAGCCGGTGGTCGGCGGCATGTGCGCCACCCAGACCTTCAAGGGACGCGATGGGGAGTATCGCTTCGACTACGGCGGCCACCGCTTTATCACCAAGAACCCCGAGCTGCTCGCCTTTATCGACGAGCTGATGGGGGACGACCTGCTCCACGCCGAGCGCAAGAGCGTGATCCGCTTTGGTGGGCGCACCTATGACTACCCATTGAACCTGCCCAACTTGCTCAAGACGGCGCCGCTCGCCCTGATGGCCGGTGCGGTGAAAGACTTGCTGCTGTTGCCCTTTGCCAAGAAGCCGGATGATTTTGCCAAGGCGAGCTTTGCCGAGTGGATCCAGAGCCACTTTGGTCGCACCCTCTACCGCCAGTTTTTCGAGGGCTACACCAGCAAGCTGTGGGGCATCAACCCGGACAAGCTCTCCGCCGACTGGGCCGGTCAGCGCATCAGTCTGATCGATCTCAAAGATGTGGCGCGCCGCCTGCTGCCAAGACGTAATGGCAGCATTTCGGTGCGCACCTATGCCCGCAAATACCGCTACCCGAAATATGGCTTCGGCCAAATTTTCACTACTCTGGGGGAGCGACTGGTGGCAGAGGGCGTTGAGCTCAAAACCGGCGCCACCATCACCCGCCTTGAGCAGGCCGATGGCCACATTGAACGGGTTTATTGGAAACAAGATGACGTTGAGCAGAGTGCCGCCTTCGATCAGGTGATCTCCACCCTGCCGCTGCCACTCACCTGCCAGCATCTTGGCTTGCCGTGCGATCTGCACTACCGGTCGCTTCGCTTCGTCAATATGCCGCTCAAGCAGGAGAACCTGTCGGACAACACCTGGCAGTACCTCTCCGACCCCCATATTCTGGCCACCCGCTTGCAGGAGCCGCGCCGCCGCAGCCCCTTTATGGCTCCCCAAGGCCAGACCTCGGTGATGCTGGAGATCCCCTGCAATCCGGGGGATGCCACCTGGCAGGCGCCGCTCTCTGATCTGCGCGGTCGGGTCACCGCCGATCTGGCGAGCCTCGGCGTCGATACCGCCAAGCTTGGCGATGAGACCTTCGAAGCGCGCAGTGAATACGCCTATCCGCTGATGGATCTCGGCTATCAGACACGCCGCAACGAAGCCATCAAGGCGCTGATGCCCATCACCAACCTCATCATGACCGGCCGTCAGGGGACATTCCGCTACATCTTCACTGACACCGCCATGGAGATGGGGATGATGGCTGCCGACATGGTGATCGACGGGGTGGACCGACGCCACGCCATCTTTAACCATCGCAATGAAAACACCGTGATCGAAACCCAGAGCGTGGCGTGAGGCTTGTCGGTGTCGAACAGGTAGACAGACGCCACGCCATCTTTAACCATCGCAACGAAAACACCGTGATTGAAACCCAGAGCGTGGCCTGAGTGCCAACCTCTTGGCATTAAGTAAGGAGAACAGGATGACCATTCGCCCGGGTTTACTCGCCCTCACCCTGCTGCTGACCCTGAGCGGGCAGGCACAAGCTTACTCCTACGCCGCCGCCGGCAAGGAGCCACTGATCGACGCCCGCGAGGCACTGCTGGGCGCCGCCACTGGCGGCAAGGATGCCAGCGCCACCTTGAGCGAGATTGCCGACGAACTGACCTATCTGGAGCAGCACCACAAGGTGGAGCTGCAAGGGCCGCTGGCCGCCGCCATCAAGGCCCAAGATGCCGCAGCCACCGCCGCCCTGCTCAACCGCGCCTACAAGGCGGAGATCGAGCGCCGCCTCGAAGGGGCCAGCCAGAATCTTGGCGACTACCAGACCGCCAAGGTGCTGGTGGTCAAGAGCAAGCGCTTCCTCGATTTGATCCTCCCCTCCCTCAGTGAAGGGGATCGCAAGGCGGCCGAACAGGCGCTGGCCAAGGTGCTGGATGCCATCGGCAACCCGGGGGTATTCGGGGTGGGCGCCAAGCCCGCCGATGCCGCCGCCTTTAGCGATGCAGAAAAAACGCTGATGGCCGTGCTGGCACCGCTTTGATGGCAACCTGCCAATCATTGCGCCATCTCGCTGTGACAAACGGTGGGTTTCGCTGCGCTCTACCCACCCTACGCACGGCCTACCGATAGATGCACCCGGACGCCGGTTTGCCCCCTTCTCCCCTTGCGGGAGAAGGGCTGGAGATGAGGGGGAAGGCAACGTATCGGCGTTGGCCTTCCCCCTGCTCCACCACCATTTGGCTGCTTATTCTGCTGCAACTGGCCTGGCTCGGCTGGCTGCTGGCCTTCCCGGTGGCCCTCGATTCCGATGATGCCCTCAATTTCGCCCACGGGGTGACGCACTTTAGCGTGCTGGAGTTCTCCCCCCACTTTCCGGGCTACCCCGCCTTTATCTGGCTGGCACGGCTGATCAATCTGGCGGTGGACGATCCGGCCCGCGCGGTGCAGTGGGCAAGTCTGCTCGGTAGCAGTTTGCTGGCGCCGCTCGCCGCCTTGCTGGCGGTCAGATTGTGGCAACGGCCAAGCCTGCTCGCCACAGTCTGGCTGCTGGTGCTGGCACTGCCGCTCACCCCGACGCTCGCCCTCTCCGGCCTTTCGGATGGGCCGGCGCTCGCCGCCTGGCTCGGGACGCTACTGGCCTTGCAGCAGCGCAGAATTGCGCTGGCGGGTCTGCTGCTAGGCCTTATGCTGGCACTGCGCCCCTCCTACTTCGTGTTGGCGCTGCTGCCCCTGTGGCTCGGGCTGGCGCAGCAGGGCACGCGCGTCAGGTTTGTGCTCCCCATATTGCTGGTGGGGCTTATCAGCCTGCTGTTTGTCTGGCAGGCCGATGGCTGGGCCTACTTCAGCGAGGGGCGCCGCTTTACCGACGGCCACTTTACCCTGTGGGGCAACACGGCGGCGGCCCATGGCGATCGGCTGCTGAGCTGGGCGAGCACCTTCAACGATCAGCTCACCCCGCTCTGGCCGCTGTTGATGGCGGCTTTGCTGGTACTGCCGCTTTGGCAAAGAGCAAAAAACCACCCTGCCGCCCTCTCCCCACTCTGGACACTCTACTGGCTCGCCCTGCTGCTCTGGACCCTGTTTGGCCAGAACCCCGACAATCCCCGCCATCTGGCCCCCATCACCCTGCTCGGTCTCGTGCTGCTGGCGGGTTGGCTGCCGCGCCGTGCTGAGTGGGTGGCCGCGGTGGCCGGATTGCTGCTGCTCGGCGCGACCTTCACCCTGCCCCGTCCGCCCGCCATGGTGCAGGCAGCAAGGCTGGCAGAAACAACGTGCCCGGCGCTGGTGACCCAGTGGGGGGTAAAATTGCTGCGGGAGACCACGGCACTGCCGGTCACGGACGGCTGGTACAAGGGGGATGCGGCGCTGGCGCTCTCTCGGGGAGCCTGCCGCCTCAGTCGCCGCCCCATTGCCGCAAGCGAAATGCCCACTGCGGTGCGCCAGCACTGGTTTGCCCCGCGCTTTGCCGCCGAGCCCGGACTCTGGCTCGCCATACCGGATCCATCGCCGCGACAAAACTGATAGACTGCTTTTTTCGCGCTTTTCAACCCGACGTTTCGCATCAACTGGACACCCTATGCCCCAATCGCCAACAGCTCAGGCTGCCGCCCTCTCCCCCCGTTTCCTGTTTATCCTGCTGGGTGCTCTGGCGGGTCTGACCCCGCTGGCGGTGGATATGTATCTGCCCGCTATTCCGGCCATCGCCCGGGATCTGGCCACCAGCATCGACGGCGCCCAGCTCACCATCAGCGCCTTTTTGGGCGGCTTTGCCATCGGCCAGCTCTTCTACGGCCCGCTGGCCGACAGCTATGGCCGCAAGCCGGTGATCCTGGCGGGGCTGGTGATGTTTGCCATCGCCTCGGTGGGCTGTGCCATGGCGGACTCCCTGCCTGAATTGCTGGCCTATCGGATGTTGCAGGCGGCGGGCGGCGCGGCGGGCTCTGTGGTGGTCAATGCCCTGCTGCGCGATCTGTTCGAGAAGGATGCGTTTTCTCGCGCCATGTCGTTCGTCATTCTGGTGATGACCCTGGCGCCGCTGGTGGCCCCTGTGGTGGGCGGCTATATCAGCGCCCACGCCGACTGGCGGGTGATCTTCTGGCTGCTGGTGGGGATCAGCCTGCTGATCTGTCTGGTGATGCAGTGGAAAATTCAGGAGACCCTGAAACCGGAGCACCGTCAGCCGCTTAATCTGGGCCAGATCCTCAAGAACTACTGGGGGGTGCTCTCCCATCGCGGCGCCATGGGTTATGTGCTGTGCGGCTCCCTCTCCAGCTCCGGCATGTTCGCTTTCTTAAGCGGCTCCCCTTACGTCTATATCGAGTACTTCAAGGTGCCGACCGAGCACTACGGCTGGCTGTTTGGCCTCAATATTCTGCTGATGATAGTGGTCACCTTCGTCAACAGCCGACTGGTGAAAGGGGTGGGCGCCGAGCGGATGCTGCAATACGGTCTGCTGGTGCTGCCCTGCGCGGGCGCTCTGCTGGTCTACAACGCCTGGAGCCAGACCGGCGGCCTGTGGGGCATCGTCATTCCGGTGGTGCTGTTTGTCGGCCATATCAGTCTGGTGGGCGCCAACGCCATGACCGGCCTGATGGGCCACTTCCCCCAATCTGCGGGCACCGCATCGGCACTGGCAGGCACCCTGCGCTTTGGTATCGGCGCCCTGGTCGGTATTCTGGTCAACCTCAATCCGCCCCACTCGCCGCTGCCCATGGCCATCGCCATCGCCTGCTGCGGCGTGGGTTCAACCCTGAGTTACTGGCTGCTGACCGGCAAGCGAGGCGATTGATCCCCCTCCCTCCTGTCAGGAAAACGAAAGAGGCTTCCGTCAACGGAAGCCTCTTTCGTACTGGCGCCCGGACGTTCAGAACTGGGCACTGTTGAGCCAGAGGTGCGCCCCTATGCTCACCAGATAACCGAGCAAGATGGCAGGCAGCCACTTCAGGTGGCCAAAGAAGGTATACATGCCGTGGGCCTGTCCCATCAGGGCCACCCCGGCCGCAGAGCCGATGGAGAGCAGGCTGCCGCCCACTCCGGCGGTCAGGGTCACCAGCAGCCACTGCCCCAGCGCCATATCCGGGTTCATCGAGAGCACGGCAAACATCACGGGAATGTTGTCGATGACGGAGGACAAGACCCCAATGAAGATGTTGGCCATGGTGGGATCCCCAGCGTCATACAACCAGTGTGAGACCAGCTCCAGATACCCCATAAAGCCCAGCCCACCGACACACATCACCACCCCGTAGAAAAAGAGCAGGGTATCCCACTCCGCCTTGGCTACCTTGTTGAACACGTCAAATGGCACCACAGAACCCAGACTGCGCAACCGCACCTCATCGCCATTGCGTTCATAGAGCGCACGCTTGCGGGCAAGGGATCGCGGCAGCGACTTGCGCAAATAGAAGCCGAAAAACTGCAGATAACCGAGCCCCAGCATCATGCCCAGCACGGGTGGCAGGTGGAGGAAACTGTGGCATAGCACCGCCGTGATGATTGTCAGCAAGAACAGCGCGACGATGCGACGGGCCCCCCGCTTGAGATCGACCACTTCGTTATCAGCCTCCGGCACATGGCGCGGCACCATCAGGCTCATCAGGATGGCCGGGACCAGAAAATTGAGCAGAGAGGGAATAAGCAGAGTGAAGAACTGGCCAAATTGCACCTTGCCCGCCTGCCACACCATCAGGGTGGTGATATCGCCAAAGGGACTGAACGCCCCTCCGGCGTTGGCGGCGATCACTATGTTGATGCAGGCAAGATTGACAAAACGCCGATCACCGTTGGCCACCTTCAACACCACAGCACACATCAAGAGCGCTGTGGTCAGGTTGTCTGCCACCGGCGAAATACAGAAGGCAAGCCCGCCGGTCAACCAGAACAGGGTGCGCAAGTGAAAGCCGGATCGCACCAGCCAGGCACGCAGGGCATCGAACAGCCGCCGATCCTCCATGGCGTTGATATAGGTCATCGCCACCAGCAGGAACAGCATCAGCTCGGCATATTCCAGCAGGGTATGGCGGAAGGCCTGCTCGGCGACAGGGCTCATCCCCTGCTGTGCATAGGCGATACCGATCAGGATCCAGATCACCCCGGCGGCCACCAGCACGGGTTTGGACTTGCGCAGTTGCAGATACTCTTCAGCCATCACCAGGGCGTAGGCCAACACAAACAATCCGACACAAAAAAGTCCGATGGCGGAGGATGTCAACAGAACAGGGCCACTACTGGCATGGGCGGGAGGGATAAACAGGGACAGCAGCAAAATAACAGGGGTGAGCGCAGACATGGTCTCTTCCTTTTAGAACCGTCTGGCAATGATGCTAGCACCTGGATGAAAAGAAAAATTCATCCAGGTCAATTAACGCTTAATTGGTTTGCTGTCGAAACGCGGGATTATTTCTTGCCGAAACCCGACTGCTTGAGGGTATAGCCTGCGCTGTTTTGCCAGGCATCCAGACCGCTGCGGTTATTGCCCGCCACCAGACTGGCGGCCAGACTCGGACTGTTGAACAGCTGATCGGCGGTAAAGACAAAGCCACCCTGACTGCGGGGCACTATGACCCCCTTCTCCAGCAGTTCGTGACGCAGCTCGATCACCGCTTCACGCAGGGAGGCGGCATCCTCGCCATTGGCGGTGGAACCGGCCAGCACCATAAAGCCCGGATTTTGCCGCTTGCCCACCGGATAACCGTGGGCCTCGGCCCCCTTGCCGTTGAAGTGGTAGAGCTCGCGCTCCCCCGGCCGGTTGTCGGAGAGTGCCTTTTGCAGGGTCATCAGCTCGTTGTAGATCTCGATGGGGACGACGGCAGCCTGCTTGTTGCCCTTGCTATCGATGATAAAACTGACTTGCTTGTGTAACATCCTTGCTCATCCTGTGACCCATGGAAGCCCCTATTCTAACCACCTCGGGCAAGCGGGATCCAGCGAGGATCCACTGCTCTTTTGCCGCCTTGATCACTAACTGGCACTCTTGATCAACCGTAAGGGGTGTTGATCAATGCTGGCCGTGCTAGCGTACCAAGCATGATGAAAGCCATTGACCATCAAACGGTTATCCCATGCTGACCCTGCGCAACCTCTGCAAGAGCTTCGATAACGGCAGTGAACGACTGCCGCTGTTCCACCATCTCGATCTCGCCCTCCCCGCTGGCGAGATCACCCTGCTGCTGGGCCAAAGCGGCTGTGGCAAGTCCACCCTGCTCAATCTGATCGCCGGGCTGATTGCACCGGATGAAGGGGAGATCTGGCTGGGGGAGACCCGGATCGACACCCGATCCCCCGACGAGCGGGCGCGCCTGCGGGGCCGCCATTTCGGCATCGTCTATCAGGATTTCAACCTGCTGCCGACCCTGAACGTGGCCGAGAATCTGGCCCTGCCGCTCGCCATCAACGCTCTACCACCGGATGAGACAAGGATTGACCAGTTGCTGCAGCGGCTCGATATGAGCCACAAGCGCCATGCCTGGCCGGAGCAGCTCTCCGGCGGTCAGCGACAGCGGGTGGCGCTGGCCCGCGCCCTTATCCATCAGCCCCAGTGGCTGCTCGCCGACGAACCCACCGGCAGCCTCGATGAGCACAATGCCGAACAGGTGATGGCGTTGATGGTGGCGGCGGTGCGGGACACCGGCGCAGGCTTGCTGCTGGTGAGCCACAACCCCGCCTATGCTGCGCTGGCCGACAGGGTGCTTCGCCTCGAAGGGGGCCAACTTATCGAACTAAAAGGGCCCCGTCATGACTAAACAGCGACTGCGCCTGCCGGAGTCACGCTGATGCTGCCACTTAAAGCGCTGCTGCGCCTCTATCGCAGCCACCCCTGGTTGCTGCTGATGAGTCTGGCCGGGCTGGTATTGGGAGTGTCGCTGGTGGTGGCCATCGAGCTGCTCAATCACAGTGCCCGCACCAATTTTGTCGCCGCCCGCAGCCAGCTGGCAGGGGAAGCCAACTACCGGCTGGCCCCCGCTGGCGGGCTGGATGAGCAGCTTTATGTGCAACTGGTGACCAGCCAGCCCGCCCTCGATGCCATGCCCCAGCTCCATGGCTGGCTCAAGGATGAAGAGGGGCGCAGCTTTCAACTGCTTGGGATGGATCTCTTCAACCCCGGCCCCCTGCGCCAGTTGTTTGGCGCCCGACCCGCGAGCGAACCCGCCTTTTCCCTCAACCGCGCCGACAGCATCTGGCTGGCTACCCCCGAGGCAGAGCGCCTTGGCTGGCAAGCGGGCCAGAGCCGACGCTTTGTGCTGGGCGGCAGCGATGGCGCCAGCGCCCGCCCCCTGACCCTGACGCTGGCAGGCACGTTTGAACCGGGCGCAGTGCCCATGGAGCGACTGCTGATAACCGACATCGGCCTCGCCCAACCGCTGCTGGGCAAAGCGGGTCGGCTCGATCGCATCGTCTTCAAGCTAAGCGACGCCGAGGCTCGCACTCTGCAGGCCTCCCTGCAAACCCGTTACCCGAACCAGCCCTTGTGGCTTGAACCCATCAGCCCGGTGCTCGATGCCAGCCAGCTTGGCGATGCACTGGCCCTCAACCTGACGGCGCTGTCATTGCTCGCCATGGCGGTGGGATTGTTTCTGGTGTTCAACGCCCAGCGATTTGTGCAGAGCGTACGTCGCCCCCAGCTGGCCCAGTTGATCATTCTGGGGATGGGGCCGAGCCGGGTGCTGCGTTGGCTCATCCTGGAGCTGCTTATTCTTGCCACCATCGGCACCCTGCTCGGGGTGCTGCTCGGCAGCCTGTTGGCGCTCGCCCTGATGGGGCAACTGACCCAGGCGCTGGCCGATCTCTATGGGCCCAACCCCATCGATCTGTTGCGCCTTTCCCCTGTGAGCCTGCTCAAGGCACTGTTGATCGGGCTGTTCGGTACGCTGGCCGCCAACCTGCCCGGCTGGTGGCAGCTGCTGCGCCAATCCCCCCTCGAACTGCGAGCGGAAAGCAGCCGCCCCCCCGCTCACCCGTGGCGACGGCGCGTGCTGGCCATCGCCATCTTGCTGCTGTGCGCTCTGTGCCTGTGGTTGCCGCAAACGGGTCTGACCGGCGCCCTGTTTATCGCCGGCGGCTGGCTGCTGGCCATGTCGCTCTGGCTACCCGATGCCCTGCGCGGCCTGCTTGGCTGGCTGCGACGCCGCGCGGGCGGCCCCCTCACCGCTCGGCTCGGGGTGGCCGAGACCCTCTATCACCTCGATCGCACCGCTATCGCGGTAATGGCGTTGCAGCTCGCCATCGCGGCGGCCATCGGCATCGGGGTCATGGTGTCGAGTTTTCGCTCCAGCGTGGAGATCTGGCTCGGCCAGCGTCTGGCCGCCGATCTCTATGTCACCGCCCCCAAGGGGGTGGCGGGCAACAAGGGCACCTTGAGCGACACCACCCTCGAGCCCCTGCTCGCCAACCCGCTGGTGAGGGCCGCCTCACGCCGCTCGGTGTACCCCGCCCGCTGGCAGGGGCAGCCCATCGAGTGGGCGCAAATGGACTTTATCCCCCAGCTTAAAGCGGCCTATCCGCTGCTGGCCGGACGCTGGCCGACCCGTCCCGACGAAGTGCTGGCGAGCGAACCGCTGACGGTGCGCCTCGGGGTCAAGGTGGGCCAGACGTTGGCGATCAGCGGCGAGCAGGGGCCAAGGCAGTTCACCGTCACCGGTGTCTATCAGGATTACGGCAGCGACAAGGGGCAAATTCTGCACGCCTTCGAAGGGGGGGCGGTGCAATCCCTCGCCCTCTTTAGCAACGACCCCGAGCAGCTGGCCGACCGCCTGCGCGAGCGCTATGGCGAGCAGCTCAATCTGCTCTCCGCCCCCGCCATTCACAGCGCGGCGCTCAAGGTGTTTGACCAGACCTTTGTGGTGACCGAGCTATTGAAACTGCTGATCCTCGGCATCGCCTTTGTCGGTATTGGCTCGGCCTTTATGGTGCTGGGACTGGCGCGCCGTGGCGAGTTGCAGACCTTGCAGAGTCTGGGCTTGAGCCCCCGCCACTGCCGCCAGCTGCTGGTGTGGCAAGGGGCGGGATTGGGGCTGCTCACCGCCCTGCTGGCCCTGCCGGTGGGGTATGGCCTCGCCTGGGTGCTGATCGAGGTGGTCAATCCCCGCGCCTTTGGTTGGCGCCTCGCCTTCGAGGCCGCCCCCCTTCATGCGGTCACCGCCCTGTTGCTGGCACCGGTATGTGGCGCATTGGCATCCTGGTATGCGGCAAGGAGAGTGGTATGAAACAGATCAAAGGGTGGCCGCTGGCGCTGGGTATGCTCTGGACGCTCTATAGCGGGGCTATAGCTGCCAGCGATCTGGGCGCCCTGCTCGGCGGCGGCAACGACAGTTTTAAAAAGGTGCAGCCGGGACAAACCATCCAGCTGCCGGAGGATCACGCGGCCCACCCCGATTACCGCTCCGAGTGGTGGTATCTCACCGGCAACCTCAAGGATGAACAGGGGCGCGAATATGGCATGCAGTGGACCCTGTTTAGGCAGGGTATCGAGCAAGAACTCCGCACCAGCAACCCCTGGCTCACCCCCCAGCTCTGGCTGGCCCAGTTTGCCATCACGGATCTCGACCGTGGCAGCCACCAGCAAGATGAACGGGCCAGTCGGCAGGGGCCGGGGCTGGCGGGGGCCAGCGGCGGTCAATATTGGCTCAGGGAGTGGCGGCTTGCCTCGCAAGGGGCGGCGCTCTTCCCCGCCACCCTCAAGGTGCAGAGCAAGATTGGCGAGCTGAACCTCACCGTCACTGCCGCCAAGCCGCTGGTGCTGCAAGGCAAGGCCGGTTATAGCGAGAAGAGCCCGGGCAACGCCTCCTTTTACTACTCCTACCCGCGCCTCACTCTTCGCGGCACCCTGACTCGCGATGGCGAGACCCGCACCGTGACTGGACAAGGGTGGTTTGATCACGAGTGGAGCAGCTCAGTATTGGCCGAGTGGCAATCGGGCTGGGACTGGTTTTCGCTGCAACTGGCCGATGGCCGCGAACTGATGCTGTTTCGCCTGCGCACCAAATCGGGCCGCGCTAATCCCGAAAACCAGCCAGAAAACCGTTACGGTATCTTGATTGAACGCGACGGCAGCAGCCGGGTGCTCGCCCCCGACGCGATTCGCCTTACGCCGGGCAACACCTGGCGCGGCCCCAAGGGGCAGGATTACCCCGTCGAGTGGCAGCTAAAGGCCGCCGGAATGAGCCTCACCATCAAAGCCCGTCAGCCCAATCAGGCCATGACCGGTCGCTTTGACTACTGGGAGGGAGCTGTCTCTGTCTCGGGGGATGCCAAGGGGGTCGGCTATCTGGAGATGACCGGCTACTGAACACCCTCGACAAAGGTGGCCGGTCTGATCGATGACCTAAAAACAAATCGCCCTTATAACAGGGCATAACCGTGATATTGCCCAGCCACTTCTGTCACTTGGCGCCAGTCGTCGAGGATGTCTTATCTGTTTATTTATCAAACACCCTCACCCACTCAACCCGCAGCCAACTTGGCTCAAGTCTGATCCTTGTCAAAAAACCCTTCAAAATCCGAGCGATAACTAACTTTTTACTCACTTTTATTGGTAGGTGTTTGATACCTTGCTCATCTGGCCCTCACAGCCCCAAAAGCAGCCGAGGTAAGCCCATGATTTACCCATTTTCAATCTGGTTAAAAGCAGTACTCGGGGAGCTGTAACCCCGTGCGGTAGCCATCCCGATCGTAGGGTGTCAATAAGCGAAGCGAATTGCATCACCTTATTTTAAAGACATGGTGAATAGACCAATTCTTTATCCTTACGTCTCGGTAAACGTTGGGCTTCGCAAGCTCAGCCCAACCTACCTTTCTGGTATGGGCCGATAGTCCACCGGGTTCTCGCCACCCTGATCGCACTGTTTACTCTGACCATAATACCTTGGTTACTTGGTTTAAAAAAAGATGTGCAATGACCATATCTATAATTACAAATTCAACAACCTTACGCCCATGTAAATTACATTTTAAATAAATGCAATTAAAATAAAGCCAAACTCTTCTTGCATGGAAAAATAGCTACATAAACTATCAGGCTCTTTGCAAAGCAACTTTTAACTTATAAGACAAAATGACAAGGCCTATTCATGAATAAGTTACCGAGAATTTTCATCGCGTCATCCTCAGAAAACCATGATCTTGCCAGTGCATGTAATCAAAACTTGGATAGATGTGCAGAAGGGACTGTATGGTCAAACGTATTTGAACCTGGTGGAAGCACTCTAGCATCACTCACAAATACAGCTAACAATGTTGATTTTGCATTATTTATTTTCAGCCCTGACGATTTAACAAGAATCCGTGGTGAAAGTAAACTAACAATTAGAGATAACATACTGTTTGAGTTAGGGTTGTTTATTGGTGCTATTGGCCAAGAAAGATGTTTTATCTTGAAGCCTAGAAACATAAAAGATTTACATATTCCAACCGACATTCTCAACTTAAACACTCAGACATATAACAATGAGCGTCTCGATGATCTTGTTTCCGTAGTCAATGCTGCATGTTTCTCATTTCAAACGCAGATGAAAAAACTTGGTTTTTTCAATACAAAGACCAACGATTTTATAAAATCTGAACGACATGAACACAGAGGATATGTACCAAATGATGATAACTTATTTCTCTTCTCCCTTTTACTATCAACAGCTAGTGGTGATTCACCAATGACTAAATTTCAGATAGAAAATGAATATATGCAAAAGATACTGAATCAGAACTCCTCCTCAAAGCAATTATCTTTGAATATTGGTTTAATTAAGCTTGAACAGGCTAACCTAATAGAAAGAAAAATTGACTGTGATTATAATGGGAACGAATACGTTGGTTTCCAAGTTACATCAGATGGAATTGAGTTTGCCATTTCAAATGAACAAAAAATCCACCAAGCCGTAAAATCGTTGACGACAGAAATCCCATTTTAAAAAATGGAATTTTAGGGTAACCGAAAAAGTGGCGGAGTTTTCAATCAGAACTTATTTATTTTGTTGCCCACCGGTCAAAGATTGAATAAACGCCAGGGTACGGCGATTAAACTGCTCCGGCTGCTCCACATTGCAGACATGGCCGCACTGTTCAATGACCGCCAGCGAGGAGCTGGCATCGCGGGCCACCTGTTCGCGTACCGGTGCCAGAAACATATGATCCTCCTCCCCCATCACATAGAGAGTGGGAATGGGCAGGGAGCGTTCGCGAAAATAACGCATCAGCGGGTTGACCTCGGTGGCGAGGCGGAACCAGCGCTTGAACTCTTTCTGGCACAGCTTGCGGGCCTCGCGCACAAAGAGGTTGCGCGACTCCTGATGGTGCTGGCGCGGCATGATGATGAAGGCAAACAGCCGGTAGAGCCACATATAGGGCAGGAAGTGCTGGCCGAGTCGGCCCAGCTGCACCAGCACCCGCGAGCGGATATCGAGCCTCAGGATAGCGCCCCCCAGTACCATGCTTTTCACCCGCTCCGGGCAGAGCTCGGCCAGATGGCGAATAAGGATGGTGCCAAGGGAGATGCCGACAAAGTGGGCGCGGCGGATATCGAGATGATCGAGCAGCCGAACGATATCTTCGGTCACTTCCCGAAAGCTGTAGTGGCCCTTGACCACCTGTTGCAGCTGGTGGGACTGGCCGTGGCCACGCAAGTCCAGCAACAGCACGTTGAAGTGCTCGCGATAGGCGCGCAGCTGCTTGAACCAGATGGAGGAGCTGCCACCGGCGCCGTGGACAAACACCACCCAATCCCGATCGGGACCCAGTTCGAAAGTCTTGTGATACAACATCCAATAGGCTCCCTTGGTGATGGGGGGTATACTCGGCTGCGCGCATATTAACAGAACAGACCCGCCGATAGATATGCGCCTGACATGACCCGGATCACCCCTTGCGCGAGAACTTTTCATGGATTTGACCCGTTTGCGCCACTTTCTGCTGACCCTGCCGGGCGCCACCGAAGATACCCCGTTTGGCCCGGAGATCCTGGTCTACCGCATCGCGGGCAAGATGTTCGCGCTGGTGGATTGGCAGGCCGAGCCGCTCACCATCAACCTCAAGTGCGAGCCCGAGCTGGCGTTGCTGCTGCGCGAGATCCACCCCGAGGTCAAACCGGGCTGGCATATGAACAAGCAACACTGGAACACAGTGACCCTGAACAGCACCTTGCCGGATGATCTGTGGCAGGGCTGGGTGCACCACTCCTATGAGCGGGTTGTCGCGGGTCTGCCTAAAGCCAAACGGCCACAGGCGCCGCGCCCCCTCTCCCCCACTGACGACCCAACCTTATGACCCCAGCACTTAGTCCAGCACTTTGCATTGTCCCCCTTAGCGAGGCACATATCCCCGCCCTCGTGAGCCTGTTTGAGCAGGCGGTGCGACGCTGCGGCCCCGAGCACTACAGCGCCGAGCAGGTGGAGCAGTGGGCCCTCGGTTCACAACATCCGGGCTTTGTCAGCCAGCTGCGTGAACACCACGGCTGGGTAGCGGAGCTGGCAAATGTGCCCCTCGGGTTTGTCACCCTGAGCCCCGATGGCCACCTCAGCCTGCTCTATGTGAGCGCCGACCATCAGCGCCAGGGACTAGGCAATCTGCTGCTCACCACGGCGCTCGCGGGGGCCCGAGGGCTCGGTCTGACACTCATCACCACCGAGGCCAGCGCCTTCAGTTATGAGCTATTTTTACGACATGGCTTTACGTTGACCGGGCTGGAGTGCGTGGAGCGGGGCGGAGTCAGTTTTACTCGCCATCGCCTGCACTGCTGCTTGCCAAGCTAGGGCAAGCCACTAAAATACGCTTAATTTTCGTATTGTTACTGTATTGAGGCAGCAACCATGGTGGTAGAAAGTGAAGGCTATATCTCGCTGATCGAGTATCTGGTGGAGAGTTTGGGATTGTTTGAATCCCAACAGCAGAACGATGGTGAAGAGACCATCGAAGATCTGGTCAGTGGCCGTGTTGCCAGCAACCTGATGGCCATTTGCGAGCAAAACCCCCAGCTCGATCCCAAGGTGCGTTTCGCCATCATGCAGGAGGCCGACGCCGTGGTCGCCGACCTGGAAGAGGTGCTCTCTGCCGTCTGGCTGCGCGCCCCGACCCCGGAACAGAAAACCTTCCTCATCGAGTTTATCGATCTCATCAAGAACCTGTTCGATAGCGCCATCGGCTGATCTGCCGTCCGGCTCTCCCGCCCAACGCAAGATTGCAAAACAGCAGATAAGGAAAAGGGCCGCCTTGGTGGGCAGCCCTGCTTGCTATCATTTTCAACCCGCCAGTGCGTTCATTCATCAGGCGGTTATCAAGGCAAGAAATGTGTCTGGACTTTGCATCCGATCCCTGGACGCTACCTAGTTAGTCCCGACTGGTCGCAATAAGTTCCCTCCTCCGACCATTTATTTTCACTTTTATTAAGAAATCGACTACAAACCTGTTCAGCGGTTCAGGCTGGGCGGCAAACAGACTCCAATGCCACCCAATCCGCAGTAACCATCCGGGTTTTTCTCCAGATATTGCTGATGGTAATCCTCGGCGTAGTAGAAGGGCGCCAGCGGCAAAATGCGGGTGGTGATGGCACGGCTGTCGCCGCTTGCCGCCATCGCCTGCTGATAGGCCGCCATGCTCTGCTGGGCAATGATCTGCTGGCTCTCGTCGCCATAGAAGATCACCGAGCGATACTGGGTGCCAATGTCCCCGCCCTGACGCATCCCCTGCGCCGGATCGTGCTGCTCCCAGAACAGTCTGAGCAGGTCGCCGTAGCTGATCACCGCCGGATCAAACACCACCTGCACCGTCTCGGCATGACCAGTCAGCCCGCTGCACACCTCTTTGTAGGTGGGATTCTGGGTCACGCCGCCCTGATAACCTGCCGCGGTGGAGTAGACGCCCGGCTGCTGCCAGAACAGGCGCTCCACGCCCCAGAAGCAACCCATGCCAAACCAGGCGATCTCCATGTTCTCGGGCCAGGGACCCTGGGTCGGGTTGCCGTTCACCGCATGCTGCTGACCAATCACCATCGCTTCGCGTCGTCCCGGCAGGGCATCTGCCGGTGAAATAATCTGTTCCATGAATTCTGTCCTTGTATAAAACCCTGTGAAATCACACAGCTGACGAAAAGGAGCATCGAAGATAGCAGTTTATCGCGCCGGATCAACCGGCGGGCCCCTCCCCGCTCGCCCCAACGGCCATCTGCACCGTCCGTCACCCTTTCCCGATCCGCACGGCCAAGCCGCCCCTCGTAGACCAGAAACGGCCAAAATCAATATTTAGTCTTGATTTGTGAATTAATTTTCATATATTGAGCCAATCGCTGTTTTTTTATGGAAGAAATATCAAGTGCGTGAACGCGAACCCAGTCTGGTCAATGCCTTCCGGCAATCCACCCCCTATGTCAATGTGCATCGGGGTGCCACCTTTGTGCTGATGATGGGGGGAGAAGCCATCTGCCACCCCAACTTCGCCAATATCGTCAGCGATATCGCCCTGCTGCAGACACTGGGCATACGCCTGGTGCTGGTGTTTGGTTCACGTCCGCAAAACGATGAAGCGCTGGCCCGCGCCGGTATCGAGGCCCAGTATCACAAGCGGATCCGGGTCACCGATGACGAGAGTTTCACCATCATCAAGCAGGTGTGTGGTGGCCTGCAATATGACATCACCGCCCAACTCTCCATGGGGCTCGCCAACACCCCGATGCAGGGGGCGCGGATCAGCGTGGTGAGCGGCAACTTCGTCACCGCCCAGCCGCTGGGGGTGGATGATGGCATCGACTTTTGCCATAGCGGCCGGGTGCGCCGCATCGACGTGGAGGGGATCACCCGCCAGCTTGATCAGAAGAGTCTGGTGCTCATCTCCCCCATCGGCTGCTCGGTCACCGGCGAGAGCTTCAACCTGAGTTCGGAAGAGGTGGCCCGCCGGGTGGCGGTCGATCTCAAAGCGGACAAGCTTATCTGCTTCAGCAGCACCCAGGGGGTGATGGACAGACACGGCGAGGCCATCTCCGAGCTCTTCCCCGAGCAGGCCGAAGAGCTGCTGGTGGAGCTGGAGCAGGCGGGCGAAGAGATGTCCGGCACTGCCCGCTATCTGCGCGCAGCGATCGCCTCCTGCCGTGGCGGGGTGCCCCGCTCCCATCTGGTAAGCTATCAGGATGATGGCGCCATGCTGCAGGAGCTGTTCAGTCGCGACGGCCTCGGCACCCAGATAGTGCGGGAAAGTGCCGAGCAGGCCCGCGCCGCCACCATCGAAGATATCGGTGGCATTCTGGATCTTATTCGCCCGCTGGAGGAGGAAGGGATTCTGGTGCGCCGCTCCCGCGAGCAGCTGGAGATGGAGATCGACAAGTTCACCATCATCGAGCGCGATGGTCTCATCATCGGCTGCGCGGCCCTCTACTGCTTTATGGAAGAGGCGATGGCGGAGATGGCCTGCGTCGCCATCCACCCCGACTATCGCAACTCCAACCGGGGGGATCAGCTGGTGGCCAAGGTGGCCGAGCGGGCCAAGCGGCTCGGCATTCGCCGCCTGTTCGTGCTCACCACCCGCTCCATCCACTGGTTCCGGGAGCGGGGCTTCGATCCGCTGGAAGTGGAAGATCTGCCGGTGGCGCGCCAGCGTCTCTACAACTGGCAGCGCCGTTCCAAGGTTTTGTCAAAGACCATTGCCTAAGTCATTGATTCTGTGTTGAGTTAGCCGACAATTTGAACTTTTTCACAAACTCGATTGACAGTGCAATCCAACGCAGGTTATTTCTAAATGCACTCCACCGCCCTGGTGGAGCCAGAAGAGGAGCGCTGCCCAGGCAGCCCAAGGGAGGACGCCAGCGTCCGGTGAACTTGGGTCAGGGGGAGCAGCGCCGAGACGAGTGAGGAGACTGGTAACCTCAACGTCGGCTGCGGGGGCTGAATCCCCCGGGTTGTCATCGGTAGTGATCATCCCCCACCGCGCCCTGTAAGGGGCGGTACGGGATGGGCTCTGCAGGTGGAGTGCTTCTGGCCGGGATAGCTTCGTTCATTCCTGCCATTTTCAGCCTCCTCCTCTCTTTTTTGCCCGATGGAACCGGAATCTTAAAATAAGACAGGAGTAAGCAATGAGCCCGATCAATGTCGCCAAGTTTGGCGGAACCAGTGTCGCCAACTTCCCGGCCATGAATCACTGCGCCGACATCGTGCTGGCCAATCCCGCCACCCGGGTGGTGGTACTGAGCGCCAGTGCCGGTGTCACCAACCTGCTGGTCGCTCTGGCACAAGGGGAGCTGGACGAGGCGGGCCGCGACGAGCAGCTGGCCAAACTGGCCGGGATCCAGCAGGCCATTCTGGCCGATCTCGGCAACCCTGTTGATGTGAGCGCCCTCATTCATGGCCAGCTGGACGAGATCCGCCTCATGGCCCAGCAAGCCCACCAGCATACCGATGCGGAGCTGGCCGATCGCCTCATCGCCTGCGGCGAGCTGATGTCTACCCGCCTCTTTACCGAGCTGCTGCGCCAGCGCGGCGTCAAGGCCCACTGGCAGGATGTGCGCCAGCTGATGCGCACCGACAGCCGCTTTGGCAAGGCCACCGTCGATCTGGCCACCACCCGCACTCTCTGCCAGCAGACGCTGGGCCCGCAGCTTGGCGACAGCCTTATCATCACCCAGGGCTTTATCGGTGCCGATGGCGATGGCCGCACCACCACGCTGGGGCGCGGCGGCTCTGACTACAGCGCAGCCCTGCTCGCCGAAGCGCTCGATGCCGCCAGTATCGAGATCTGGACCGATGTGCCCGGCATCTACACTACAGATCCGCGCCTCGTCACCCGCGCCCGCCCCATTCCCGAAATCAGCTTTGTCGAAGCAGCCGAGATGGCCACTTTCGGCGCCAAGGTGCTGCACCCCGCCACATTGCAACCGGCGGTGCGCCAGAATATTCCGGTGTTTGTCGGCTCCGCCAAGGACCCCGCCGCCGGTGGTACCTGGATCCGCGCCAGCACAGATTCAAGCCCGCTGTTTCGCGCCGTCGCCCTGCGCCGCCAGCAGGTGCTGGTGACCCTGCACAGCCTCAACATGTTCCACGCCTACGGCTTCCTGGCCGAAGTGTTCGGCATTCTGGCCCGTCACCGCATCTCGGTCGATCTCATCACTACCTCGGAAGTGAGCGTGTCGCTGACCCTGGATCACACCGGCAGCCAGAGCAACGGCGAACCGATCCTGAGCGACAAGGTACTGACCGAGCTGGGCCAGCTCTGCAAAGTGGAGGTGGAAACCGGTCTGGCACTGGTGGCGCTCATCGGCAACCGGATGAGCGAAGTGAACGGGGTGGGCAGTCAGGTCTTTGACGCCCTGCGCGAGCACAACATCCGGATGATCTGCTACGGCGCCAGCGCCCACAACCTCTGCTTTCTGGTCAAGGAGAGCGAGGCGGGCAATATCGTCAACCGCCTCCATCAGGAGCTGCTGGACTGATCCTCACCCGAGGCAATTCCGGCCATGCAACAGGGCGCCTGCAAGGCGCCCTGTTCATTTGTATTTCGCAGATGTGTTGGCTCAGGCAAGGCTGGTGGCTGGCAACTGACAGGCGACGGCTTCGCGGCGCAGCTGCTGCAAGCGGGCCAGCAGCCCGGTCTGGCCGAGCTCCGTCTCCTGAGGCGAGAGATTGTCCACCAGCAGCGGATAGTGATCCGTCACCGCCTGCATCAACCAGTCGAGGCGACGCAGGGTGAGCGGGCAGCAGCTCTGGCCGCTCAGATCATCGGCCACATCGAGCCGGTGGCTGCGATACATGTCCCGCCACCAGTTGGCGACCAGCGCGTCGTCGCTCGCCAGCGCGGCGCTCCACTCCCCTTGCAGGGCGTGCAGGCGGGCCAGCACGGGCGCGCTGGCCCCTTCACGGATCAGGTGATGGATCTCCCGTTTCACCCATTTCAGGCAGAGTTCACGCCAGTAGCGAAATTGCGGCAGAGGATCGGCCTCATCGAGCCAGAGTCCGGAGAGGGTACGGGTCTCCAGTCGCTCCGGCACATGGAACTGCGGGTCGACCAGACCATTGGAGTTGTATTCAAAGCGGGGATCGAAGGTCCACATATAGCCAAAGTCGAACACGCAGATCTGCTCGCCGTCATCGAGCAGGTTGCCCGGGCTCGGGTCCCAGTCAAACCAGCCCCAGCGGGCCAGCTCCCCCTGCACCTCCAGTATCTGGGCCAGATTGCGCTCGTTGAGCTGATGGACCGGCACGCCCCGCAACCAGGGGGAAACCAGCACACCGGCGCGCGCCGAGCCAAAGCTGGTGCAGACCACGTGGGAGAGGACAGTAGGATGCAGCTCGCGCAGCGCCTCGATTTCGCGCCGCCGCTCCAGCTCGGTCAGAAAGGCGGTCTTGCCATCGAGGTTGGCCACCAGTGAATCCTGACGGCGCCGCTTGAGGCACCAGTGATGCCCCTCCACCTTGAGGTGAAACACCTCGGCGGTGAGACCGTGGCGATAGACCTTGACCACAGCCGGATGGCTATCCTTCAGCTTGACCAGTTGGGCCAGCGGCAGCGGACAGTCGCGCTCGCGTCCGATCCGGATCTCTTCCTTGCTCTCCAGCATGCGCAGCAATCTGGCCTGACGTGCCATCACTTTGGGATTCATACATGTACCTCCAGTCGCTATCGAGAGACTAAACAGCAGATCCCTCCCAAGCCAGTGGCAAAACCCCATGATGACGCTTTCATCACATATTCCGAACAACCCCTCGATCGGGATCACAATTTGCAAGGTTGAGCTGTAACCAAATATTCATTAAGTGGTCATTAAATTGACAAGCTGAAACAAGGCCCGCACCATCGGGTCAAACTCTATGCGGATGAACGATCTCTCCCTCACTCGCTCAAAGGATGAGCTTATATGAATCGCCCCTCCTCAGGCTGCCCCCGCGTCCTGAGTCTGCCCTCTCTGCTGCTTGCCCTGCTGGGCGGATTGCTGCTGCTGACCCTGTTGTTGCCGCTGATCAATCCCGGCAGCTGGCTGGGCCGCGCCCAGCCGCTGGTGCTGGGCCCCGCCGACAATCCACTGGCCACCCTCACCCGCCACGCCCTGCTCTATAAAAGCGACAGCCGCGGCCTCTATCTGGTGGTGCGGAGCCAATGGCAGTTGCGAGGGCCGCTGCAAGCGGGGGACAAGGTGCGGGTGGAGCTGCTCAACGACAAGGGGGAGCGGATCGACCAGCTCAGTCAAGCGGTGGATAAGCGTCAGGTGTGCCGCAATAACCGCTGTACTCTGGATCTCAACAGCACCCTGCGCGCCCCGGACGATGCGCTGGCCAGCCGTTATCAGCTGCGCATCGGTCTGCTGCTCAAAGATCGCCCCGAGAGCGGCGACTTCAGCCAGATCCTGCAAACCCTGCCGGAGCAGGGCTTCAACCTCACCTATCTGGTGGTGAGCCTGACGCTGGTGCTGGCCCTGAGCGCCGCCGTGCTCAAAACGGTGCTGCCAAAGCTGCGCCGCAGCCTGCGCTGGCGGATCATCGGCAGCCTGCTGCTCGGCAACCTCACCTTCGTGCTGCTGCACGGCTTCGTGGTGTTCAAGCTGGGGGAGTTTCTGCTCTGGTCAGGCTTTCGGCCGGAGCACTACTATCTCGCCTGGGGCAGCATGGTGCTGGGCTGGAGCCTCTGCGCGCTGGCGGGCTTCAACCTCTATATGGGGCTGGTCTTTACCGCGCTTTCGGGCATCGGCCTGCTCGCCAACTTTATGAAGATCGCCATCTACGGCGTGCCGCTCGGCGGGGACGATTTTGGCAACCTGCTGGCGCTGCTGCGGATCCTGCTCGACCAGCACCCCATCCTGCCCATCTTCACCGTGTTGCTGGCACTGTTTCTCTGCTGGCGCTTTGCCCTGTCGCGCTGGGTGTTGCGCACTGCCGCCGCCACCGTCGCCTTCTTTGCCCTGTGCGTCTTTGCCACCCAGACCGGCAACAAGCTGCTGGGGGCCAACATTCGCTACGTGGATCGCGCGGTCAACTACCACAGGGACATCATCCGCTCCGGCCCCGGCCTCTATCTGTTCAATCTGGTGGACGAGATGCTGCAAAGCGGCAGCGTGTTTCGCTACCCCTTGCAGATCAACGAGCTGACCCCGCAGCTAAGCTATCCGCCCCAGGGCATAGCGCCGCGCTGGGATCTGGTGATCGTGCTGCAATATGAGTCGCTCTGGCTCGACTGGAAGGGGCGGATCTGCGCCCCGGCTCCCACCCTCTCCCTACCCGCCAGCGTGCAGCAGTGGCAAAAAACCATCCACTCCCCCACCACCGGCGGCATGACGGTACTGGCGGAGTTCGAGATGAACACCGGCCTGCCGGTGGGCTTGCTCAAGCAGGGGGTGGTGCCCTACTACTACCTCTCGCAGCAGGTGCCGGGGCTGGCCCAGAGCGCCAGACAGAGCGGCTACCAGACCCTGTTCGCTCACCCCTATGTGGAAAAATTCTGGGGCCGCGCCAAGGCGATCCCGGCGCTTGGCTATGAGGAGCGCTGGTTCGATACCCGCTTCACCACCCTTGAGCACAAGGGGCTCTATATCTCCGATGATGCGCTCATCGACCACCTGCTCAAGCGCAGCGAACAGGATGACAAACCGCTGTTTGCCTATGCGGTCACCATGCAGGGGCACGGCCCCTTCGATGGCCCCCGCTATCAGGGGCAGGAGCGCAGCGGCGCCTGCCCGAACCAGAGCGAGAGTGACACCCAGCTGCTCAACACCTATTACACAGGGGTGGTGGATGCCATGGCCTCGCTGGAGCGACTGCTCAAGACCCTAGACCAGTCAGGCAAGCGCTATCTGGTGGTGGCCTTTGGCGATCACCAGCCGTTTTTGATGTCCGCCGGCAAGGGGATTCACGGTGACAAGCCGGCGCGCGATGCCACCTACCAGATCCCCATGATGGCCTTCACCCGCGCAGATGATCCCCTCAATCTGGCGACCCAGTTTGCGCCGGTGCGCCAGCTCTACCAGATGGGTCAGGCCACCCGCCAGCTGCTGGCGGGGGATATCACCCCCATCGAAGAGAAGCCCCTGCTCCATCCGGTGCTGGGCGAGGAGAAAGGGTTCGACCCATCAAGCCTGGTGCCGCAGATCCGCGCCAGCTTCCGGCCCGATGCCCTGCCCTGATCACGCCCCACAAAAACAGACAAGGCCGCATCCGCGGCCTTGTTGTTGGACATTCATTTCGCCCTCATTCTGCTCGCCACCAGGGCTCCAGCAACGTGAGCTGCTGGCGGTCGAGATCGAGCGCCACCTCGATCCCCAGCGGCAACGTCAGCATGGGGTGGGTATGGGCGCAGTCAAACTCAGCCAGAATAGGGAAGCTTGGCTCCCCCACTACCTCCAGCAGAATATCAAGGGGGCGCTTGCCGCTCCCCTGATCGTTGAACAGCTCGTGCTTGCCGAGGATAAGCGCGCCGATCCGCTCCAACACCCCGCACAGTTTGAGATGGGCAAAGGAGCGCTCCAGCGTCTCGGCAGATTTCAGGCTGTCCTCCAGCAGCAAAATGTCGCCGTGCTCGATGGGCGGCATATAGGGGGAGCCCCAGATCCCCGCCATGGTGTTGAGATTGCCGCCGATCAGTCGCCCCTCAACCCGGCCAGAACCCACCGAGATCAGCCGATTGGGCTGGCACTGCTTGGCCCGGGTCTGATTCTCCCAGTCCAACCGTTCATCGCTCCACTGCACCGGGGTGGGCAGCGTGCAGGGGACGCCAGCTTCATCGGCCAGCGCAATCTGTAAAAAACTGGCCAGCGTCTCATCCACCAGCGGCGGCAACTCGCCAAAGGAGGCCACCAGCGCCGGGCCATAAAAGGTAACCAGGCCAGTTTGGGCATGTATGCCGAGCAGCAGCGCCGTCACGTCTGAGTAGCCAACGATGATCTTGGGATCGCGCCTCAGCGCCTCAAAATCGAGGTAGGGCAGCAGGGAGTTGGAGTTGCTGCCGCCAATCACCGACATGATGCAGCGCACTTCTGGGTCGCGAATAAGGGCGTTGAGCTCCTCGGCCCGCGCGGCAATGGAGCCGGAGCGCCAGTGATCCTGCTGGCCGGTGAGGCTGCCCGCCTTGAGCCTAAAGCCCTGCCCCTCAAGAAAGGCTCTGGCGCGGGCAAAACGGTTGGGTGCCCAGGCGGTCGCCGCGCTGGAGGGGGAGAAAAAAGCGATGGTATCGCCACGTCGGAGCAGCGGGGGAACCAATAACGTCATGACACACTCATCCTTGCCAATATCCAGCCATCACAGAGTCGTTGAGACTCCTACACAACCCCTTTGATCACAACGGGTTTATCACCATCGTTTAGAAATACAAAACACTTGATTCATTATTAACAGATATTCTAAACACCATCCCCTTCCTAGAATGACCTCATTGCGATGGCCAACCCCGGTTGGTTGTCAGAATGGTCGGCCTGACAGCCCGAACGTTCTCTTTCCCACTTTTTCTCTCTGACTTATCAATGAGGTGCCTGTCATGAACAAAAACGCATCCCCCAGCGCATTGGTTGTAGAAGGCGGCGCCATGCGCGGCATATTTGCCAGCGGCGTACTGGATGCGTTTATCGAGCATGACTATCGCCCCTTTGACTTCGCCATCGGCGTCTCGGCGGGGGCCACCAACTTGCTGGCTTATCTCGCCAGCCAGCATGGCCGCAGCCACGAGATCCTGACCAAACTGGCGTGCAGCCAGCAGTTTATGGATCCCCTGCGCTTTGCCAAGGGGGGCAATCTGGTGGATATCCACTGGCTGTGGAACACCAGCTGCCGCAAGTATCCCCTCGACATTCACGCCTACCGGGAGACCGGCATCCCCTTCTATGCGGTGGTGACCAATACCCTGACCGGCAAGGCGGAGTACATCCGGGTCAAGCCGGAGAACATGAACGAGGTGCTGCCCGCCAGCTGCGCCATTCCCCTCGCCTCCCACGAATACCCGGAGGTGCACGGGGTGCCGATGACAGATGGCGGGGTGGCCGACTCCATCCCGGTGATCGAAGCCTACCGCCGCGGTGCCCGTCACCTGACTGTGATCCTCTCCGAGCCCCTTGGCTATCGGCTCAAGCCGATGCCCTTCCCCTGGATGATCCGTACCCTGCTCAAGACCCGCCCCGCGCTGGCACAGGCGCTGGAGCAGCGGGATCGCAGCTACAACGAGGCGCTCGATTTTATCGCCAATCCGCCGGAGGACTGCCAGATCGAGGTGATCGCCCCGGCCGACTACTTCCCCGTCTCCCGTTTTACCCGCGATATCAACAAGCTGGAGATGGGATACGTGATGGGCAAGTGCGCAGGCTATCAGGCCGCCCTGCTCAATTGACAAGGGTTTTACAGGCATGACCCGACCTGCCGCGACGCACGCGCCGCCAACACAATAACAATCGGGTCCGTTGAGCAACATGAGTCATAAAAACAGACCGTGGCGAGGCAAGCGCGGCCAGAACCGGTGCCAGACACTCTTAGCGGCTTGCGCCTCATCCCTATGCCAGGGCATCTCACCCTCATACAAGGTGTTTATTTATGTCGTTTCTTCTCACCCATCCCGCGCTGGCGCAGCTGTTCGAGCGGCTGCTGCCCGATTACCGGATCATGGCGCCCGCGGCCGAATATCGGGGCGGCCGCTTCTCCGACACCGACAACGTCACCTACCACAGCATCCGCCATCCGGCCGATCTGGTGTGGCAGGAGAAGTCCCACTTCTCCCCAAAAGAGGTGGTGCTCCCCATCACCCAGACCCTGTTCCACTTCGACAATCTGGAGCTGCGCGAATCAAAGGTGGAGGCCAAACCCACCCTGCTGTTCTTGCGCAGCTGTGATATCCACGCTCTGCGCAGGCTGGATCAGGTCTACCTGAAAAATGGCCAGAACAGCGACGTCTACTACGCCCGGCTGCGCAGCAAGCTCAAGCTGGTGCTGCTGGAGTGCCGCGAGAGCTTCGAGAACTGCTTCTGCGTCTCCATGGGCAGCAACGAGACCCAAGACTACGCCGCCGCCATTCGTCTGAGCGATGAGGGTGCCCGTATCGAGGTGAAGGATCCCGAGCTGCTCGGCTACTTTGCCGAGCTCGGTAAATCCGACGACTTCACCCCGGAATTTGTCCAGAGCAACCCGGTCAAGGTACGCACTCCGGACAGTGTCTGTAACGACCCCCAGCGGATCCGCCAAATCCTCACCGCTCATCCGGTCTGGGCCGAGTACGACAGCCGCTGCATCGGCTGCGGCCGCTGCACCACCTCCTGCCCGACCTGCAGCTGCTACAGCGTGCACGACCTCACCTATGCGGAAAATCCCAAGCAGGGTGAGCGCCGTCGCCAGTGGGCCAGCTGCATGGTGGATGGCTTCAGCGACATGGCCGGTGGCCACGGTTTTCGCGCCAAGCATGGCGAGCGCCTGCGTTATCGCGCCCTGCACAAGGTCAACGACTACAAGGCCCGTCAGGGAGAGGAGCACATGTGCGTCGGCTGTGGCCGCTGCGACGATCGCTGCCCTCACTACATCTCCTTTAGCAACATCATCAACAAGATGACCGATGTGGTCGAACAGACCATCGCAGCCGACAACGCGCAGGGGGCGAACTGATATGTGCCAGTGCCAGCAAACCGCAACAGCAGAACCGCAGCAGGACTTGGTCGAAAACCGCCTGCTGCCCAAGGCCTACACCATTCTGGCCATCGAGCGCCACACCGAGCTGGAGTGGAACTTTCGGGTCTCCCGCGACTTTGATGTTCACTACGGCCAGTTTGTGGAGATCTCCCTGCCCACCGTCGGCGAAGCGCCCATCTCGGTCTCCGACTATGGCGATGGTTATGTGGATCTGCTGATCCGCAAAGTCGGCAAGGTAACCGATGCGCTGTTTGCCCTCGATGTGGGCGACAAGGTGTGGATGCGCGGCGTCCACGGCAACGGCTATCCGCTGGAGACCTACCGCAACCAGCACCTCATCGTGGTGGCGGGCGGTACCGGCGTCGCGCCGGTCAAGGGGCTGCTGCGCCGCTTCAGCAAACATCCGGAAGAGGTGAAATCCCTCGACATGATCCTCGGCTTCAAGAACGAGCAGGCGGTGCTCTATCGCCACGAGATGCCGCTCTGGGCCGAGCAGCAGAACCTCATCGTCACCCTGGACGAGGGCAAGGAGAGCGAGCAGTTTCGCATCGGCCGGGTCACCGACTACATCGACCAGCTGGATCTCGCTGACAAGGAGGATATCCAGGTGATCGTGGTCGGCCCCCCCATCATGATCCGCTTCGTGGTGCTCGCCTTCCTCGAACGGGGCATCCCCAAGGATCGCATCTGGGTCGACTACGAACGCCGCATGGCCTGCGCCGTGGGCAAATGCGGCCACTGCCGGATGGGCGACACCTATATCTGCGTGGATGGACCGGTCTTTCGTTTTGACCAGGCCCAGCATCTGATCGACTGAGGGAGAACACCATGAGTCTCGATATCGACATCATCAAGGCCCGCGCCAAGAACGAATACCGCCTCTCCAAGGTGCGCGGCGAAGCGATGATCAGCGTACGCATTCCCGGCGGGATCATGCCCGCCCACCTGCTGGCAGTGGCCCAGCAGATCGCCGAACAGTACGGCAACGGCTTGATCCACCTCACCACCCGCCAGAAGCTGGCGATGCCCGGCATCAAGTATCAGGACATGGACAAGGTCAACGCCGCCCTCGAACCCTTTATCAAGGAGATCGAGGTGGAGACCTGCGGCATCGAGGTAGAGGACACCACAGCCGGTTACCAGACCATCGGCGGGCGCAACATCGTCGCCTGTCAGGGCAACACCATCTGCCAGAAGGGCAATATCGACTGCACCGGGCTGGCTCAGCGGATGGAGAAGCACCTCTACCCCAACCCCTATCACCTCAAGATGGTGATCGCCGGCTGCCCCAACGACTGCGCCAAGGCCAACATGGCCGACTTCGGTATCCTCGGCATCGCCAAGATCCACTTCAATGCCGAGCGCTGCATCGGCTGCGGCGCCTGCGTCAAGGCGTGCAGCCACCACGCTGTGGATTGCCTCGCCATCAAGCATGGCAAGGCGGTCAAGGAGGAGAGCAAGTGCATCGGCTGTGGCGAATGCGTGCTGGCCTGCCCGACTATGGCCTGGCAGCGGGATCCCAAGCAGCTCTATATGGTCAAGCTGGGGGGACGCACCAGTAAGAAGACCCCCCGTACCGGCAAGCTGTTCCTCAACTGGGTGACCGAAGAGGTGCTGCACGCGGTGATCAAGAACCTGTTCGAGTTCGAGGCCGAGATGCTGGATGGCAAACCCATCTACCTGCACATGGGTCACCTTATCGACCGGGCCGGTTATCACAAGTTCAAGGAGCGGGTGCTGCGCGGCGTCACCCTCAACCCGGAAGCCATGGTCGCTGACCGCATCTTCTGGGCCGAAGATCAGTACGTCGCCAACATGCATGTCAAAGCGGTGCAATAGGAAAAACCTCGTTTGGGGAAGCGTGATCAAGTGGCCGACACCGGTGGGGATCTGTCGTGGGCCCGGGCGTAGATCACCCTTCCCCTTTTTTATTCCCGTCGGGGGATCTTTCCCCCGACCATCCGGGGTGCGTCACGGCGCGCCCTGCTATCTCGCCCGGCGCGGCATTGCGAGCGGGCCAGCATCCGGAGCCTGTTATGGACTTTCTCCCTCTCTTCTGTCAGCTGCAAAACAAGCCGGTCCTGATCGTCGGCGGCGGTGAGGTGGCGGTGCGCAAGGCGCGCCTGCTGCTCGATGCCAAGGCGAAGATCACCATCAATGCCCCGCATCTGGAACCCCAGCTGATGAGCTGGGCCGAGCAGGGTCGCCTGACCGTCTGCGCCGCCAGCTTTCATCCCGAACTGCTCGATGGCAAGTGGCTGGTGATCGCCGCCACCAACCAGCAAGAGGTCAACCAGCAGGTCTTTCATGAGGCGAACCTGCGCCAGATCTTCTGCAATGTGGTGGACTCTCCGGCCCACTGCAGCGCCATCATGCCCGCGATCATTGACCGCTCGCCGCTGATGGTGGCCATCTCCAGCGCAGGCGCGGCGCCGGTACTGAGCCGCCAGCTGCGGGAAAAACTCGAAGCGTTGCTACCGCAACACCTCGGCCAGCTCGCGGCGCTGGCGGGCAAGCTGCGCGAGCGGGTCAAACTCATTCCGGACAAGCTGGCCCACCGTCGCTTCTGGGAGCGGCTCTTTAGCCATGAGCGACTGGCATGCCAGCTGGCCCGCGGTCAGCAGCAAGCTGCCGAACAGAGCGTCGCAGAGCTGCTCGATGAGCAACCACAGAGCAAGGGAAGCGTCACCCTGGTGGGAGCGGGCCCCGGTGATGCGGGGCTGCTCACCCTGAATGGCTTGCAGCAGTTGCAGCAGGCGGATGTGGTGGTCTATGACCGACTGGTCTCGCAGGAGGTGTTGGCGCTTGTTCGCCGGGATGCCGAGCGGATCTTTGTCGGCAAGGAGGCGGGCCGCCACTGCGTGCCCCAGCAGGCGATCAACCAACTGTTGCTGGAACAAGCGCTGCTGGGCAAACAGGTGGTGCGGCTCAAGGGGGGCGATCCCTTTATCTTTGGCCGGGGTGGCGAGGAGCTGGAAACCCTGGCCGAGGCGGGCATCCCCTTCTCGGTGGTACCGGGCATTACAGCAGCCTCAGGCTGCGCCGCCTACAGCGGCATTCCCCTCACCCACCGCGATCACGCTCAGCGGGTGCAGTTCATCACCGGCCACGACAAGGAGGGCAATATCGCCCAGGAGTGGTCGGCGCTGGCGGCCCCCCGCCAGACCCTGGTGTTCTACATGGGGCTGGCCCACGCCGCCCGCATTCAGGATGCGCTGCAAACCCACGGCATGCCAGGTCACACCCCGGTGGCGCTGGTGGAGCAAGGCACCCAGCTCAGTCAGCGGGTGGTGCGCGGCGAGCTACAGCTGTTAGCCGAACTGGCCCGTCAGGTGAAAAGCCCGAGCCTCATCATCATCGGCACAGTGGTCACTCTGGCCGACAAGCTGGACTGGTATGGGGAAGCCAACGCCATCCACGGCATCTAGCCCCGCACGGCGATCAACCAATAGAGACAACAAAACAGAGAGCGGCCATGCCGCTCTCTGTTTTTGCATCAATGACCAAGCCGTGGCACGGCACGTCTGTTACTCGAGCCGGATGGGGCCGGTGTTCTGAACATCGCTGTCATTCCAGTCGCTCTCATCGCGAATACGCGGATCCCCTTGCAAGGTGTAGAGGATGGTGCCCTTACGAAACTGCAGCGCGCCATCGGCCCGTTTCGCCTTCACCTTGACTCCGTTGACCCACACCTGCTCCTTGCCATCCACCTGAATATTGGCCACCGTGGCGCCGGTCTCGCGGTTTTTGGCGATCCACTTGCCCTGATAGGGCGAGTCCCCCTTGGCCATCGGCAGTGCGGCGGCCTTGCCCGACGACCAGGCGTGCACGGTGCAAAAGCCGTGGGCCCGGCGATCATGCTTGATGACGTAATCCAGGGTGGGTTCGCTGGCGGGCAGGTCGAAGGTGATCCCGATGACTACCTTGCCGTTTGTGGCCGAATAGGCGGCGGGCGCCAGTGTTTTTAGGGTCGCCTTCTTGCCATTGATAAAGACGTTGCCCCCTTGTGACTTGACCCGGATGTCGGTGGGACAAGTGGCGCTGAAATTGGGCAGCGCCGCGAGGGCACTGCCGGCATGGGCGGTCATGGCCAACATGACAAGGGTCAGCAGAGCAGGTTTTTGATTCATAGTGATACGCCTTCAAGAGAAGAGAACATCGTCCGTGAGCGGTGTCGTTCCTGATGGCGGCACTCTAGCTTGACCCTCTCGGGCCACCCAGTTAAAAAAAATAAAACCGGTTAGCGGAATTATTAATAAATATAAATATTTAAAATCAATGAGTTGAATGATAACCCCGCCAGCCGCCACGTATCAGACAGGCAATAAAAAAGCCGATAACCCAGTTATCGGCTCATTGCTCATGCAGAGGCGGAAGCCCGATCAGACCACCACGGCGGTGCCACTGATGCTGACCATCAGCATGCTGCCGTTTTGCCCCACAACTTCGTAGTCGATATCGATGCCGACCACTGCGTTGGCACCAAGGGCCGCTGCGCGCTCTTTCAGCTCATCGAAGGCGATCTCGCGGGCACGGGCCAGCTCTTATTCATAGGCGCCGGAGCGGCCTCCGATGATGTCACGGATCCCGGCAAAGAGATCCTTGAAAATATTGGCGCCGAGAATGGCTTCGCCAACCACGATGCCGCGGTATTCACGAATGGTTTTGCCTTCCAGCGTGGGGGTCGTCGAGAGGATCATCTTGAACTCCTGTGAGTAGCAGAAGGGCTCAGACTACCCCAACTGCCCGAAAATCCCAACCGGGGGGTGACCTGTACGACGCCGACCTTAAAAATCACGACGGCCAGATAAAAAAACACCGCGCACGGGGCGCGGTGTTTGTTTCAGAGGGCCATTACACCGTTACGGGTTGTAAGAGACTACCGAGCCACTGAGGCCGGTCATCTGGGAGATCCGCCCCTGCATCCCCTGCAGTTTGGCCTTGGAGACATCCGGTCCGATAAAGACCCGGTTGAGCTGACCCTGCACCGGTGTGCGCGGCGAGGTGTGGGCAGAGTAGCCCGCCGCCCGCAGCTTGCTCACCAGCGCGTTGACGCTGTCGACGTTCTTGAAGGCGCCAAGCTGGAGGATCCAGCTACCCTGTGCCGGTGCCGCAGCAGGCGCGGGTGTGGTCGGCTGGGTCATCTTGCTTTCAATCAGATCGTCGAGGGACTTGATCTGACCCACCTGCGGCTTGGCCGGTGCGGGCGCCTTGGCCACTTCAACCGGTTTGGCTGGCGTCGGCTTGGGTGCTGGCTTGGGCGGTTCGACCGGTTTTTTGGCCACCACTTCCGGCTTGGGCTGTGGCTTGGGTTGGGCATTCTGTTGCGGCTGTACCGATGCGGCAGGGGTTGTCGCCGGCTGTGCACCGTTGACCTGACCGGCGAGGGTCATAGGGTCAGCCACCTCTTCCACTTGCCACTGTTGGGCCGCAGAGGCCTGTTGCTGGCTGGCCAGATGATCGGCGGGCAGGCTGCTGGCTGCCGAGACCTGCAGCGCAGGCTTGGCAGGCTCCAGCTCGGGGCGCAGCGGGATCTTGGCAAAGGCCTCCTCCTTTTGTGCCAGCTTATGACCATCCAGCAAGTCCGGCAGGAAAATAACAACCAGGGCCACCAGGATGACGGTGCCCACCAGACGGTTTTGAAACTTCGAGGCCAAGTTGAATCCTACCTTTACGTAACTCAATATGCGATTTGGCTCCCCGCCCGAGGGCCGGGGAGCCGGGGTGTGGCCTAGACGGCGACACCCGCCAGAATGTCGGCGACAGTGTAAAACGAACCAAACACAATGACCATATCGTCCGGACTCGATGCGGCCAACGCTGCCTGATAAGCGGCGCTGACATCATCAAACTCCCTGGCAGGCCCCTTTCCCTCCCCCAGCGCCGCAGCCAGCTGCGCAGCAGTGGCGGCGCGCGGGCCGGTGAGGCTGGCCAGATACCACTCGCCGATCAGACCATCGAGTTCGGCAAGGGATCCCGCCATGTCCTTGTCTTTGAGCATGCCGACCACGGCGCGGCGTACACCCGAGCAGGGCATCTTGCGCAATTGCGCTGCCAGATAGGCTGCCGAATGGGGGTTATGGGCCACATCGACGATCACCAGCGGCGCACTTTGCAGCTGCTGCATCCGGCCAGCCAGCCGGGCATTGGCAAGCCCGTCACGAATGGCGGACTCCGGCAGCGGCAAGCCGAGGGATTCCAGCGCCGCCAGCACGGTCACCGCGTTCATCAGCGGCAGCCCCGGTTTTGGCAGATCCCGCCACTGGTTGAGGCCGTGATAATCCCAACCGCTCTCGTGCTCATCGCCACGAAAATCGATACCGACCTGACGCAGGTTGGCGCCAAGACGCAGTGCTTCACTCGCGATAGTCGCAGGCGGATTGGGCTCGCCACTGATGGCGGGTTTACCGGCGCGATAGACCCCGGCCTTCTCCACCGCCACAGCTTCGCGGGTATCACCCAGCCAGTCGCAGTGATCGAGGGCAATGGAGGTGATCATCGCCACATCGGACTCCACCACGTTGGTGGCGTCGAGCCGACCACCCAGCCCCACTTCCAGCAGCAGCACATCCGGTGCGGCGCGGCAGAAGAGCCACAAGCCAGCCAGGGTGGCGAACTCGAAGAAGGTAAGGGCAATCTCGTCGCGAGCAGCTTCCACCTCGGCAAAGGCGGCGCAGTGATCGCTGTCGGGCAGCTCTTGCCCGTTGACCCGCACCCGCTCGGTAAAGCGCAGCAGATGGGGCGAGGAGTAGACGCCGACCTTATAGCCTGCGGCCATCAGAATGCTGGCCGCCATGGCACAGCTGGAGCCCTTGCCGTTGGTGCCCGCCACCGTGATCACCTTGAACGGCAGCTGGGTAAGCCCCATACGCCGGGCAACGGCACCGACCCGATCCAGCCCCATGTCGATATTGACCGGATGGATCTGCTCCAAATAAGAAAGCCAGTCGACAAGCGACCGGCTTTGGAATTGTTGCATGTTTGAACTCATCTTCACTCTTCGATGACGTGAGTATTCAGCATTTTGGCGAGCAGGCTGGCCAGACGGTTACGCATTTCGCGGCGATCGATGATGATATCGATGGCACCCTTTTCCAGCAGGAACTCGGAGCGCTGGAAGCCTTCCGGCAGTTTCTCGCGCACGGTCTGCTCGATAACGCGCGGGCCGGCAAAGCCGATCAGCGCCTTGGGCTCGCCCACGTTGATGTCACCCAGCATCGCCAGACTGGCAGAGACGCCACCCATGGTGGGGTCGGTCAGCACGGAGATATAGGGCAGGCCCGCCTTGGTGAGTCGGTCCAGCGCAGCACTGGTCTTGGCCATCTGCATCAGGGAGAAGAGGGCTTCCTGCATGCGAGCACCACCAGAGGCGGAGAAGCAGACCAGGCCACGGCCTTCCTTGATGCACTCCTCGACGGCGCGTACAAAGCGGGCACCGACCACGGAGGCCATGGAGCCCCCCATGAAGGAGAATTCGAACGAACAGGCGACAACCGGTACCCCTTTGAGGGTCCCTTTCATCACCACCAGCGCATCTTTCTCCGCCGTCTCTTTCTGAGCGGCAGACAAACGATCCTTGTAGCGCTTGGAATCCTTGAATTTCAGTACATCCTGCGGCTCCAGCTCGGCACCGATCTCGGTACGACCCTGCTCATCGAGGAAGCTCTCGAGACGGGCGCGGGCGCTGATGCGCATATGATGATCACACTTGGGGCACACTTCGAGGTTGCGCTCCAACTCTGCCCGGTAGAGCACCTGTTCACAAGCACTGCACTTGGTCCACACCCCTTCCGGAATGTTGTGACGACGGGGCGCAGTGATCTTGCTCTTGGGAAGAATCTTCTCAAGCCAGCTCATGGAATTCCTTAATGCTTTTGTGCCTGACAAAACGCATCGAGCCTAGATTGTTCAATGACTTAATAGCTCGATGGCAACAAATGACGGGTCATTAAACCACAATTTTTCGGGCGCAGTTACTAAAAACTGGTCGTACCCGGTGCCGAGTCCGGCAGCCACAGCGGGCCGAGCGGCAACTGCGGTAGAGCAAACTCGGCTGGGTAATCCACGTCGACCAGATAGAGGCCACCGGCCTTGGCGGTCGGCCCGGCCAGATTGCGATCCTTGGCAGCCAGCACCTCGGCAATCCACTCCACCGGTTTGAGCCCCTGCCCCACCAGCAGCAGGGAGCCGGTGATGTTGCGCACCATATGGTGCAGGAAGGCGTTGGCCTTGATGTCGAGCACGATGTAGGGGCCGGAGCGGCTGACACACAGATGGGTCACATTGCGCCACGGGGTGTTGGATTGGCAGGCGACGGCACGGAAGGTGCTGAAGTCGTGCTCCCCCAGTAGGCTCTGGCCCGCCTGGTGCATCAACTCCGCATCGATGGTCTCGTGGTAGTGGCTGACGCCACTGCCGAGGATCGCCGGCCGGTAGTTGTGGTTGTAGATGACATAGCGGTAGCGACGGGCGGTGGCGCTGAAGCGGGCGTGGAAGCTCTCGTCCACCTGCTTGACCCAGCGCACGGCGATATCCGGCGGCAGGTTGGAATTGAGCCCCAGGGTCCAGGCCCCTTCGGCACGGTTCGCCTCGGTATCGAAGTGGATCACCTGACCGGTCGCATGGACACCGGCATCGGTGCGTCCGGCACACTGGATGGAGACAGGGTGGTTGGCAATCCGGCTCAGCGCCGTCTCCAGTTCAGCCTGCACGCTGATCACTTCACGCTGACGCTGCCAGCCGAAATACCGGCTGCCGTCATATTCAATACCTAGGGCAATTCGCATGGATAAACTTGTCTTGTTGTGAAAACGCAGTGAAAGAAACGGGGCGGATTATACGCGCTCAGCCTGAAAAGTCCCACCACGCACGCAATTGGCCCAGATTGAGAGCCTGCGCGGCCATACTCGCACCGTTGCAACTCGCCAAAAGAAGAGGGCAGCCTGCTGGCTGCCCCCGTTTTGCTGATCCCGTGATGGGAAATGCTTTAGCCCAACCGCTTGAGCAACTTCTCGGCTTCGGCGCGCTGGTGATCGCTGCCCTGCTCCGCAGCCTCTTGCAGCAGCTCGCGGGCGCTATCCTTGTCATCAATCTCGAGGTAGGCACGGGCCAGATCCAGCTTGGCCCCCACACCGCCGTCGTCGGCATCCACGTCAAATCCGGTGGATTCCGGCAGCACCTCGGGGAAGCCATCGAGCCCCACATCCAGCGAGAAGCCCTGATACGGCTCCTGCTCCGGCGCGGTGGCATCCGCTTCGGCCAGCAGCTTGTCGATCTCGACGTAGCCACTCTCCTGTGCCTGCTCACGGGGCTGGAGATCTGCCGGATGTGATTCCACCTCGGCGAACGCATCTTCGAAATCGGAGAGCGCCAGCTCGTTGGGATCCCACTCCAGATCCAGCTCCGCTTCCTTCGCCTTGACAGGCTCAAGACCGAGCTCGGCCAGCATGGCATCCGCACTCTCGTCGGCGTCCTCTGCGGCACTGAGATCAATGGCGTTGTCATCTTTCCCTGTGGCGGGCTCGTCGAGGGCACTGTCGAAATCGCCGAGATCGAAGCTCGCCAGATCGTCGTCAGCGGCACCGACTTCGTCGATGGAGCTCAAATCGGGCTCGAGGTCGGCGGAGAGATCCGCATCCAGCTCGGCAAACAGGGCTGCCTGCAGCTCCTCTTCGCTCATGATCTCGTCAGCGGCCTTGGGCTTGGGGTTGAACTCGCTGGCCAGATCCATGGCGGGCTCGTTGGCCAGCGCGATAGGCTCATCCAGCGAGAGATCGAGATCCGGCACAAGGTCCGGGTCACGACTGGCTGGCTGGGCCGCCATCCGCTCGGGCTCAAAGCCCTGCAGCTCCATCTCGCCCTCGTCGCTGAACACCAGATCGACATCCGGCTTGGCGGCCGGCTCGTCAGGCTCCATCGGCATAAAGCCATCGGGGGTGTTGAGATCCGGCACCGGGCGCACCGGCTCGTTGTCGGTCACATCGACGCTCAGCAGATCATCAAACTCGCTCTGCTCCTGATCCATCATCATGGCGGTGGATTCGGAGAGGCTCTTCTCCTGCTCTTCCAGTTCGCGGCGGGCCCGGGCACGCAGCCACAGGGTCACCAGCGCCAAGACCAGCAGCACAGGCAGCAGAATGATCATGGCGAGGTTGAGCGGTGAGGAGAGCAGATCCATCAACCAGTTTTTCTCAGGCTCAGGCTCGGCTGCCACCGGCGGGACCGGTTGAGCCTTGAGCTCGGCAATCTCTTTTTGCAGCGCCGTCTGATCCTGCAGCTGGGCCTTGAGGGTCTCCACCTCTTCGGTCAGGGATTGCAGACGCAGCTTGAGCCTGTGGTTCATCTCGGTCACCTGGCCGAGCTGGGCATTGGCATCTTCCAGTGCCAGCGCCATCTCGGTGGCCGGTTTGCCCACCGGTTTATCCAGATCGGAAGGCAGAGGCGCCGGGGTGGTGCCTTCTGCTGCGCTCGGAGCAGGTGCTACCGCCTCTTTCGGCGCAGGCTCGCTCACCTTGGCCACTTCTTTGGTTTCAGCAGCCGGTTGCGGTGCCACCACCGGGGCGGGAATGGGGGCGGCTTTCGCCACTGGCAGCGGCGCAGGCGCAGCCTTCACCGGCTCGGTCTTGGCGGCTTCCACCTTCGCGGGCTTGGCGGCAGCCGGCTTGGCTGTATGGGCCTGCTTGTCAGCCAGATATTTGGGGCTTAACCCCTTCCAGCTGGCGTTGTCGCTACGGAACTTGGCGCGGGCCTGAGCATCAGTGATGACGCTCGCCTCGGCCGCGGTCGGCAGCAGAATGCGGGATCCCACCAGAATGTGGTTGATATTGCCATCGGCAAAACTGCGGGGGTTTTTCTCGTAAATCGCCACCATGGTCTGGTAGACGCTGACCCGATTGGAGGGGCGATATTTGCTCGCCAGGCTCCAGAGGGTATCGGTCGGACGAACAGGGCCATAGCTACCGGCATTGGCAGTGACCTGACGCACCACCGGCTGGGCGGTTGTACGCACCGGTTGTGCGACGGGTCTGGCGACCGGCTGCGCCAGTGGCTGGGAATTGACGGCGGGAGGTGCGGGTTCGTCAGGGCCTTTTAGCTCGACAAAAAAAGGCTCCCGCGCCGAGTCTTCAGCCTGGACGGTGCCCAGCAGACCCAATGCGAGTAGCGTTGCCAATGTTATGCGGGAATGTCCCATATTCGTTCCTTCGTATGACGGCCCTATCACATTGAAAAATCTGGATAGTTACCCCAAAACAGTCGGTTCAATATAAATCAGGCTCGCCTGGCAAGCCAGCAGTCCGACACATTTAGCACCCAACTTGACCCTGAGTGTAGGAAAAAACTTAATCAGTTGATATCGCAACAGAATCTTGAAGTGACGGAGTGCGGCATGGGTCACACCCTGGTTTGATCACAGGCCGGATGCGCAGCACTCCCTGCTGCGCATCTGTGGCATCTGACCAGCCTTACAGATAGTCGCGAACCAGCAGCTCGGCAATCTGTACACTGTTGGTTGCCGCGCCCTTACGAACGTTATCGGCCACGATCCACATATTGATACCACTCGGGTGAGAAATATCCTGGCGTACCCGACCCACCAGCACCTCATCCTTGCCGGTTGCGTCACGCACCGGGGTCGGATAGTCCCCTTCGTCATCAAACAGGGTCACACCCGGCGCACTGCGCAGCAGATCCTTGACCTGTTCGGCATCGAGCGGCTGGTGCAGTTCGACGTGTACCGCCTCGGCGTGGCCGTAGAAGACCGGCACCCGCACGCAGGTGGGGTTCACGGCAATGCTGGCATCCCCCAGGATCTTCTGGGTTTCCCATACCATCTTCATCTCTTCACGGGTGTAGCCGTTGTCGGTGAAGCTGTCGATCTGCGGGATCAGGTTAAAGGCGATCTGTTGCGGATAGAGGGTCGGTTCCACCGGACGACCGTTGAGCAGATGAGCTGTCTGACCTGCCAGCTCGCTGACCCCCTCTTTGCCGGAGCCTGATACGGATTGATAGGTGGCCACGTTGATGCGGGCAATGCCCACTTCGTCGTGCAGCGGCTTCAAAGCCACCAGCATCTGGATGGTGGAACAATTGGGGTTGGCGATGATGTTGCGATTGCGAAAATCGGCCAGCGCATCCGGGTTCACTTCCGGGATCACCAGCGGGATATCTTCGTCGTAACGGAAGCAGGAGGTGTTGTCGATGACGATGCAGCCGTGTTCGGCAGCAATCGGCGCCCACTTGGCAGAGACCTCTGCACCGGCGGAGAAGAGTGCGATCTGTACCTGGCTCCAGTCAAACTCCTCCACATCGAGGATCTCGAGGTTTTTGCCGCCAAAGCGCACGGTATCACCGGCGCTGCGGCTGGAAGCCAGCGGATAGAGGGTCGCTACCGGAAATTCGCGCTCTTCCAGGATCTCGATCATCGCCTGACCCACGGCGCCGCTGGCACCCAATACCGCTACGTTAAACTGCTGGCTCATTCTGTTCTCCTCTGATAATGCTGCAATGGCGCCGGGTGGCGCCATGGTCGGCAGGCTCCCGCACGGCGAGATGACGCTGCCTGATATGGCTGAGCCAGCGCAGTAGTATCTGCGCCAGCTCAGTAAAAAAGGGGGTCGAGGTAGCCAGTACGGCTCACCTCTTCCAGTTATCTTCCAACTCCTAGTCCCCGATTCAGGGGCGTGACAGCGCAAATCCCAGCTCGCCCAGCGCCTGGTCGGCAAACGCCCCCTCAACCTGCAGGGAGGATAGTTCACGGCGCTCGGGATAGTGTTTGCGCTGCTCGTCAAAGCTGCCGGGCAAGCCGAGTCGGGCCCGGAAACGGGCATCATCGCGGCGCACATCATAGACCAGATGAACCAGCTGCTTGATCAGCGCCTGATCCGGCGCGCGGCCCGGCACCACTGCCTGCACATCGGGGGCGGGCAACAGCCCACTCAAATCCTGACGAGGCTGGCGTCCCAGCTGCTGGCACAGCGCCTGGTAGAGCATCCAGGTACCGCGCGCCTTCCCCTCCAGGCTGTAACCAGCGATATGGGGGGTGGCAATCTCGGTATGGGGCACCAGCGCAGCCAGTGGCTCGGGCTCGTTCTCCCACACATCCATCACCAGTCGCAAAGGCGCATCGCCCAACTGGCGCGCCAGCAGGGCCCGGTTATCCCACACCTCGCCCCGGGAAGCATTGATCAGGATCTGCCCGGCAGGGCGCGCGGCAATCTGTTCGGCATCGAGCAGATGGTAGGTGGCATCCTGCCCTTCACGGGTAATGGGCACATGGAAGCTGACGATATCGGCACCAAGAGCGGTCTGATAATCGACAAAGCCCGCATCGGGGGTATTACGCGCCTTGGGTGGATCGCTGCGCAGTACCCGCATGCCGAGCGCTTGGGCCTTGCCAGCCACACACTCGCCGGTATTGCCCGCGCCAATCACCGCCAAAGTCATGGCCGAGAGGTCGAGTTCATAACGCTCCGCCAGCACCAGCAGGGCGGAGAGCACATAATCCCCCACCGAATACTTGTTGCAACCGGGGGCGCTGAAGAAGGGAATATTGCGGCTTGCCAGCAGGGCCTTGTCCACATGGTCTGTGCCTATGGTGGCGGTGCCGACAAACCCGAGTTTGGGGCTGGTCGCCAGCAAATCGCCGTTGACGCGGGTGACCGAACGCACCAGCAGCACATCGGCATCCAGCAGATCGTGTGCCTGCATCTGCCGCCCAGGCAAGGGGATCACCTCGCCAAATTCGGCAAACAGCTCCACGGCATGGGGCATATTCTCATCAACGACTATCTTCATCGGGCTCTCTTTGGTCACAACCGCCACGGGGGCGCCATTCTAGCGCAAAGCCGCCCGAGATTTCAGCCTGTGATGCAATCCGGCGCGAAAGGGGACCACATTGCGCGGCAGCCTCTCCATCAACCCGCTAAAACAGAGGATGTCGCCACAAATGTGTAAGCAGAGGTAACAAACGTGCTGCTCGGCTTTGTCCGGGCATGTCACGGTGGCACAATGCCCCTCTTTTTTCGCGATCGCCCATACCCACCATGCCGCCACACGCTTCGTCGCTCCCAACGTCAACCGCCTCACTCACCCGCAGCCAGGTGCTTGGCTTCACTGCCCTGTTGATCCTGCCCCTGCTGCTGCTCGCCACCCTGCCCTGGCAGCCTTTTCTGACCGGCTCCCTGCAATCAGGTTGGTTATGGTGGTCATACGCCCTCACCCGCATGGTCGATCTTCCCGGGATCGGGGTCAGTGGCGCCCTCTTGCTGTTGCTGACCCGCTACAAACTCAAACTGGAGCTGGCTCCCTTCATTGCGCTGGGGTGTGTGCTGGCAACCTTGCTCGCCAGCGACTGGGTGCTCAAGAGCCTGATCAAACACCTGACAGAAGAGCCCAGACCCTATCTGCTCTGGCTTGAGAGTCAGGCGCTGATCCCGGCCATCAAGCACTTCTACGCCAGTAGCATCGATGTGCGCACTGAACAGGTTCACGCCGCCAGCCAGTTGCTGGCCCTGCCAGAGTGGCTCGGCCACCACTGGCAGGCCGAGGTGAACTACGCCTTCCCCTCCGGCCACAGCATCGCCGCCATCAGCCTGGCCCAGTTCTTTGGCCTTATCTGGCTTGCCCGCGCCCCCACAGGCGTCTGGCTGCTGCCGTTGTGGGCGCTGGGGGTTGGTCTGTCGCGCATGGTAATGGGAATGCATTGGCCGGTGGATGTGCTGGCCAGCGCCCTGTTGGGCACGCTCACGGCGCTGATTGCCGCCCGCTGGTGGCTGCACAGATATTAAATCGAGCGCCACCTTGCCGCGGTATCCTGCGTGGGATGGGAGGACAAGCCTGTGCTTTTTTGCCATAATGCCGCCTCATTTTATCCCGACCGAGATCCCATGACCGACGCAGTTCATACCCTCAAGGGCCGTTTCCGTGGTTTTTACCCCGTCGTCATCGATGTTGAAACAGCCGGGTTCAACGCCAAGACCGATGCCCTGCTCGAAATCGCGGCTTACACCCTGAAAATGGATGAGCAGGGCTGGCTCGTTCCCGATCAGGTATTCCACTTTCATGTCGAGCCCTTCGAAGGGGCCAACCTGGAAAAGGCTGCGCTGGAGTTCACCGGCATCGACCCCTACAACCCGTTGCGTGGCGCTGTCTCGGAAAAAGAGGCGCTGACCGAGATCTTCAAGGGGATCCGCAAGGGGATGAAGGAGCAGGATTGCGGCCGCGCCATCATAGTGGCCCACAACGCCACCTTTGATCACGGCTTCGTGATGGCTGCCGCCGAGCGCGCAGGCCTCAAGCGCAATCCGTTCCACCCGTTTGCCACCTTCGACACCGCAGCCCTCTCCGGATTGGCGCTGGGTCAGACCGTGCTGGCCAAAGCGTGCCAGAGCGCCCGCATTCCGTTTGACAATAAAGAGGCGCACTCTGCCCTCTATGACACCGAACGCACCACAGAGCTGTTCTGTCATATCGTCAACCGCTGGAAGAGCATGGGGGGCTGGCCGCCAGCACATCCGGATGATGACACAACCGATGCCCCTGCCGACGATGAGGGACAAGAATAAACGGACGAAGGCTGCCACTGGCAGCCTTCGCTTTTTAGGGAAGTGATTGATTGCACGGCGCACCGGAAATCGCTATCAACGTCACTATCCACCGCTGCGCACGGGATGCACGGAGACAAACAGGTCACAAACCCTCATGTTGAGCAACCTTGTGCCACATGCTGCTGTGATATGAGGGGTTTGACTGATTTTTTACTCGACATTTGTCACATTTTTCGCAAACTAACTCCCCTTCACATGACAGACAGCAATAACAAACTATAAGGAAATCAAATGAATCCAGTTGTTATCGCAGTCGGGCTGATGCTGGTGCTCAGTCTGCTGCGGATCAATGTGGTGGTCTCGCTGGCGCTGGGGGCCATTGCTGGCGGCCTGGTCGGTGGGCTGTCGTTGACCGATACCCTCACCACCTTCAGCGGTGGCCTGGGCGGTGGCGCCGAGATTGCTCTCTCCTACGCCATGCTGGGCGCCTTTGCGGTTGCCATCTCCCGCTCCGGGATCACCGACCTGCTGGCCCGCAAGGTGATCAACCAGTTGGGCAAGGATGCCAGCTCGACCCGTATCATGTGGGTCAAAACCCTGCTGCTCTCTTCCGTGCTGGCCGTGGCGATCTCCTCCCAGAACCTGATCCCGGTTCACATCGCCTTTATTCCCATCCTGATCCCGCCGCTGCTGCATGTGATGGCGCAGATGCAGATCGACCGTCGTCAGGTGGCCTGTGTCATCACCTTTGGCCTGACAGCCACCTACATGGTGCTGCCGGTCGGCTTTGGTGGCATCTTCCTGAATAACATTCTGGCCAAGAACCTGATCGATAACGGCGTGCCCATCACCACCAGCCAGATCCCGCTGGCGATGGCCATTCCGGTCGCCGGTATGGTTTTGGGCCTGCTGATCGCGGTGTTCATCAGCTATCGCAAACCGCGCCAATACGATCTGGCCAAGATCCTGGACGCCGAGCCCGAAGCGGTCGAACTCAACCTCACCCACATCTGGGTGGCCCTGCTGGCCATTGGCGTAGCGCTGGGGCTGCAACTGATGACCAACAGCATCGTACTGGGTGCACTGGCCGGTTTTGTCATCTTCACCTGCGGCGGCGTCATCAAGTTTCGCGAAAGCCAGGATGCCTTCACTCAGGGGGTGCGTATGATGTCGCTGATCGGCTTCATCATGATCTCTGCCGCCGGTTTTGCCGCCGTGATGAAGGCAACTCACGGGGTCGACTCTCTGGTTCAGGTGGTCGCCTCCGGCATTGGTCAGCACAAGGGGATCGCCGCCTTCCTGATGCTGCTGGTGGGTCTGCTCATCACCATGGGGATCGGTTCTTCCTTCTCCACCGTGCCCATCATCGCCACCATCTATGTGCCGCTCTGTCTGCAGCTTGGCTTCTCACCAATGGCGATCATCGCACTGGTTGGTACCGCTGGCGCGCTGGGGGATGCGGGTTCACCAGCCTCCGACTCGACTCTGGGGCCCACCTCCGGCCTCAACGCAGATGGTCAGCACGACCATATCTGGGACAGCGTGGTGCCCACCTTTATTCACTACAACATCCCGCTGGTGATCTTCGGCTGGATTGCCGCCATGGTGCTCTGATAGCCCCTCGGGCTGCGAACTCTGCACGTCACAATGCACAACAAGAAGGCGACCAGATGGTCGCCTTCTTGTTGTATTCGACTAGATAAACAACAGCACGTTAGCTTGTGGTGACGGTGAAAAGGTACCGCTCGCTAACCCAGCGCAACCTCCTGCATGATGCTCCGATTGATAAAGTAGCGATGGCAGAACAGCAAAAAGTCCTGCAACGGCAAGGGCCTCGAGTAGAAATAGCCCTGAATTTCATCAACGCCGATGCTCAGCACCGCCTTCAGCTCATCGTTGTTCTCCACCCCTTCCGCCACCACCCGCACACCGAGTTGATGAGAGAGGCTGGTGATCGCCTCGACGAACAGGGCCTGACGGGTATCGTTGTCGATGGCAGTGATAAATGAGCGGTCAATCTTGAGCTTGTCGAAATAGAGTTCCCGCAAGTAGGAGAACGATGACCAGCCGGTACCGAAATCATCAAGGGCCACCCGCACTCCGATATGACGCAGGGTATCGATGATCTGCTTGCTCAGCTCGATATCATCCAGAGCAATCGTTTCGGTCAGCTCTACGATCAGCTGTTGCAGGCTTAGCGGCCCCTCCCTCATGTTCTCATCCAGCTGGGCTGCCAACCCTATAGTGAACATGGAACTCGAGAGGTTGACCGAGATCTCCAGCGGTTCAATCAAGTCGCTCGGGAAAATGGCGAGATCATGTTGCAAGCGCCGGAAGATCCATAACCCGAGCGCCTCCCCCAGCCCGTTATCTTCCGCCAGCGAGATGATATCGAGGGGCGGAATAAACCCGTACTCCGGGTGATTCCAGCGGATCAGTACCTCAGCCCCCAGTCGCACCCTACCTTGACCACGGACAATGGGCTGATAGTAGAGGCTCAACTGCAAATTGCTGTGGTGCTGGATCAGCTCGCGCAACTCGGTCGACAAACGGCGGTTGCGCAGATAGTGCTGATACATGCTGCTGGAGAAAACCACGTAACGATTCAGCCGCTTGCGCTTGGCACTGTCGAGGGCGATATCGGCAAACAGCAGCATCTCCTCCGGCGTGTGTACCGGTCGCACGTACTGGCTGACCCCCATAAAGACCCGCACCCGGTGGGCGGGATCAGTCGCCAAGGCAAGCCCGGCAAGTTCGTTACGCAGCTGCTCCAGAAATGGAAAGCGCAAATAGGTGGGCATAACGCCGGAAATAATGATGGCAAACTCATCGCTACCGGTTCGGGCGGCAAAGAGACCGTCAACCGATACCGCGCGGATCCGCTCGGCCAGTTGCGTCAGCAATGCATCCCCCACCTCGTAGCCCAGGCTGTCATTTACCTCCCTGAAATGGCCAAGATCCACCAGACAGACGGTCACGCTGCTGCGCCCCCCTTTATGTCCCGTCAGCTGCTTGAGGTGTTTGATCAAGGAGGCCCGGTTTGGCAAGCGGGTTAGCGCATCATTCCACGCAAGAAAGTGCTGGTGGCGCACTTCGCGAAACAGCATCAGCAGCATCACCACGGTCGCCAACATCAAGAAAGCCAGAATGAAGAAGTTCTGGATACGCGACGAGTTGAGTACCTCCCGCTGGGCAATAGCGGATGGACCGGTGAAATTTTTCACCATCACATCGCGGATGGCAGCCAGATCCCGAGCCAACTCCTCGGCGAAACGAGCAAGTTCTTTCGAATCTCGCTCTCCACTGACCACGGCCTGCTCATACTTCTCGAACAGGGCCATGATCTTCCCTACCGCTTGTTCAGCACCAAAGCGAGCTCGAACCTGCTTTGCCTCTTCACCGTGCAGGAAGACATCGAGACGGTTCCAGGCAATATCAAAACGCTTGTTCATCTCATTTTGACTGGTCGAACCGGTGCGATAGAGAGAGAGCGCCTCATCAAAGCCACGGATTTCCAGCTCCAGCTGCGCCAACGCCCAGGCGGAGAGTTGGGTATAGCGGGTCACAGCATTAAAAGCACGGTCATAGTTCCAGACCGACCAGATGGCGACCCCCAAAAAGGCAGTCACCATCAGGATCAAGCTCAGAAACTTGCCGCGCAGCATCTTATTTGCTCTCAATCGCCGTCAGTTGCCACACCATCCGGCTGTGATAGAGCTCCTTGTTCAGCTCCGGGTGTTCAGAGAGGGGATAGATGATCCAGAGCGGCCCTTTGTTGCGCAGGGTCAACACCTTGCCATCCTGCTTCTCGGCCAGCAATACCGCATATTTATCTCCATCTTCCAGCGGCACAGCCGCCCAGTAGTCATTGATGGCGACCGCCTTGACCTCCCCACTCTTGAGACCATACATCTTGACCAGATCTCGCAGCAGCACGCCACGATAGGTGTGATCCCCCTCGGTCCAGGGGGTCTGGGTCTTGACCTCTGTCTGAGGTAAGGCCTCAAACTCGGCCCGGGTCAACACGACCTCCCCTTTACCATTGCAACAGCCATCCCCCTTGATCTTGAGGAAGGGATCATCAGCCAACACCATGCCAGAAACAAGACAGCCGGATAACAGCAACATACTGCCAAGCCATCCACCCATGATAGACCTCCGTATCGTACTGTTTGTTTTATTGGTTTCACTCTGCCCAGCTACATGGCAACGGCAGAGTCACAATGCAAAACAATGTTGCTGCAACCAGCTCACCACATCAGGCAACCAGCATCAGGCTGTACCCGAATGCCACCAAAAGCATGGCATCCTGGCTCCGAATGTCACAACTGCATCGGAAAATATTCATGTCCCTTTGGCTCTCGACCTGGCTTATGAAACAGAAATATGACCCCCACACAGGCAAACTGACGGTGCAGTCCCTATCGCAGATACAAAAAAGGCCGCTCAATGAGCGGCCTTCTTCATAACGGGATCAGCAATCAGCTTTCGCGACGCTTGCCACCGAATTTGCGATCTTTGTTGAAGCCACCTTCACGGCGCTCCCCGCTCTTGTTGAACGGACGGTCCCCCTGGGGACGGCGATCCTTGTTGAAAGGACGGTCGCCACGGAACGGACGATCACCACGGGGCGGACGGCTGCTGGTGTTGCCACCGGCTGGCACTTCGGTGTAGCGGGTGATTTGCAGCGGACGCTGGCAAACACGGGCTTTCTTGATCACTTCCAGTACATCGGCGGTCATGCCTTTCGGCAGATCGACGGTGGAGAAGTCATCAGCGATGTCGATGTTGCCGATGAAGCGGCTCTCGATGTTCGCTTCGTTGGCGATGGCGCCCACGATCTGGCCCGGCTTGACGCCGTGATGGGCACCCACGTCTACGCGATAGCGCTCCATCTCCACATCCGGGTTGTCTTTCAGCGGACGCGGTTCGAGGGACGGCATGCGACGGGCAGGACGATCGCCACGGTCACCGAAGTCACGACCACCACGGTCGTTGAAGTCACGGCGCTCGAAGCCACCACGATCGTTGCCAGCGTTCAGCAGCGGGTCCGGAATGGAGTCATCCAGCAGCAGTGGTTGGTCACCCTGTACCAGCTTGGCCAGTGCGGCAGCCAGCTCCAGCGGATCGGCAGAATCTTCTTCGATCAGCTCGTTTACCAGGTTGTGGTAGATCTCGAGCTCTTCACCCATCATGGTTTCGCGGATGCGCTCCTTGAACTTGGCCAGACGATGCTGGTTGATGTCCTCGGTGCTCGGCATCTTCATCGGCTCGATAGCCTGACGGGTTGCGTGCTCGATGGCGCGCAGCATGCGACGCTCGCGCGGAGCAACGAACAGGATGGCTTCGCCTTTACGACCGGCACGACCGGTACGACCGATACGGTGAACGTAAGATTCGGTGTCGTACGGAATGTCGTAGTTCACTACGTGAGTGATACGCTCAACGTCCAGACCACGGGCGACAACGTCGGTGGCGATCAGGATGTCCAGCTGGCCCTGACGCAGCTTGTCGACGGTACGCTCACGCAGTTTCTGCGGGATGTCGCCGTGCAGCGCTTCACAGGCGTGACCACGGGCGGCCAGCTTGCCAGCCAGCTCTTCGGCAGCGTTCTTGGTACGTACGAATACCAGCAGGGCTTCGTAGGATTCCACTTCCAGCAGACGGGTCATGGCGTCCAGCTTGTGCAGACCGGTCACTTGCCAGTAGCGCTGGCGAATAGTGGTCGCGGTAGCAGTCTTGGAGGCGATCTTGATCTCTTTGGGCTGCTTCAGGTGCTTCTGGGCCACGCGACGGATCTGCTCCGGCATGGTGGCAGAGAACAGGGCAACCTGACGAGTGCTCGGGCACTGCTCCATGATCCAGTCAACGTCGTCGATGAAGCCCATACGCAGCATTTCATCAGCTTCGTCCAGTACCAGAGCTTTCAGGCCGGAGAGGTCCAGGTTCTTGCGACGGATCAGGTCCATCACGCGGCCCGGAGTACCAACGACAACCTGGGCACCGCGACGCAGAGCGCGGGTCTGGGTTTCGTAGGAGGCACCGCCGTAGATGGGCAGTACGTGGAAATCGGGCATGTGGTGGGCGTAGCGTTGGCACGCTTCAGCCACTTGCAGCGCCAGTTCGCGGGTAGGCGCCAGCACCAGGATCTGGGTGTTGCGGTTACCAGCTTCCAGACGAGACAACAGAGGCAAGGCAAAAGCAGCGGTCTTCCCTGTACCGGTTTGCGCCTGCCCCAGCAGATCGTGTCCCGCCATCAGGTGGGGAATTGCTGCGGCCTGGATTGGTGACGGGCGCTCATAGCCCACGTCCTGCAGCGCTTTCAATACAGGCGCGGCCAGTCCAAGCTCACTAAAAAGGGGCAGTTGTTCGGTATCAGACATAGATTCTTCCAGATTAAGGCAGGCGGCTAACACCGCGGAATAGCAAAAAGGCGGCGATTATAGCGCCACTTTGTTCTGCTGTCTTGAAAAATGTGATAAGCCTCTCAAGACGTTGGCAATTATAGAGGGATCTGGCGAGTATGGCTTGCTTATTTTGCACTCATAGTGCGTTATTGCAGATCACTCCTCGCTGGAGTCCTTGCCCCGCTTGTGTTTGAGCACCGCCATGGTCAGTCGGCTGGTGCACAATAAACGTTCACGTTCGTCCCGAATTTCAATCTGCCACACCTGGGTTGTTGCTCCCAGATGAAGCGGCGTGCAACGCCCGGTCACCACCCCTTCCCGCTTGGCTCGCAGATGGTTGGCATTCACCTCCAACCCCACACAGTAGCTATCTGGCCCGACCGCCATATTGGCGGCAATCGATCCCAAGGTTTCCGCCAGCACCACGGATGCGCCGCCATGCAGCATGCCAAGGGGCTGGTGAGTGCGATGATCCACCGGCATGGTCGCTTCAAGCCAATCGGCGCCAAAAGCCGTGTAGACGATATCGAGATGGGCCATCAGGGTGTTGCGAGAGGTGGCGTTGAGCCCCTCCAGACTCATGGGTTTACGCCAGATGGGCGCAATATCGTGACTCATTGCGAGCAGACTCCTTATGTAAGCGATGAATGCGTACCGATATGAGTGAAACTCCCTCCATCGGCAAAATGGTTCGGTTATATGAGTTGTTGGTTACCAGGTGACGTGTTAACAACGCAGCCCCGACCCGGAGCTGCGTGTTACACAATCATGCCCTTAAGCGGGATGTCACCAGGGGTAGGTAACGCCGGGCCACTCGGACCAAGGCACATCTCGCCCCGGCAAGCGGGGGGCTGGCCACTGCCACACCCTGGCGAGCCACTCGCGCAGCTGAATCTCCAGCTCCTCATCCGTGATGGGCGCCTCGGCCACCTTCCAGAAGAAGAGCTCCACCGCTACCTCAGGCAACACCGAGGGGTAAAGATAAACCCCGCCCCAGAATTGCGGCTCCCGATCCGGGCTCCAGAGGCCATAGGCAAAGGAGCGCTTGGCCAGAAACTCCGACTGCTGCCACTCCAGATCCCCTTCGTGCTGGCTCAGGCTGAAGTTGGCGGAGGGCCAGAGATCATGCGGGCGAAACAGCTGATGGAGCTGCTCGCGCTCGCGCAACATGGCGACAAACTCCACCACCGCCTGAGCGGGAGTGGCGGGTAACAGCAAGAAACGTGGATGCCGATAGGCCTTCGGCACCCGAAACCGCTTGGGGAACGTCAGCATCAGAGCAGCTCCAGCAGGGCTTGCAATGGATGTTTGAGCTTTTCCCCCTCCATCCGCTTGACCTGACTACGGCACGAATAGCCGGTCGCCAGACAGCGCGCTTTGGGTAGACGGGCGAGCGGGTCAGCCCAGCTCAACCCATAAATGCCCTTGGAGTTCTCCACCAGTTTGACATCGTGACCATAGGTGCCCGCCATACCGCAACACCCCACAGAGACCGGCTGCAAACTGGCCCCGAAGCGGCCAAACAGGGTGCTCCAGTCACCGTGAGTGGAGGGCTTGGCGGTCTTCTCGGTGCAGTGGGCAAAGAGATACCAGGGCTCGCTCCCCTCCTCGCTCTTGGTCTTGTCGATTCGAGCAGGCAACTGATCTACCGGCAGCGAGAGCAGCCACTCCTGCGGCAACAACACCTGAAAATCACCGCGGGCCGACCCCAGCGCCTTGGCATACTCATCGCGATAGCAAAGCACCATGGCCGGATCCACCCCCACCATGGGAATGCCAAGCGCCGCCACCTTGTTGAGGAACTGGGCGCTGTTGGCGGCGGTGCGGGCAAAGGCCCGCAGGAACCCCTTGATATGCTGGGGTTTACCGTTGGGTTTAAAGGGCAGCAAGTAGGGCTGGAAGCCGAGCTTGCTGGCGAGTTTCACCAGGTCGCGCACCACGGGGGCGTCGTAATAGCTGGTGAAGGGGTCCTGCACGATGAGCACCACCTGCTTGCGCTGCTCGGCACTCATCCGCTCCAGACCCGGCAGATCAAAATAGCGGGCGCGGTTATCGTGCAGGCTCTCGGCCAGGGTCGGCACCGAGAGCAGCGGCACATCGACCATGCCGATGCTCTTCTCGGTCGCCTTCTGGGCCCACTCTTTTTCGAGGAAGAAGTTGACCAGCTTCGGCGCCTTGGCAAGCAGCGGCGCATAGCTCTCCACCGTGCCGACGAAGTAATCCTTGGGGGCGCGCAGGTAGCGGCCGTGATAAAGCTGCATAAAGCGGGCGCGAAAATCGGGCACATCCACCTTGATCGGGCACTGGCTGGTGCACGCCTTGCAGGCCAGACAGCCCGCCATCGCCTCCATCACCTCGTGGGAGAAATCATACTCGCCGCGCTGTTTGGCCCAGCTGTTGCGCACCTTGTCCACCAGCTGTTTGAAGCGCACACCACCGGATTGCAGCGCCACCTCTTCCGCCAGCGGGTCAAAGCCCTGCTCCGCCAGCTGACGCAACCATTCACGCATCAGACCCGCCCGCCCTTTGGGGGAGTGGCGGCGATCACGGCTGATCTTGACCGAGGGGCACATGGGGGAGTCGGTCTCGAAGGTGAAGCAGAGACCATTGCCGTTGCAATCCATGGCGCGGGTGTAGCTGGTGCGCACCGCGAGCGGGATCTGGCGGTCATACTTGCCGCGCTTGGGGCCATCCACCGACACCAGCTCGGCGCCGCTACCGTAGGGGATGCAGATCTTGCCCGGGTTGATGCGGTTGGCAGGGTCGAATACCCCCTTGACCCGCTGCAGCTCTTCCCACAGCTCGCCAAAAAAGGCGGGGCTGTATTCGGAGCGAAAGCCCTTGCCATGCTCGCCCCACATCAGACCGCCATATTTGGCGGTCAACGCCACCACCTGATCGGAGATGCGGCGCAGCAGCACCTCCTGCTCGGGATCGCACAAATCCAGCGCCGGACGCACATGCAGCACACCGGCATCGACGTGGCCAAACATGCCGTAGTCGAGGCCGTGGGCATCCAGCAGAGCGCGAAACTCCATGATGAAATCGGCCAGGGATTCGGGCGGCACGGCGGTGTCTTCAGTGAAGGCCACTGGCTTCTTGCGCCCTTCGGCGTTGCCCAGCAGCCCCACCGACTTCTTGCGCATGGTGTAGATGGTTTCGATGCTCGGCAGGTGGTCACACACCTGATAGCCGATGATCCCCGCCTCCCCCTTGGCCAGCAGGTCGTCGATACGACGGCAGAGCTCTGCCACCTTGGCCTTGTGTTCCGCCTCGTCGGTATCGGCAAACTCGACGATGTTGAGTCCCTGCAGATCCTTGCCGGGCACATCCTGAATAAGTTCTTTCACCGAATGCCAGATGATGTCGGCGCGAGCCAGCCCGAGCACCCGGGAGTCCACCGTCTCTACCGAGAGAGCCTGCGCCTGCACCATAAAGGGGGCATTGCGCAGGGCGGAGGGGAAGCTGTCGTACTTGACGTTGACCAGGGTGCGGTAGCGCGGGATGGGGGTGATGTTGAGTTTGGCTTCGGTAATAAAGCCCAAGGATCCTTCCGAGCCGCACAGCACCCGGCTCACATCCAGCGTGTCGGTATCGGGTTGATAGAGGTGCTTGAGATCGTAACCGGTCAGAAAGCGGTTGAGCTTGGGGAAAGTCGCCTCGATGTCGGCGCGGCGCTCCTTGCCGATGCGATAGAGGGTGCGATAGATCTCCCCTTCGCGATTCTCCAGCGCCAGCTTGTCGGCCAGTCGCTCACCGGTCAGCGGCTCGGTGGCCATCAGGTCGCCGTTCTCCAGCACCGCTTTGAGCCCCAGCACGTGATCCGAGGTTTTGCCGTAGACCAGCGACCCCTGCCCCGAGGCGTCGGTGTTGATCATGCCCCCTAAGGTGGCGCGGTTGGAGGTGGAGAGATCCGGCGAGAAGAAGTAGCCGTGGGGCTTGAGATAGACGTTGAGCTGGTCTTTCACCACCCCGGCCTGGGCGCGCACCCACCCCTCATCCAGATTAATTTCCATGATCTGGTTCATATAACGGGAGAGATCGACGATAATGCCGCCGCCCAATGACTGACCATTGGTGCCGGTACCGCCACCACGAGGGAAAAAACTCAGGGAGGCGAACGCCGGCTCTGCGGCCAGCTTGAGCATTGCTGCTATGTCGTCCGCACTGCGCGGATAGAGAACCGCCTGAGGTACTACCTGATAGACGCTGTTATCCGTCGCCATCGCCAACCGGCTTGCATAAGACTTTTCGATATCACCACGAAATGCGCTGCGCTCTAGCAACTCAAGAAACTGCAGGGTTGTGGGTGACAAACTGTCCTGGTAATCGAGTCTCGGGATCATGAATCCTTGTTCCCATCCTTTGCTTGATGCCGGCACGCCGGCGACAACGACTGGCCAGCCGCCTGTCAATGGCAGTCAGGCCAGTCCGCTCACATGTGAGCGGGCAGTATATCAGCTAGAAAACCGCTTGCGCTTGGCAATATTCACCATTTGAAAGGAGGACTTTTATGGCTCACCACAGCCATGTTATCAGTACGCTGGTCACCACCGAAAAACAGGCGCTTACCCTGTCGCTGTTCGGTTGTATCACCTTTGCCATCTTCGGCATCGGCTACGGCCTCTTCGTCGGTTCCAACGCCATCATGCTCGATGGTATCTTCACCCTGTTCAGCATGGGCATGACAGGCCTCGGTCTTGTTACCGCCTATCTCGTTACCCGCCCTTCCGATGCGCGCTTCCAGTATGGCTACGCCCACTTCGAGCCCATCACCAACGTCATCAATGGCACCATTATTCTGCTGCTCTGCCTTGGCGCTCTCTATAGCGGCATCACCACCCTGCTGGATGGCGGACGGGAGATCGATCTCGGCCACGCCCTCATCTATGCCGCCGTCTCCACCTTCTTCTGCGCCATCATCTATCGCATCGAAGCCCAGGTCGCCGAGCAGGTAGACTCCGAGCTGGTGCGGGTCGACTCCAAGGAGTGGCTGGTGGATACCCTGCTCAGCGCCACCCTGCTTATCGGTTTCGTGGTCGCCATCGGCCTCGATGCCATCGGCTACGGCCAATACAACCGCTACATAGACCCGGTGCTGGTCTCGCTACTGGCCCTCTGTGCCACCCTCATTCCCATCAAGGTGCTCGGTCGCAACCTGCGGGAAGTGTTGAAGATCGCCCCCAAGGGAGATGTGCCACGGCAAGTCGAGCAGGAGATCGAGGCGCTGCGCCAGCGCCACGGCATCGAGTGCTACAGCCATCTGGCCAAGAGCGGTCGCCGCTTCGATCTGGAATTGAACATTCTGGTGGCGCCGGGTCAGGAGTGGCCCGTCGAACGTCAGGATGCCCTGCGCCAGGAGCTCTGGTCTCGCCTTGGCGACACCCTGGGCGATGCCTGGCTCTCGGTCTGTTTCACCCGCGAAAAGCGCTGGTTGTAACGACCGCACGGGGGAGCGCGGCACCGCCGCCTCCCCTGTCGCATCACAACCCCATCACGCCTCGCTGACGCTGCTCTTGCCAAATTGGCGCCAGCCGCTATCATCAGGGCTCATTTTTCACCCGAGGTTTTATTGCCCATCATGGACAATCCCCGAAGTTGCCCTTCGTCTCTCTCTGTCAAAGCCTATCTTTTTCTGCTTAATCAGCGCCTCTGAATAACACCTTTGCCTTGCTGTTACTGCGGCCATCGTGCGCCGTGATCACTGTTTGCTCTGTCTGTTTTTATTGAGGTCGTCACAATGGAATTGCTGCTGGATCCCCATATCTGGATCGGTCTGTTTACCCTGATCATTCTGGAAATTGTGCTGGGGATCGACAACCTGGTCTTTATCGCCATTCTGGTGAAAAAACTGCCCCCCGCCCAGCGGGACAAGGCACGCGTCATCGGCCTGTCGCTGGCCCTGCTGATGCGACTTGGGCTCTTGAGCGTCATGTCATGGCTGGTCACCCTGACCACCCCGATTTTGCACCTGTGGGATCACCCCTTCTCCGGTCGGGACCTGATCCTGATGGGGGGCGGCCTGTTCCTGCTGTTCAAGGCCACCTCCGAGCTACATGAGCGGCTGGAAGCCAAGCCCCAGGATGATGGCCCGGTCGGCGCCTACGCCAGCTTCGGCGTGGTGATCGCCCAAATTCTGGTGCTCGATGCGGTCTTCTCGCTCGACTCCATCATCACTGCCGTCGGCATGGTGGAACACCTGGGCGTGATGATGGCCGCCGTGACCATCGCCATGGTGGTGATGGTGCTCGCCTCCAAACCGCTGACCCGTTTCGTCAACGCCCACCCCACTGTGGTGGTGCTCTGTCTGAGCTTCCTGCTGATGATCGGCTTCAGCCTGGTGGCGGAAGGATTCGGCTTCCATATTCCGAAGGGTTACCTCTATGCAGCCATCGGCTTCTCGGTGCTGATCGAGTTTTTCAACCAACTGGCCCAGCGCAGCGCCATGCGTCACGAATCCAAGCAACCGCTGCGCGAGCGCACCACCGCCGCCATCTTCAAATTGATGGGCAGCAAGGCCTATCAGGATCAGCCGGATGACGATCTGGATGCCGCACCTGCCGAGCCGCTCAGCTTTGGCGAGGAGGAGCGCTATATGGTGACCGGCGTACTGTCGCTGGCCGAGCGCTCCATTCGCACCATCATGACCCCGCGCTCGGAGATGGCCTGGATCGATATCAACGACTCCAGCGACGAGATCCGCGCCCTGCTGCAGCGCGAGCCCCACAGCCTGTTCCCTATCTGTGACGGGGATCTGGACGAGGTGATCGGAGTGGTCAAGGCGCGGGACCTGCTGTTTGCCTTGAACGAAGGGCAATCTTTAAGTGAACTGGCCAAGCAGAACGACCCCATTATCGTGCCGCAAACCATCAACGTGATCCGTCTGTTGGCGGAGCTGCGCAAAGCCAAGGGGAGCCTTATTCTGGTCTCCGACGAGTTTGGCGTGATCCAGGGGCTGGTCACCACCCACGATCTGCTGGAGGCCATCGTCGGCGAGCTGCCGGATGAGGACGAAACCCCGGATATCGTGCGCGATGGCGAAGGGTGGCTGATCAACGGCAGCACCAACATCCACCATGTGGAGCAGGTGCTGGAGCACGAGGGGCTGGTAAGCGAGAGCGATGAATACGTGACCCTGGCGGGCATGCTGCTCTCCCACTTCGGCACTCTGCCCACCCCGGGTCAGCAGTTGCAACTGCAGCAGCTCAACTTCGAGGTGATCGAGGTGAGCGAGCGGCGTATCGAGCGGGTGAAAGTGATGCCCGCCACGGCTTGAGCCTGCCACCAGCAGAATACAGAAGAGGGCCAGACGGCCCTCTTTTTTATGCTTCAACTTTATGCCTCAACGCCTCTTTCCCGACGGTTTGCACTGATTGCTGCATCAAGCACAATTCTCTTGTGCAATTACCCCCCTTTTTCACAACAAGATGGCGGCATAAAGTGGCCTCACTTCCACCATGAGGAACTCAAGATGAGCCACGATCACCTGTTCTGCCCGCTGCGCCTCGGCCAGCTGCACCTTGCCAATCGCATCGTCATGCCCCCCATGACCCGCTCCCGTGCCAGTCAGCCGGGTGATGTGGCCAACGCCATGATGGCGAGCTACTACGCCCAGCGCGCCGAGGCGGGCCTGATCATCAGCGAAGGCACCCAAATCGACCCCATGGGCAAGGGCTATGCCTGGACGCCGGGGATCTACAGCGCCGAGCAGATCGCTGGCTGGAAACTGGTGACCGATGCCGTGCACGCCAAGGGGGGCACCATCTTCGCCCAGCTCTGGCACGTGGGCCGCGTCACCCATCCGGATAACATCGGCGGCGCCCAGCCCATCTCCGCTTCAGCCCTGCCCGCAGTGGGCGTCAAAGTGTTCGTCGATAACGGCAGCGATGCGCCGGGCTTTGTCGAGACCGTCACTCCGCGCGCCATGACTCAAGCCGATATCCATGCGGTGGTAGGCCAGTTCCGTCAGGCGGCTCGCAACGCCATCAGCGCCGGTTTTGACGGCATCGAGTTACACGCCGCCAACGGTTATCTGATCAACCAGTTCCTCGACTCCGAATCCAACGCCCGCACCGATAGTTATGGCGGATCGCTGGAAAACCGGCTGCGCTTTCTCAAAGAGGTGACCGAGGCGGTAAGTAGCGAAATCGGGGCCGAACGTGTCGGGGTGCGTCTTGCGCCGCTCACCACCCTCAACGGCACAGTCGATGCCAACCCGCAGGAGACCTATCTGGCGGCCGCCCGTCTGCTGGGCCAGCTCAACGTGGTCTACCTGCATATTGCCGAAGCGGACTGGGACGATGCCCCCCTGATGCCGGAGAACTTCAAGCAGGGTCTGCGGGATGCCTTCCCCAACACCCTGATCTACGCCGGTAAATATGATGGCGAGCGGGCACGCGCCGCCCTCGAAGCGGGCTGGGCCGACATGATTGGCTTTGGCCGTCCCTTCGTTGCCAACCCGGATCTGCCGAACCGGCTGCGCCACGGCTATCCGCTGGCCCCCCACGATCCGGCCACCCTGTTTGGCGGCGGCGAAAAAGGGCTGACCGACTACCCCGTCTATCAGGCCGATGACGCAGCAGCCAGCCGCTGATTACCAATGGCCAACCGGCCACGTAACGCAGGCCCCACTGGTTGGGGCCTGCCGTATTGTTGCGCATTAGCAACAGTGATATGACTGACCGAATCACTGTTGCAATGATCTCGTTGTTATCTCCCCTCGCTTTCACAAGGAGTCATCATGAATCACACCCAAGCCTGGTGCTGGCATGCCCCCGGTGAACCGACCCAGCTTACCCTCGCCGATCTGCCCTTGGCACCGCTCGCCCCTGACGAGGTGCTGGTGGCAAACCGGGTCATCGCCTTCAATCCGGTGGACTGGAAGCTGATCGAATATGGCCACTCCAACTGGCAGGATGGTCAGGTGCCCGGCGTCGATGGCATGGGCACTATCGTGGCCCTCGGCGCCAACGTCAGCCATCTGCGTCTCGGCGCCCGGGTCGCCTATCACACCGACCTGCGCCACCACGGCAGCTTTGCCCGCCACACCCGGGTACCGGCCCGCGCCCTGCTGCCGGTGCCCGATGCCCTGAGTGACGAGGCGGCCGCCGCCCTGCCCTGTCCCGGCCTCACCGCCTGGCAGGCGCTGGCCAAGCTGCCGCGCCTGCACGGGGAAGCGCTGCTCATCACAGGTGCTGGCAGCAGCGTCGGCCGCTTTGTGATGCAGCTCGCCCTCCAGCAAGGAGCGCGGGTCTTTGCCAGCGCCAGTCCACGCCACCATCAGTGGCTCAAACAGATCGGTGTGCAGGGTGTAGCCGATTATCGGGATCCCGACTGGCTGGCCACCCTGCAGGCCGCCAACGGCAACGAGCCGTTTGAGGGGATCATCGATCTGGTCTCCAGCCAGCAGGCAGAGAGCTTGCTGCCCGCGCTGGGCTACTACGGTCACATGGTGACTGTGCTCGGGCGTATCCCGCACAATCCGCTGCCCGCCTTTGCCCATTGCCATTCGTTGCACGAGATTGCACTGGGTGCCCAACACGCCTTTGGCTCGGACAAACAGTGGAGCCGACTGGTGGCCGCCGGTGTCGCCATGATGGAGCAGATGGCGAGCGGCGAGCTGACCCTGCCGCCGCTGATGGTCGGCGATTTCGAGGCGCTGCCCACCCTGCTCGAGCGCTTCAAGCGCGAAGGACAGGGCGAGAAGTTTCTGGTGCGAGTGGCATAACGCTGACCTTCCCTGATAACCACACCGACCATTGAAACGAAAGAGGCCCGCCAGTGATGGCGGGCCTCTCTTTATATAGTGCATGTCATCTCGACTTCATTGGCGCCTGACTCAATACAGGCTCACCCCGTGAGTTGCGGCATAACTGCGGATCTCCCGGGTCAGCCGCGCCTTGTCGGCCAGAGAGAGCCAGCTCGCCTCCACCGCATTGAGCGACAAGCGGCAGAGCTGGCTCATGGTCGCGCCAAGGCCATCGGCCAGCGCCACAAAGTTGGCATTCATATAGCCGCCAAAGTAGGCAGGGTCGTCCGAGTTTATGGTGACGCAAAGCCCCTGCTCCAGCAGCCGCAACACATTGTGCTGGGCCATATTGCCGAACACCTTGAGCCGGGTGTTGGAGAGGGGGCAGACGGTGAGCGGCAGCCGGGTATCCGCCAGATAGCGCAGCAGCTCGGGATCGTCTGCCGAACGCACTCCGTGATCGATGCGGCATACCTGCAGCTCGTTGATCGCCTGCCAGATGTAGTCGGCAGGCCCCTCTTCACCGGCGTGAGCCACTACCGGCAGCCCCAGCTCGCGGCATTTGGCAAAGACCCGGGCAAATTTAGTGGGCGGATTGCCCCTCTCCCCGGAGTCGAGGCCGATGCCGTGAATCCGTGACAGGAAGGGCATAGCCTCTTCCAACGTAACGAACGCTTCATCCTCGCTCAGGTGGCGCAAAAAGCTCATGATCAGCCGCCAGCTGATGCCAAACTCCTGCTCCCCGCGCTGCAGCGCCCGCTCGATGCCGCCGAGCACGGTAGCAAAGGAGATACCGCGGGCAGTGTGGGTCTGCGGGTCGAAGAAGATCTCCACATGCACCACCTTGTCGGCGGCGCACAGCTCAAGATAGGCCCAGGTGAGGTCGAAGAAGTCCTGCTCGGTCACCAGCACGCTGGCGCCGCGATAGTAGAGGTCGAGAAAGGATTGCAGGCAGTCAAAGTCATAGGCGGCGCGCACGCTGGCCACGTCGGGCCAGGGCAGTGGCACACCGTTGCGGCGGCCCAGCTCAAACATCAGCTCGGGTTCGAGGCTGCCCTCGATATGCAGGTGCAGCTCCAGTTTCGGCAGTCCGGCGATAAATTGCGCGGCGGTGAGGTGTTCGGGGGTGACTGGCTTGGGAATCGGGGTGTCCATGGCAACGGCTCCATCAGCAAAGTGATCCGGCGTCAGCCCCTCCACCAGACTGACCCGACGGCAGCTTTATTGTGCACCGAAGTGACGAGACAGGGGAGACTTGTCATCAAACAGACTTATAATGGCGTCACAAAAATCATAAATGATTGAACATCTTAACGATTGGCGGCTCGCCTGCGCCCTGACAAGGAGTTTTCATGAAGAAGAACGTCATCTGCGATATCGACGGTGTCATCCTGCACAACAACGATCTCATCCCCGGTGCCGACCGTTTCGTCCATCGCCTGCTGGAGCAGGGCAGCAAGCTCTTGTTCCTCACCAACTACCCAGCCCAGACCCAGAAAGATCTGCAAAACCGCTTCCGTTCCGCAGGTATCGAAGTGCCGGAGGAGTGCTTCTATACCTCCGCCATGGGCACCGCCGACTTCCTCAAGCGTCAGGATGGCAAGAAGGCCTATGTGATCGGTGAAGGGGCGCTGACCCACGAGCTCTACAAGGCCGGTTTCACCATCACCGATATCGACCCGGACTTCGTGGTGGTGGGCGAGACCCGCAACTACAACTGGACCATGATGCAACAGGGGGCCAAGTTCGTCGATCAGGGAGCCCGCTTTATCGCCACCAACCCCGACACCCACGGCCCCATGATGCACCCGGCCTGCGGCGCCCTGTGCGCCCCCATCGAGCGAATGACCGGCAAGAAGCCGTTCTATGTCGGCAAGCCGAGCGCCTGGATCATCCGTGCGGCGCTCAACCGGATGGAGGCCCACTCCGACGACACCATCATCATCGGCGACAACCTGCGCACCGACATTCTGGCGGGCTTTCAGGCCGGTCTCGAGACGGTGCTGGTGCTCTCCGGGGTGAGCAAGGTCGCCGATATCGACCGCATGCCGTTTCGCCCGAACCATATTTTCGACTCCGTGGTCGACATCGATATAGTCTAATCACCACCCAAGCGTTAAACAGGGCAGGTCTCTCCTGCCCTTGCAGGATCTGTTATGGAACCCATTCTGATCGCCGTGGCTTTTGGTTGCGGCATGGTAGTCAATCTGATTGGCCTGCCCCCCCTGCTCGGCTTTCTGGCCGCCGGTTTTATCCTTAACGGCATGGGATATGAAAATACTCCCGCCCTCAGCGAGGTAGCCGATCTCGGCGTCACCCTGCTGCTGTTCACCATCGGCCTCAAGCTCAATATCAAAACCCTGATGCGGCGCGATGTGTGGGGCACCACCAGCCTGCATCTGCTGCTCTCCACCCTGCTCTTTACCGTGGTGCTGCTGGTCTGCAAGGGACTGGGGCTTGAACTTGCCCTGTCGCTGGACTGGAAGCTGGCGCTGCTGCTGGGCTTTGCCCTCTCCTTCTCCAGCACCGTCTTCGCGGTCAAGGTGCTGGAAGATCGCAGCGACATGAATGCCCTCTACGCCCGCCTCGCCATCGGGGTGCTGGTCATGCAGGATGTGTTCGCGGTGGCGTTTCTGGCGTTTTCCAGCGGCAAGTGGCCCAGTATCTGGGCACTCTGGGTGCTGGGGCTGCCGTTGCTGCGCCCGCTGCTGTTCAAGCTACTGGAGCGTGCCGGGCACGGCGAATTGCAGGTGCTGTTCGGGGTGTTTCTGGCGCTGGTGGTCGGGGCCGCCGGTTTTGAAGTGGTCGGCCTCAAGCCGGATCTGGGGGCGCTGATCATCGGCATGCTGCTCGCCTCTCATCCGGCTGCGGCGGGATTGGCCAAGGCGCTCTTCAACCTCAAAGACCTCTTTCTGGTCTGCTTTTTTCTCACCATCGGCCTCAACGGCCTGCCGACCCACGACACCATGTTGCTGGCACTGGCGCTGGTGCTGGCCCTGCCGCTCAAAAGTGTCCTCTACTATCTGGTCTACAGCGGCGCTCACCTGCGGGTGCGTACCGCCCTGCTCTCGACCCTGGCGCTCACCAACTTCTCGGAGTTTGGCCTGATCGTCGCCGCCATCGCCGCCAAGGCAGGCTGGCTCTCCCACGAGTGGCTGGTGGCGGTCTCGCTGGCACTGGCGGCCAGCTTTATGATCTCCGCTCCCCTCAATGCCCAGAGCGAGCGCATTTACCACCGCATCGGCCACTGGCTGCGGGGATTGCAGGCGAGCAACCTCCATCCGGAAGACAGACCCATAGAGCTTGGCGATGCCGGGGTGATCATCCTCGGTATGGGGCGGATCGGTCAGGGAGCCTACTTCGAGCTGGAGAACAAGTACGGCAACGTCATCCTCGGGGTGGAGAACGACAGCGAGAAGCTGCCCACCCTGCGCGCCCAGGGGATGAACGTCATCGAGGGGGATGCCACCGATACCGACTTCTGGGACAAGGTGCTGCTCTCCAATCAGGTCAATCTGGTGCTGCTGGCGATGCCCCATCACTCGGGGAATCTCTACGCCATCGAGAAGCTGCGCAGCCACGGGTTCAACGGCAAGATAGCCGCCATCGTCCGCTTCGAGGATGATATCGCCTCCTTGCAGGAGCAGGGGGTGGATGCGGTGTTCAACGTCTACAACGAAGCGGGCAGCGGCTTTGCCCGTCATGTGATCCGCCGCTTGCAGCCACTTTGAGTCGTCGGGCTGCGGCTCTTGGCAAGGGAATGCACATCGTTTAAGTTATGCACAACCTCGTTTAATAAAACGAACAAACGCGGGGCCTGGATGGCCCCGTTTTCATATCCCCATTGCCAGGGAGGCACCATGAAGACCCTCAACGACTGGATTTTGCTCGATCGCCATGAGGCGGCCCCTACCCCGCTGATGCCAGCCCCCGAGCGCATTAAAGCGGGCAACCCGGCGCAAACGGTGTGGAACCACTACTCCGACCCAAGCCAGCAGTTTCACGTGGGCTTCTGGAGCTGCGAGCCCGGCCGCTGGACCATTCACTACACCGAGCACGAGTATTGCCAGCTGCTGGAGGGGGATGTGGTGATCCACGACAGTGAGGGCGGCCAGCTGGCCCTCAAACCCGGCGATCAATTCGTGATTCCGGCAGGCTTTGTCGGCGAGTGGGAGACCCTCACCCCCTGTCGCAAGGTCTATGTGATCTTCGAACCCGCCTCGGCTTGACGTTCACGTCACCCTGCCCCGTTGCCGCAGCCATTATTCTGTTGATCCGCTTGACGCTTACGGCATGATTTTCTGCGGTTTTCCCGCTTGCAAAAGGTTTTTCCGCTAGGCATTGTGTCTGACGAGGAATGTAAATGGAATTTCGAGCCCAAACGTGGGGGGCTCATATAAAAATCAAGAGGATTACCGCCAATGTGTTCAATTTTCGGCATTCTGGATATCAAGTCCGATGCAGTTGCCCTGCGCAAATCGGCGCTGGAGATGTCCAAGCGACTGCGTCACCGCGGGCCTGACTGGTCCGGCGTCTACAGCTCAGACAAAGCCATTCTGGTGCATGAGCGTCTGGCCATCGTCGACCCGGGCAATGGCGCCCAGCCGCTCTACAACCCCGAACGCACCCATGTGCTGGCGGTCAACGGCGAGATCTACAACCACAAAGAGCTGGAGAAAACCCTCAAGGTCGACTTCCAGTTCCAGACCAAATCCGACTGTGAAGTGCTGCTGGCCCTCTACAAGGAGAAGGGCCCGGCGTTTCTCGACGATCTCAACGGCATCTTTGCCTTCATTCTTTATGACGCCGAACAGGATGCCTACCTGATTGGTCGCGACCACATGGGAATCATCCCCCTCTATACCGGCCGCGACGAGCACGGCAACTTCTATGTCGCCTCCGAGATGAAGGCGCTGGTGCCGGTCTGCAAGAGCGTCGAAACCTTCCCGCCGGGACACTACCTCTGGAGCAAGGATGGCGAGCTAAAACAGTGGTACAAGCGCGACTGGATGGAATACAGCGCGGTCGAGCACAACGTCAGCGACAAGGCCGAGCTGAAAGCCGCGCTGGAAGCCGCGGTCAAACGCCAGCTGATGTGTGACGTGCCTTATGGCGTGCTGCTCTCAGGTGGGCTGGACTCCTCCGTCATCTCCGCCATTACCAAGCTCTATGCGGCGCGCCGCATCGAGGACGATGGCAAGAGCGAAGCCTGGTGGCCGCAACTGCACTCCTTTGCCGTCGGTCTGGAAGGGTCGCCGGATCTCGCCGCCGCCCGTAAAGTGGCCGATCACCTCGGCACCATCCACCACCAGATCCACTTCACCGTGCAGGAGGGTCTGGATGCCCTGCGGGACGTCATCTATCACCTCGAAACCTATGACGTCACCACCATCCGCGCCTCCACGCCCATGTATCTGATGGCCCGCTACATCAAGGCGATGGGGATCAAGATGGTGCTCTCCGGCGAAGGCTCAGACGAGCTGTTCGGTGGCTATCTCTACTTCCACAAGGCGCCCAACGCCCGCGAGTTCCACGAAGAGAACGTGCGCAAGCTCGCCTCTTTGCACCTCTATGACTGCCTGCGCGCCAACAAATCGATGGCCGCCTGGGGGGTGGAGGGTCGCGTGCCCTTCCTCGACAAGGAGTTCATGGACGTGGCGATGCGTTTGCAACCTGCCGACAAGATGTGCGGCAAGGGCAAGATCGAGAAGCACATCCTGCGCGAAGCGTTCGAAGATCTGCTGCCCCACGAAGTGGCATGGCGTCAGAAGGAGCAGTTCTCCGACGGCGTGGGTTATTCGTGGATCGACAGCCTAAAAGCCATGGTAGAACAAGAGGTGACGGATCAGATGTTCGAGGCGGCCGCATTCCGCTTCCCCATCAACACCCCGCTCACCAAGGAGGCCTACTTCTACCGCGCCATCTTCGACGAGCACTTCCCGCTGGAAGCCGCCGCCCGTACCGTGCCCTACGGCAAGTCGGTCGCCTGCTCCACCCCCACCGCGCTGGAGTGGGATGCCAAGTTCAAGGAGATGGCAGATCCCTCCGGCCGCGCCGTGATGGACGTGCACCAGCAGGGCTACTGAGCCTGCACGCCAAACCGGGCGGGTAACGCCAGATAGCAAAAAGCCCTTCACCATGGTGAAGGGCTTTTTCATCTCCCGCAGTCGCGCCCGCCAAATCACATCAGACCATCACAGATAGTTGATTTTTCATAAATATTTAATTTTTTACCGAGTGACCATGCATTGACAGGGAGCGCGTCGATTGACTATGCCTGAAGGGTGATCAACAGGATCACCAGGATGACAACAAGGATCGGGAGGGGGCATGGACGCTAACACTCTATCAAGGATCGGCCTGCTGACAGCACTGCTGGCCAGTCCGTCTGCAATGGCAAATGACAATGTCGTGGTACTGCAGCTTGGCAAGGCCTTCAGCAATGAAAAGCTCGACATCAACATCGCCGACGCCAAGTTCCACCACATGTTCTGGCGCTGGGGAGACTCAGGCTGTCAATTTGGGCTGGGGGTACGTGCCGGTACGCTCAAGGTAGAAGATGAAGAGACCGCCAGACTGGGGGGCGGCGCCCGTATCGAATGCCAATGGGGTAACTGGGTGACCTGGCTCCCCGGCGAAATGGTCTGGCTCAATCAGCATCAATTTGGTACCCGCGGCCACGGCTACAAGGATTACGGCGGCCCCTTCCAGTTCACTCTGGGTATCGGCCTCGGTTACGCCATCACCAAGAATTGGCTGATCGGCTATCAGTATGAGCACATGTCCAACGCCTATATGTATGACAAGAACCCGGGGCTGGACAGCCATACCTTCCATATCGAGTACCGGTTCTGATTACAGGCTTATGCCTTGGTCTGTAGACTACGCAACGGAATACAGGTGTGCATGGTCCAAAACGAGCAGACGATAACATCGTTCACCAACGGCAATGCCACCCAGAAGAAGAATATCGACGTGCAGCTAGAAGAAACGCAGGAGTGATAACTGGATCCGAGAATGGCCCCACAATGTGGGGCCATTCTCATTTCTGTCTGACAGCACACCGAAACATGGCCAGGGAAAGTCGCCGCATGAAGTGCGCCGTCAGGCAGAGCTGCATCCTACAAGAAGATCCTGTTACTCCACATGACAGGAAGGGTGAACCACTTAAAAAAGCGCTGTCGCCACTTTGGCGCCATTTAGGCAAAAGAAAAGGCCACTATATCTAGTGGCCTTCTGTAACTCTTTGATTTTAATGGTGCCCGAGGCCGGAATCGAACCGGCACGACGCGAACGTCGAGGGATTTTAAATCCCTTGTGTCTACCGATTTCACCACTCGGGCACCGCAATCGGTATCAAGCTCGCGTGGCGGGCTTGTCAATATGGAGGCACGTTCCGGAGTCGAACCGGACTAAACGGATTTGCAATCCGCTGCATAACCGCTTTGCTAACGCGCCATGCAAAAGAGAGTTGGCTCTCTATTGTCTGAATTTGGAGCGGGAAACGAGACTCGAACTCGCGACCCCGACCTTGGCAAGGTCGTGCTCTACCAACTGAGCTATTCCCGCATTGGTCTGGCTGACTGCCTGACTACGAGGACGCATTCTAGCGATGTTCCTCGCCCAGTCAACCAGAAATATTTAATTACCTGATCGTTCGGGCATTTTTTGCCCTTTTTGAACAGTTTTAGCGCCTTTGGCCGTTTCCTGCCTCAAATCAGCGGAAACCTCACCTTGCGGCGCAAGTGACTCACAGGTTGGCGTGGTGGGTCAAATCGCCCCAGGCCGCCTTCATGTACTGGAACATCGACCAGAAGGTGAGCACGGTGGCGACATAGAGCATCACATAGGCGAGCCATACCATCCAGACGTTGTATTGCCAGATAAGACCGGTGAGCGACACCATCTGGATCATGGTCTTCCACTTGCCAATCCAGCTGACCGCCACCGAGGAGCGTTTGCCGAGCTCAGCCATCCACTCACGCAGGGCGGAGATGATGATCTCGCGGCCAATCATGGTCATGGCGGGGATGGTCACCCAGATGGTGTTGTAGTGTTCGACGATAACCACCAGTGCGGCGGCGACCATGATCTTGTCGGCAACCGGGTCAAGGAAGGCGCCAAAGGCGGTGGACTGATTGAGCTTGCGAGCCAGATAGCCATCAAACCAGTCGGTGGCAGCGGCCAGAATAAAGATGATGGCGGCAGCCAGATAGGACCATTGATAAGGCAGATAGAACAGGATGACGAAGACGGGAATGAGCAAAATCCGGAAAAACGTCAACAGGTTAGGTATATTTGTCATTATTTTCAGCCACTTCTTGTACGTCGCTACATAGTGCGCCAAAGCCGATTTGCGATGCAACCGCACTGGCGCCCGTCTTGGTCTTTTTAATCCATCAATCTTCTCAAAATGCGAGGGCCATTATGGCATTTACGGCCCCCCCGCGTCACGGCTCTTGTGCATCAAGGAGTTAGCGATTTTGCCATGCTGCTAACCCTGCTCAGGCGCTGTGCAAGCCATCGTGGATGGTCTGGGCCAGCTCCTGACTGATGCCGGGTACCTTGGCCAGTTCATCCACGCTCGCCTTTTTGACCTCCTGCAGGCCGCCCAGATATTTGAGCAGCGCCTGCCGCCGCTTTGGCCCCACCCCCGGAATATCCTCCAGCGTGCTGCTGGTGCGGGCCTTGGCCCGTCTGGCCCGATGGCCAGTAATGGCAAAACGGTGGGATTCATCGCGAATATGCTGAATAAGGTGCAAAGCGGGCATATCTGCCGGCAAATGCAGTTCTTCGTGGCTCTCCCCCATGATGAGAGTTTCCAACCCCGCCTTGCGGGTGACCCCCTTGGCAATCCCCACCAGCAGCGGATATTTACCGCCGAGAAACTCCAGCTGACGGGCCAGGATCTCTTCGGCGCGGCGCAACTGACCGAGGCCACCGTCAATAAACAGCACGTCCGGCACCTTGTCCGGCTCCTGCTGCTTGCCAAAGCGGCGCTCCAGCGCTTGCTCCATCGCCGCGTAGTCATCACCGCCAGTGATACCGTCGATATTGAAACGACGATATTCCGATGAGAGCGGCCCCTCCCGGTTGAACACCACGCAAGAGGCCACGGTGCGCTCCCCCATGGTGTGGGAGATATCGAAACACTCCATGCGGGCGATGGGGCGCTCCAGCTCCAGCAGCTCTTCCAGCTGGTCGTAGCGGGCGGTGATGGTGCTCTTGTGAGCCAGCCGCGAGCGCAGCGCCGTCTCGGCGTTGATAGAGGCGAGCTTGATAAAGCGGGCCCGTTCGGCGCGGGTACGGCTCACCACCCGCACCTTGTAGCCTGCGGTCTGGCTCAGAGTCTCGGCGATGACGCTTTCGTCCTCAAGGGCCACATCGAGCAGCACCTCGCTCGGGATCTGCCGCCCCCCCTGCCCCGACAGATAGAACTGCAGCAGGAAGGATTGCACCACCTCGTCAAGCGGGGTGTCAGCCGGCACTTTCGGGAAGTAGCTGCGCGAGCCGAGCACCTTGCCCTGACGGATAAAGAGCACGTGAATGCAGGCCGCACCTTGCTGGAAGGCGACCCCCACCACATCCAGCTCGTCCAGTACGTTGCCGCTCACCGACTGCTGTTCGGTGACCCGGCGCAGCGCCAGGATCTGATCCCGATAGCGGGCCGCCTCTTCAAAGCGCAGATCGCCGCTGGCAGACTCCATCTTGCCAACCAGCTCGCCAATCACCTGCTGGTTCTTGCCCGCCAGAAACAGCTTGGCCAGCTCCACCTGCTGGGCATATTCGGCTTCGCTCACCAGTCCAGGAACACAAGGGCCAGCGCAACGCTTGAGCTGGTAGAGCAGGCAGGGACGGGTGCGGTTGGCATAGACCGCATCTTCGCACTGACGCACCGGAAATATTTTCTGCATCAGATGCAAACTCTCGCGCACCGCGCCGCCAGAGGGGTACGGGCCGAAGTACTCCCCCTTCACCTTGCGGGCACCGCGATGGACGCCGATGCGTGGATGCTGGTGCGCGGTGATGATGATCCAGGGGTAGGATTTGTCGTCCCGCAGCAGCACGTTGTAACGGGGCTGGTACTGCTTGATCAGGTTGTGCTCGAGGATCAGCGCCTCAGTCTCGGTGTGGGTGACGGTGACCTGGATATCGGCGATCTGTCGCACCAGGGTGCGAGTCTTGATGCTGTCGACGTTGGTGCGAAAGTAGGAGGCGAGCCGCTTTTTCAGATCCTTGGCCTTGCCCACGTAGATCACGGTGCCACCGCTGTCATACATGCGGTAGACGCCACTTTGATGGGTGACGGCGCTCAGAAACGCCTTGCTGTCGAAGAGAGGTTCGGGAGAGAGGATCATCAGCTACTCGGCTCACACAAAGGCAAAAATTGACGGGCAGAGCATACTGCCCCCGCCGCCTGAAAAGCAAAAGGGCAGAAAAGCAAAAAGGCGGCACGCGCCGCCTTTGTGACCACACGCCACCCGATTAGAGGGTATCGGCATCCAGCATGCCATAGCGAATGGCCAGATGGGTCAGTTCCACGTCACCGTTGATCCCCAGCTTGCTGAACAGCCGATAGCGGTAGCTGTTGACCGTCTTCGGGCTCAGGTTGAGCTGCTCGGAGATATCAGTCACCTTCTGCCCCTTGGTGATCATCATCATGATCTGCAGCTCGCGCTCGGAGAGGGACTTGAAGGGATTCTCGTCAGCGGAGGCAAACTGGCTGAGGGCCATCTGCTGGGCAATCTCCGGGGAGATGTAGCGCTGACCGGAGTGCACCAACCGGATCGCCTGGATCATCTCGTCGGGGGCTGCCCCCTTGGTCAGGTAACCGGCGGCGCCGGCCTGCATCACCTTGGTGGGGAACGGATTTTCTGAATGAATGGTCAGCACTATGATGCGCACATCGGGGCGGATCCGCAGAATTTTGCGGGTCGCTTCCAGACCACCAATACCCGGCATGTTCATGTCCATCAGGATCACGTCCGGATGGTGTTGGCGACAGAACGTAACTGCGGTCTCGCCGCTCTGTGCCTCACCCACCACCTTGATCCCGCGCACATCTTCAAGAATGCGTCTTATCCCTGTACGCACCAGCTCATGATCATCGACCAGGAATACATTTATCACCCAAACACCCCGTTTTATCTCGTTTTAGCCGCCCGGTTAGGGTTAACAGGGCGTCTTGCATCATAACCAAACTCGTCGCTTTGGCAAACCATGCACGCCAAAAGTTTGAGAAAACCCATGTTTAGCGTTTAAAATCAAATAATTATATAAAATTTCAAAACAAAAAACGGTGCCTTGCGACACCGTTTTTCATGACGTTAGTGCTGTGGCCATCACTTGGCCAAAAAGGCGCGCACCTTCTCCAGATCGGCCTGGGTATCCACCCCGACCGGCGGCGCTTCAAGGGCCTGGGCGACATGGATCTTCTCCCCGTACCAGAGCACCCGCAGTTGCTCCAGTGCCTCGACCTGCTCCAGCACGCTCGGTGCCCAGTCTACGTAACGCTGGATAAAGCCGGCGCGATAGGCGTAGATACCGATATGACGCTGGTAGTGGTCACCAATCTGCTCGTGACTGTTGGCAAAGCGATCCCGATCCCAGGGAATGCTGGCGCGACTGAAGTAGAGGGCGTAGCCATCCTTGTCAGTCACCACTTTCACTGCGTTCGGGTTGAACGCCTCTTCGGCATCCTGGATCGGCACCGACAGGGTCGCCATCGGCGCCGTGGCGGCGGCCAGATTATCCGCTACCTGACGAATGATGGCGGGCGGAATGAGCGGCTCATCCCCCTGCACATTGACGATGATGGTATCGGCGGCAAAGCCGTAGTGACGGCACACTTCGGCCAGACGCTCGGTGCCGGACTGGTGATCCGGTGAGGTCATGCACACCTCGACGCCGGTGCTCTGCAGTGCCTGCTGTACCCGCTCGTCATCGGTGGCAACGATCACCCGATCGGCACCCGATTGCAGGGCTTTCTCCACCACGTGTTGCACCATGGGCTTGCCATGGATATCAGCCAGCGGCTTGCCCGGCAGGCGGGTTGACGCATAGCGGGCCGGAATGACGACGACGAAACTCATGACGGCAGCTCATCGCTGTTGAGCGGACGGGCACGGTTCTCCAGCAGCACTGGGATGCCCTCTTCCAGCGGATAGGCCAGCTTGTCGAAGCGGCAGACCAACTCATGAACTGCTTTGTTGTAATGCAGCTTACCCTTGCAGACCGGGCAGGCGATGATGTCGAGCAACTTGATGTCCAAAGCCAAAACGATACTCCTTCAACGATGTCGCGCTGGCGGCTTCATCACGCCAGCGATGGATGTCGAGCAACCAGATATTCCATACGGGACCGCTATTGGTCCACTTCTCCCCCATTCAGGCGAGAGAGATTAATCTTGTGCCCCGGTCGTGCCCTTTGCCTTCGCCCCCAGCTTGTGCAGCAGGGTGTCGAGCAGAGAAGCAGGCAACTCGGCACTGACCGGCAGATACCACCAGTTATCGAGGGCAAACGCGCGGCACTTGACCGCATCCTTCTCGGTCATCAGCAGCGGCTTGCTGGCAAAGCGCCCCACCAGCTCATCCCGATCGAAGGGATGATGATCGCCGTAGGCGGCCTGTTGATCCAGCTGATAGCCGAGCCCTTCGAGGGTGGCAAAGAAGCGGGGCGGATGACCGATCCCAGCCAACGCATCGACCGGCCCCGACAAGGGGGCAGCCAGCGGGGCATCGTCGCGCACCCGGCGCGGGGTGTCGGCTACCAGTTGCATGGGGTACTCCCCCTTGCCCGGCTCGCCGCCGTTGCAGATGATGGCGTCCACCCGTTTGAGACGAGTGACCGGCTCGCGCAGCGGCCCCATGGGCAGCAAGCAGGCATTGCCGAAACGGCGCGCTCCGTCCACCACCACCAGCTCGATGTCGCGGGCCAGCGCATAGTGCTGCAGACCATCGTCGGTGATGATGATATCCACCTCACCGCTCTGCTCCAGCAGTCGTACCGCGTCGGCCCGTTTCGGGGCTACCACCACCGGACAACCGCAGCGCCGGGCAATCAGCACCGGCTCATCTCCGGCCTGCGCCGTGGTGCTGGTCTCATCCAGACGATAGGGGTAATGGGGCGCCTTGCCACCATAACCACGGCTCACCACCCCGGGGCGATAGCCGCGGGCTTGCAACTGCTCCACCAGCCAGACCACCACCGGCGTCTTGCCGTTGCCCCCGACCGAAATATTGCCCACCACGATCACCGGCAAGAAGGAGCGATACCCCTTGCGCCAGCCGTGACGATAGGCGTAGCGGCGACTGCCGCTGATGATGGCAAACAGCAGGGCAAAGGGGGCCAGCAACCAGCGCCAGCCACTTTTGCGATACCAGAGCCGTTCCAGCATCAGGCCTTGCTTCCCGCGTTGCCAAACTGAATGGCGCGCAGCTGGGCATAGGTGCCGCGCTGCTCCATCAATGCTTCGTGGTTTCCGCGCTCGACGATATGGCCTTCGTCGATCACCAGGATCTCGTCTGCCTTCTCGATGGTGGAGAGACGGTGGGCGATCACCAGCGAGGTTCGCGCCTTGCAAAGCTCGTCGATGGCCGCCTGAATGTGGCGCTCGGATTCGGTATCGAGAGCCGAGGTGGCCTCATCTAGCAGCAAAACAGGCGCATCGCGCAGCAGAGCCCGCGCAATGGCAACACGCTGGCGCTGACCACCGGAGAGGGATGCACCGTTCTCGCCAACCACAGTGTCATACCCGTTGCTCATCTTGCTGACGAACTCGTCGGCGTGAGCGATACGGGCGGCCTGCACGATCTGGTCGCGGCTGTATTTGTCTTCTGCCGCGTAGGCGATGTTGTTGGCCACCGAGTCGTTGAACAGGTGGACATGCTGGGAGACCAGCGCGTACTGCTTGCGCAGCTCGCTCAACTTATATTCGCGGATGTTGATGCCGTCCAGCAGGATCTCGCCCTGATCGATGTCGTAGAAACGGGTCAACAGGCTGGCAATGGTACTCTTGCCAGAGCCGGAACGGCCCACCAGCGCCACCGATTTACCCGCCTCCACCTTGAAGCTGACGTTGTGCAGCGCCGGGGTGTCCTTGGTCGGGTAGGTAAAGGTGACGTTGCGAAACTCGATCTCGCCGCGGGCACGTTCCAGAGTGCGGGTACCGGTATCCTGCTCCGGCTCGCTGTCGAGCAGGCCAAACAGGCTGTGGCAGGCGGTGATGGCCCGCTGGAACTGGTTGTTGACGTCGGTCAGGCTTTTCAGCGGCTTGAGCAGCATCATCATGGAGGTGATCATGACGGTAAACGTACCGGCAGTCAGCTCGCTGCGCACACTGTCGATGGTAGCTACATAGAGGAAGGCAGCCAGCGCGATGGAGGCCACCATCTGCACCACAGGGCTGCCGATGGCATCGGCGGCGACCATCTTCATGGTTTGCTGGCGCATGTTGTTGCTGACCTGGAAGAAGCGTTTCTCTTCCACCTTCTGGCCACCAAACATCAGCACCTCTTTGTGCCCTTTGAGCATCTGCTCGGTGGAGGTGGTGATATCCCCTACCGCCTGCTGGATGTGACGGCTGATCTGGCGGAAACGGCGGCTGATAAGGCCGATGATGACCCCCACCAGTGGGCCAACCACCAGGAAAATCACCGACAGCTGCCAGGAGTGCCAGAACATCAGGCCGAGCAGGCCGACCACGGTCGCCCCTTCCCGCACCAGGGTCACCAGCGTGGTGCTCGCCGCCGAGGAGACCTGACTGGCGTCATAGGTCACCTTGGAGAGCAGATGACCGGTGTTCTGACGGTCGAAGAAGCTCATCGGCATTGCCACCATGTGATTGAACACCTGCTGTTGCAGACGCATCACAACGTGGTTGCCGACCCAGGCCATGCAGTAGTTGGAGAGAAAGTTGGCGACACCGCGCAGGGCCACGATGCCGAGGACGAAGAAGGGCATCCATTTCAGAACGGTGCTGTCGTTGCCATTGATGCCCTGATCGATCAGCGGCTTGATGGAGTAGACAAAGGTGGTATCCACGGCGGCGTAGCCCAGCATCCCGATGATGCCACCGACCAGGCCCAGCTTGCGATCACGGACATAACCGAGCAGGCGTTTGAATACTGGCCAGCTCTCTTGTGAGGTTTCTTGTTGCATGAATAGCCGTTAGTAATGGAAATGACGGGCTATTCTAGCCAAAGCGCAGGCTTACACCAAGCGCCGCCACCTATATCGCATTCCTACACGGCAGAAATGGCGGATTATTGCTCAAACCACACTCGCGGTCTCCACCACTCGCCACTGCGCCGGTACCAAGGCCCCAGATCTCGCTCGGCGGTGACGCTCAAGCCCGCTGCGGTGGGTTCGACCAGCATCGCCCCTTGCTGACCGGTGATCCACTGGCGGGCATCCCGATAGCGGGCCACTACATCGGGACGGGGAAAGCCCCACTGATTCATAAAGCCGGCGCTGTGGATCACCTCCTGCGCCGCTACCGCCGCAACAAAAGGGGGCGTGGAGGAGGTGCGACTGCCATGATGGGGGCTCACCAGCAAGGTGCTGGCCAACCCCTCCCCCTCCAGCGCCACCAGCCGCTGCTCGGCTTGCCGCTCGATATCTGCGCTCAGTAGCACGCTGCGCTCGCCATCGCTGATGCGCACCACGCAGCCATCGTTATTGCGCCCGCCACCGGGGCGTTCTGGCCAGAGCACTGCAAACGAGAGCCCCTGCCAGCGCCACTGTTGCCCACGCTGGCAGAGCGTCGTTCCCTCACTGAAGGGATAAGAGGAGAGCTCGTGACGCACCGGCATGGCGCTGAGCAGTCGCTTGCGATTGCCGGCATGGTCCCGATCCTTGTGGCTGATGATGAGGCGATCAATCACCCGGATCCCCAAATGGCTTAGCTGGGGCAGGATCACCGCATCCGCCATGTTGTAGCCTCCGGGATAGCGATCACCGGTGTCATAAAGGATGGCACGCTCCCCCTTGCTGATCAGCACCGCCAGCCCCTGCCCCACATCCAGCACACGCAGTTGCCAGCGGACAGGCGTTGGCCAGAGCGCCAATAACAGCGCACACAGACCCGGTAGCCAGAGCCCGCGTGCCGGGCGCCACTGCGCGGCGAACCAGAGCAGCAACAGCAAGGTGCAGAGTGGCAGCCACCAGCCGGGTAGTGGCCACCACAGTTGCAGTTGATCGGAAAGCCAATTCAGGATCGTCAGCACCCACCCGAGCCCCAGATCCGCCAGCCAGAACAGGACATAGGCAAGCGAGGTGGAGAGCGGCGCCAGCAGCACACCGATCAGGGCCAGCGGGATGATGGCGATACAAAAGAGCGGCACAGCCAACAGGTTGATCACCATGGCAAGGGGCGCTATCCCCTCAAACAACGCCAGTTGCAGCGGCAGCAGACCGAGCAACAGCCAGAGCTGGATCTGCCAGAGCCCCGGCTTGTCGTGGACATATCCCACCAGCAGCAAGATGGCCACCGCCAGAAACGAAAGCCAGAAGCCGGCCGAATAGAGGGCGAAGGGATCCCAGAGGGTCAATACCACAAAGGCCCACAGCCAGATGCGCCAGGCCGGCCACTCCCGCCGACTCCAGCGCAGCACACTCCACACCAGCACCATGATCAGGGCCCGCTCGGTGGCTACCGCAAACCCTGCCAACGCGCTGTAGACGGCGGCAAACAGCAGGGAGGTGATGATGGCGCCGCGCAGGCCAAACAACCTGCCCAGCCACCACCCGAGCACCGCCACCAGCGCAATGTGCTGCCCTGAAATGGCGATGATATGGGTCAGGCCGCTGCCGCGAAACAGCTCCCACTGGGCATCCGTGATGCCACTCTGCTCGCCAAAAGTGAGCGCCGCCAGCAAGGGAGCATAATCAAGCGGACGCCAACTCTCGGTCGCCGCGCCCAACCAGCGTTCGCGCCACCCCGCAGGTGCCTGTTGAATATCTATCACCCGGCGCAAATTGCCGGTGGCGGTGATCCCCTTGCCCAGCAGCAGACGCCGCCCATCCAGCCCCGCCTCGTTGGCCAGACCGTGAGCCGGTTTCAACGAGGTCACCAGGGTGATACGGCTGCCCACTGTCATGGCGGGTAATGCCTGATAGGCATTGACCCGGATCAGGGGCTCAGGTGTCACCGGTTGCTCGTCGAGGGTGCTCACCCGCAGCAGCAGCCGGACAAATTTATCCCCCTCGGGCTCTGCACTTTGCAGCTCTGCGGTTATCATGTGGCTCGTCTGATCGCCCAACCGCTCCAGCCAGGCCAGCCGATAGGCAAGATTGGCCTGCATCCAGAGGATGCCGAGCAGGAGAAACAGCCACCGCCAGGCACGGCAATATGCAAGGGGGATCAGCAGAGACAGCAACAGGCCCCCCCATGCGAGTGAAGGTAACCATGGCCAGAGCAGTGAGGAGCTTGCCCCCAGGGCAAACGACAACAGACGTAGATCCATGGAGCAAGTATTTAGCAAGGTTTCAATATGCCCAAACGACTCATTAAACGCTGGATGCCCGATCAGCAAACCCTGAAAGAACACAAGCACCTGCGGCTGTTCGGCAAACTGCTGCTCGATGCCAACCTCTGGCACCTCAACCGCCGCTCGGCTGCCGGGGCATTTGCGGTGGGCCTCTTCATGGCCTGGGTGCCGCTCCCCTGCCAGATGCTGCTGGCCGCCGGTGGCGCCATCCTGTGCCGGGTCAATCTGCCGCTCTCGGTGGCGCTGGTCTGGCTCTCCAACCCCTTTACCATGCCGCCCCTGCTCTATGGCGCCTATCTGGTAGGTTGCCAGTTGCTGGGACATTCGGCGCAGCAGATAGAGATTGAGTTCACCTGGGAGTGGCTGGTCTCGGTACTGGGCACAGTGGCACCGCCGCTGTTGCTGGGCTCGCTGATCCTGGCCCTGCTCAGTTCCCTTATCGGCTACACCCTGATCCGTACCTTCTGGCGGATCAGCACGGTGCGCCAGTGGCAAAAACGCAAGATGGCCCGCCCATGCTGAGTCGCTGGTTTGCCCGCTTCAAGCTCGATCCCGATACCCTGCGCCAGCAGAAGTGGTTTGCCCTGTTTGGTGAGCGACTGCTTGCCCCTGCCCTCTGGCAAGGGGGCACCCGCGCCCTGAGCGGCGCGGTGGCGGCCGGGATCTTCGCCTGCTGGTTCCCCATCCCGATGCACTCGCTCATCGCAGTCGGTCTGGCGCTGGCATTCAGCCTCAACCTGCCGCTGGCGCTGCTGGCGGTCTGGTTCAACAATCCGCTGACTTTGCCGTTCATGTATCTCTACGCCTATCGCACCGGTTGTCTGGTACTGCACCAGACGCCGGAGCCTTTCCACCTCAACTGGACCCTCCACTGGCTGGAGCAGGAGGCTGCGACCCTGGTGCCCCCCTTCCTGCTCGGCAGCCTGCTGCTGGCGGTACTCACCGCCCTGAGCGGCGGCGCCCTGACCGCGCTGCTGCTGCAACTGCGCAAACTGTGGCAAGGTGCCCGCCACCAGTGAGCCCACCTTCCCATCGTTTGACGATCAGCCGTTGGCGATCAAAAAAGCCCGTCACCAAGGTGACGGGCTTTTTCATGGCATAGTGCTGCATAGTGCCAGAGCATCAGGCGATGCGATTACAGCACCTTGGCAATGGCCTCGCACAGGGGATCGATATTGGCGCGGGTAATACCGGCGACGCTGATCCGGCCTGAGCCGACGATGTAGATGGCAAATTCGCTCTTGAGGCGCTCCACCTGATCCTTGGTGAGGCCGGAGAAGGAGAACATGCCGTTCTGCTCGCGGATAAAGCTGAAATCCTGGCTCACGCCGAGGGCAGCCAGCTTCTCTACCAGCAATTCGCGCATCTCGCGAATACGCACCCGCATGGCGGCCACTTCTTCGACCCACTCGGCATAGAGAGCCGGATCGCTCACCACGGCGGTGACCACAGCGGCACCGTGTGACGGCGGGTTGGAGTAGTTGGCACGGATCACGGTCTTGACCTGAGTGAAGGCCACATCGGCGATCTCCTTGGTCGCGCTGACCAGCGTGAAGGCGCCGACCCGCTCGTTATAGAGGCCGAAGTTCTTGGAGAAAGAGCTCGCCACCAGCAGCTCGTCATGGCACTCGGCGAAGATGCGCAGACCTTCGGCATCCTCTTCGATACCACGGGCAAAACCCTGATAGGCAAAGTCAAACAGCGGCAACCAGCCGGCGGCCGCACTCTGCTTGGCCAGTGCGCGCCACTGATCGCTAGTGGGGTCGATACCGGTCGGGTTGTGGCAGCAACCGTGCAGCAGCACCAGCTCACCCGGCTGCACTTCGGCCAGCGAGGCCTGCATAGCGGCAAAGTCGAGTCCCTTGGTGGCGGCGTCGTAGTACTTGTACCACTTGACGGTCAGGCCCGCGGCCTGGAACACGCTGACGTGGTTGGCCCAGGTGGGATCGGAAATCCAGATGGTCTTGGCCAGACCGTTGCGCACCACGAATTCGGCCGCGATACGCAGGGCACCGGTACCGCCCGGCGCTTGGGCTGTCTTGGCACGGCCACTGGCAACCAGCGCAGAGTGCTGCCCGAACAGCAGTTGCTGCACGATGCGGCCATATTCGATATTGCCTTCAATACCGAGGTAGTTCTTGGTCTTCTCGTCGGTCAGCAGCTTCTGCTCGGCTTTCTTGACACAGTGAAGAATGGGGGTGGCACCGGACTCGTCCTTGTAGATCCCTACGCCCAGATTGATCTTGTGGCTGCGAGAGTCAGCGCGGAAGGCTTCGGTCAGGCCCAGGATCGGATCCGCTGGGGCGGCAACAACCTTTTCAAACATGGTATTCCCTGTATTCCGTTGAGTTCGTTGGGTGGCAAAGCGGCTTGATAAACAAAAGCGCTCATCTGGCGAGCGCTTCGTCAACTCTTTATATCACCGCGTTCAATGAGGGAAAACCGCTTTTTGGCTCGCTTTCAGACCAATTTCAACCAACGGCATGCCACGCTGGCGCCAGTGCGCACACCTCGGCCGACAAGCCACCATTGGACTCAACCAAACCGCTACAAACTGCTAACAATGACTTGGGGATCCGGCTCGGTTCCCACGGCCTAGCCTCGGTCAAAGGTTGGGCATACGCACTGAGAATGGGGGCCAGATCACGGGGCAGCCACCAGCTGGCCGGACGACCCAAGCGCTGGGCCAGCGCCTGCAGCCGATCCACCCCGGCAGGGTCGAGGGCGGTGAGATGACTCCACAGCACATTGGGGGGCAAGGCGGCCACCACCTGCTGCAAGGCCAGAGGAGCCGATGGGGGAGCCCACACCAGCAAGGTGCCAGCATCAAGGGGCATCTCGGCAAAGGCGCCGACGCTGTCTGTGGTGATCACCCGCTCGATACTCCCCTCCCCCCACAGGATCTTGCCAAGACCCGCCAGGGTGCGCTCGGGCAGGGCCACCTCCCCCAGCGCCTGCAACCAAGGGCCTGCGTCGATCAGGGTGCCGCCGCTAAAAAAGAGGCTGAACGGCTGGGCTGCGCGCAAGCGCAACAGCTGATCGGCGCAGAGCCGGATCCCCTTGTCCTCGAAATCGATCTGCTCGTTGGGGGTGAAGTTCACCTCGCTCTTGCGATAGAGCGCCGCCAGCACCCGTTCGTTGATCTGCTCCCCCAATTGCCAGCCCTGAGCATGCAACCACTCCTCGGGCTCGGGAGGAGCGGTGGCGATCTCGGCCAGCATCAGCTCGCGGGTGAGATAGCGCCGCCCGGCCGGGGTGAGCTCATAGCTGTGGCTGCCATGGGCGAGCAGCAGCTGGTTATCCTTGAGCAGGCCCACCAGCGGTTGCCACTGGCGGCCACGGATCACCACAGGTGAGTGGCTCAGCAACTGCTGCGCCAGCGCCCGCCATTCGGGGTGACTAAAGTCGATCAATTACAATCCATCCCTGTCAGTGCTCAATCGGATAAACAGCCTGAAAAGGTACCGTTACAGGCCGATGACGCCAAGCCTCCCGCGCCAATTACGTGACCTCGCTCCCTGCAATTTTCCCCAAACAGAAGAGCCCACCGTGGGGTGGGCTCTTCCTTAGATAACACTCGACGCTTATTCGACGTTGAGACGCAGCTCGGCATCGTGCCAACCCAGTGGCAGGGTCAGCAACTGATCGATCAGCTCCCGGCGATCGGATTTCTCCAGATAGGCGAGATAGAGCGGGCGGCTCAGCGGCTGGCCCCCCTCCACCAGATGGAGCGCCCCCTTCTCGAGGAAGGGGCTGACCATCCGCCGTGGCAGGTAGGCAGCACCACCGTTGGCCAGCACGAACTGCAACGCCATGCTGGCTGAGCTGGAGTGCAGCACCGGGGTCTTTTGCAGGCTCTGCAAGCGGCTGGGTTGCGGCTCGAAGCTGGTGCCCCAGTCGAGGTGGATGTGCGGCATCTGCATCAGGTTGTCCGCATTGGCAGCCGGATCCCGGCTCACCAGCTCGAACACCAGCTCACCGATGGGATGCAGGGCAATCTCGTCGATCTTGGTGGGTTCGGAGAGCAGGGCCAGATCGAGGGAACGCTCCAGCAACTGGCGGCAGAGGTGCTCGCGGGAGGCTGTTTCCAGCCGCACCGCCAAACCGGGCGCCAGCGCATAGATATGATTGAGCCAGTCGTTGAAATCGAGCTCCCAGAACACCGCGGGCGCGCCGATAGCCAACTGCTGGCTGAATCCCGGCGAGAGCGCCACATCCTGCTTGGCGCGACCAAGGGTGTGCAAGATGGCGTCTGCGTAGGGCAGCAGACGCTCACCGGAGGCGGTCAGGCGGATGTTGTTGCGATGACGGGCAAACAGACTGACACCCAGTTGCTGCTCTAGCTGGCGGATCCGGAAACTCACCGCCGACTGGGTCAGGTAGAGATTTTCAGCAGCCCGGCCAAAATGCCGGGTCTTGCTCACCTCGATAAAGGTCCGAAGCAGCTCGGTATCCATTAATCGATGGACTCGTCACTGCCACCGCCGCTGCCACCACCGACATCAAAGCTGCCGCCACCGCTGCTCTCTTCGCTGGCGCCGCCAACGACGGTGCAGAGGCGATGAACGCGCTTGGGACCGATCACCTTGAGGTATTTGAACCACACCTTGGCATGGGGGTTGGCACCGGCTTCGCCGGATTTGACCTGCTCGACGAAGGCTGACTCGACATCGTCACGGGGTGCAAGGTTGCCCTGGTAGAGTGCCAGCATGGCGGTACCATACTTTTCCAGACTGTCCGCTTCGGCCACAGTGAATTCACCACTGCGACGCAGGCCACGGGGAAAATGTTTGAAGTCGTTGAAACGCTTGTCTGATTCGAAGCTCATAGTGCTCTTTTTTCTGGTTAGTTTGACCTTTGCGGGCAAGTATCATCAGGCCATCGCCGAGTGCAAAATCAATTTTCTCACTATGTTAATAAATATCTTTTATCGAAGTCACTTTGCCCCATCGCTGACGCCGATTTTGTGGCATAACGCACAAAAAACGTTGATAAATAATAAACTTATGTAAACGTGCAGCCAATTTGCACGTCACTTTTTGGACTGTGCAGGCAAAAATAAAGCGCCATACGGCGCTTTATTTATCACATCAGGTGAACCAGCTGAACCTATGGTTCAAACATGCTTACTCAATCATGGCCGGTTGGGCCAGGTTGTCGGCACGCCACAGACGGTAGCGCACTTCATACTCCTGCGGCACGTAAATCACGAACGGCAGTTTTGAGTTGTAGTTCACGAAGAAGCCCTGACCGTAGATCTGGACGAAGGTCTCTTTCTGCTGGTTATCCGGGCACATCATCAGGGTGCTGATGGGGTCGGAGACTTTGCCCAGTTTCAGGTAGTTGTAGCCCCAGCCTTTGACGCTGTGCTGTTCCAGGTTGCCTGCAAAACGCGGTACGTTGCAATCAACCATCATCTTTTTGCCGACCTGCAGCTCGACCATCATGTCGGCTTCTTTTTCGACTTCAGGCAGGCGGATCACCACACGTTCCTGATTCACGTCAGCGGCTGGGAACATGCTGATATCAAATTTTTTCGGCTCGGCGGCGAAGGCATGGCCACCCAGCAACAAGGCGCCCAGCAGGCTAAAACGCAATACGGTTTTCATCTGTACCTCATGGGGTTGGTTCAACGCCGCTAGACTAACCGCTCTGCCGATTTCATGCCAGCGATCTGCTACGTAAAAACTGCGTAAAATGATGCAGATCCGGCACACCATGACGTGATCTGGCTATTTTCTGACAGGACGCACACTCCCGTTGCGGGAACCTGAAACAAAAAGCGAGGCCAATTGGCCTCGCTTTGCATTCAAATGGCGCCAGAGTGCTATTTGGCCGCCTCTTGATGGGCCTTGATGACGGCCACCGCCTTGTCGGGGAAGTCGCTGAACACCCCATCCACATCGGCCTGATAGAGGAAGATATTAAGTAGATCGGTGAAGTCCTTGGCATAGGCCGGGATCTGCCCCTCATCCTGACGGAAGGTATAGGGGTGAACTTTCAGGCCCGCCGCATGGGCTTCTTTTACTATACCGGTGAAGACCGGTTTGCCCAAAGTGCCCGGCTCGGTGACGATCATCGGTTTCCACGGGCCAATCCCTTCGGCATAGCTGGCGATGGTTTTCATCGCCCCCGGCTTGAACATCCAGTCATAGTTGTAGGGGGTAGCCTTGCCCTTGGCGTCGTAGACCATGGTCTCGTTCCAGTCGGTCTCTGCCATCAGCTGCACCAGTTTCAGATCCATACCCATGGCGGGCATCAGTTCGCTGTTGATGCGCTTGAGCTCATCGGCATCGAAGCACTGCAGATAGACCTTGTCATCCTTCCCGGTGTAGCCGTACTCCTTGAGCACCTTCAGCACCGCCTTGGAAATATCCTTACCTTCGTGACGGAACAGCCAGGGTGCTTTGATCTCCGGATAAATGCCGATGTTCTTGCCGGTGCTCTTGTTGAGCCCCTGGATCATCTCGATCTCCTCCTGGAAGGTATGGATCTTGAAGTCTGACTTCCAGAGCGGGAAGCGGGCCGGATAAACCGGCACCTGCTTGCCATCCACCAGCTGGAACGGCTCGGTCATACGCAGGGAACGCACCTCATCCAGGGTAAAATCCACCACATAGTAACGACCGTCCGGACGGGCACGGCCAGGGAAGCGCGCCGCCACATCGGTGATGCCATCGAGGAAGTGATCGTGCATCACCACCAGCTGGTCATCCTTGGTCATCACCAGATCCTGCTCCAGATAGTCAGCCCCCATGCCATAGGCCAGCGCCTTGGACTCCAGGGTATGCTCGGGCAGGTAGCCGGAAGCGCCACGGTGGGCGATCACCACCTTGCCTTCATCGGCAGCCAACACGGGTAATGAGAGGGATGCCCCAAGGCTCAAGGCGATGAGGGAAACGGCGAGTTTTTTCATATGTGATGCTCTTTATTATTGTGTGTAGGTAATTGTTCTATCAGAGGTTTGTTGCATATTTTCGGTGGAAAGCGGTGGGCAGCAGCGCACTGCCCACCGTCACACATCAGCTCGCCTTGCGCAGAGCCTGATGGTATTGGTCGAGCCAGATCTGCAGCATCTGCTGCTCTGACTCGTTCAGGCGCAGCCCCAGCTTGCTGCGGCGCCAGAGGATATCATCCAGTGAACAGGCCCACTCCCGCTCGATGAGATAGCGCACCTCAGACTCGTACAGGCCACCACCGAAGTGAATGCCGCGATCCTCTTTCAGCCAGAGACGGGCATGGGCGCCATAGGCCTCGGCAATACGCAGGGCGCTGCGATCATCGAGCCAGTCAAACTCCAGCGCAAAGGCGCGGGCCAGCTCGCGCACCGAGCAGTCAAACTCGCCGCCGGGCAGACGGCTGGTCGCCGTCCAGTCATCCCCCATCTGGCTGAACCAAGGCTTGAGCTTGTTGCAGGCGGCCTGCGCCAGCTTGCGATAGGTGGTGAGCTTGCCGCCAAACACCGACAAGAGCGGCGCACCGTCAGACTCGCCAGAGAGTTCGAGGGTGTAGTCGCGGGTCACCGCTTGCGGCGAGTCTGACTCGTCATCACAGAGCGGGCGCACCCCGGCATAGGTCCAGATCACATCTTTCGGCGCAATTTGGCGAGTGAAGTGGGCGTTGACCACCTTGCACAGGTAGGTAATTTCGGCCTCGCTGATCTTCGCTTCCCGCGGACTGCCGTGGTGCTCCACATCCGTGGTGCCGATGAGGGAGTAGTCCTGCTGATAAGGGATGACGAAGACAATGCGGTTGTCTTCGTTTTGCAGGATATAGGCCTCTTCGCGCTCATGGATGCGCGGCACTATCATGTGGCTGCCTTTAATAAGGCGAATGCCGCGGGGGGATTTCTCGTGCAGGCTCTCGTCATAGAAGGTCTTGACCCAGGGGCCCGCCGCATTGACCAGACCACGGCAGGTGACGGTGAACTGCTCGCCCCCTTCCCGCTCCAAAGTGAGCGTCCAGTGTTTGGAACCGCGCACCGCCTTGATGCAGCGGGTGCGGGTCTGCACGTCGGCCCCCTTGTCACGGGCCATCATGGCGTTGAGCACCACCAACCGGGCGTCGTCGACCCAAGCATCGGAATATTCAAACCCCTTGTTGATCCCCGCGGTCAAGCCATCTTGCGGCAGGAAGCGCACGCCACAGCTCCCCTTGAGCTTGTCGCGCTTGGCCAGATTGTCATAGAGGAACAGACCGGCGCGGATCATCCAGGCCGGACGCAGGTGCGGACGGTGCGGCAGGCGAAAACGCATGGGACGCGCGATGTGAGGCGCCATACCGAGCAGCACCTCACGCTCCGCCAACGCCTCTTTCACCAGCCGGAATTCGTAATGTTCGAGATAGCGCAAACCGCCGTGGATCAGCTTGCTGGAGTTGGACGAGGTGGCAGAGGCGAGATCTTGCGCCTCAAACAGGGCAACCTTCAGACCCCGTCCTGCCGCATCGGCTGCGATGCCGACCCCGTTGATGCCGCCACCGACGACGACCAGATCATAATGTTCGCTCATGTTCACCTACTTTCATTTTTATGATTGCTATAACAGCAATGTTTGATTTCGCTCATTTTAGAACATGAAAATACAACAAACGAACATTTTATGGCGAAAGTGTGATCGCCACAGCCCGCCAGAGGTGGCAAAAGTGGTACGGCAAGTGACCGAATGGCGTCGGGCCAAAATCGGCGGGTTAATAGCCAAAAAAACCAGATTGAATAGTGGTTTTTGCAATACCTATAAAGGGGTGAGAAGGGTGCAGGGATGGGGGAGAGAAAGGAGGCCGCCCTGGCGGGCGACCGGCACAGCCTTGGCGTGTTTCGCCGTCAGCAGATGTGGCAGGCGATCTGGTGTTGCGCCATCAATCGCGTCAGCTTTTCCGGTGGCTCCTGATCGGTAAAGAGGGCGTGGATCTGGCTGAGATTGCCCAGATTGACCATGGCATTGCGACCGAACTTGGTGTGGTCGGCGGCCAGGAACACCTGACGGGAGTGAGCGATGATGGCCTGGGCAATCTTCACCTCGTGATAGTCGAAATCGAGCAGGGAGCCGTCGTTGTCGATCCCCGAAATCCCGATGACACCATAGTCCATGCGAAACTGACCGATAAAGTCGCGGGTCGCCTCCCCCACGATGCCGCCATCGCGGTTGCGGATCTCGCCGCCGGCAATGATGACGGTGAAGTCATCCTTGGCCGTCAGAATGCTGGCCACGTTGAGGTTGTTGGTGACGATGCGCAGCTCGCGGTGATCGAGCAGGGCACGGGCAATCGCCTCGGTGGTGGTACCTATGTCGATAAAGAGCGATGAGCCGTCGGGAATATTGGCCGCTACCTCGCGGGCGATGCGCTCTTTCTCCTTGAGTTGCATCACTTTACGGGCGCTGTAGGCGGTATTGACGGTACTCGAATGCAGGGAGGCACCGCCGTGATGGCGCCGGATCTTGTTCTGTTCGGCGAGATCGTTCAGATCCCGGCGAATGGTCTGGGGGCTGACGTCAAAGTGGGTCACCAGATCGTCGGTCGAGACAAATCCCTGCCGCGTCAGGACGTCCAGGATCTCCAGATGTCGTTGGGTTTGCTTCACGCTTGCACTCCGATGATGAAACGAAAAAAGGCCCCGGCAGATGCGGGGCCTTTTGGCAGTTTACCTGATCCCCTTTGGGATCAATAAGCTGAGGATCACGTTTTATGCCTTATGGGCAGCCGCTTTCTTGGCCGCAACGGCAATGTTCTCATGCTTGAGGGTCATCGCCAGCAGAATGATGGAGAGCACGCAGGAGACGGTCAGCACCATGAAGCCGCCATCCCAACCGAAGTGGTCAACGGTATAACCCAGCATGGCGTTGGCTGCCACGGCGCCGCCCAGATAACCGAACAGACCGGTGAAACCTGCCGCAGTACCGGCTGCTTTCTTCGGTGCCAGCTCAAGAGCATAGAGGCCGATCAGCATGACAGGGCCGTAGATCAGGAAGCCGATTGCCACCAGCGCCATCATGTCGATGGTCGGGTTGCCGGCCGGGTTGAACCAGTAAACCAGCACAGCCAGGGTGACCAGCACCATGAACAGGATACCGGCCGGGGCGCGGCGGCCCTGGAACATCTTGTCAGAGATCCAGCCACACAGCAGGGTGCCCGGAATACCGGCCCACTCGTAGAGGAAGTAAGCCCAGGAGGAGTTGTCGACGGTGAAGTGCTTGGCCTCTTTCAGGTAGGTTGGCGCCCAGTCCAGCACACCGTAACGAATGAGGTAAACGAAAGCGTTGGCGATCGCGATGTACCACAGCAGTTTGTTGTGCAGCACGTACTTGACGAAGATCTCCTTGGCGGAGAACTCCTGCTCGTGGCTCTCGTTGTAATCCTTCGGATAGTCGTTCTTGTACTCCTCGATGGGAGGCAGACCGACCGATTGCGGGGTATCACGCATCACGAAGAAGGCGATCACCGCGATGGCGGCCGCCGCAGCCGCAGGCACATAGAAGGCGCTGCGCCAGTCGTTGAACCAGCCCATCCCGAGGATAAACAGCGGGCCAATCATGCCGCCACCCACGTTGTGAGCCACGTTCCAGACCGCAACCACTTCGCCGCGCTCTTTCTGTGACCACCAGTGCACCATAGTGCGACCGCAGGGCGGCCAGCCCATGCCCTGTGCCCAACCGTTCAGGAACAACAGCACAAACATGATGGCAATGCTGGAGGTGGCCCAGTGCATGGTACCCATCATGAACATGATGGCAGCCGAGAGCAGCAGACCGGCGGAGAGGAAGTAACGGGCGTTGGAACGGTCAGAGACGTTCCCCATCAGGAACTTGGACAAACCGTAAGCGATGGAGACCCCGGAGAGCGCGAAACCGAGATCACCACGGGAGAAGCCCTGCTCGATCAGATAGGGCATCGCTAGGCTGAAGTTTTTCCGTACCAGATAGTAGCCGGCGTAACCGAAGAAGATCCCGAAAAACACCTGCCAACGCATGCGTTTGTAGAAGGGGTCGACCTTGTCAGCCGGGAGCCTGTCGATGTGCGCCGCAGGCCTGAAGAGACTAAGCATGTTCTGCTTCCTTATTGTTGTTATGGGCGGTTGAGGATGCCCTGACCATTCCAACGAATCATGTGAGTCCACTAATTCGTAAGCGAGCCCATTGTGCTCATATGCGCTCATTTAATCTGTGATGCATGCTCAAATATTGCAGTTTTATTACAAAAAAAAGCTCCAAATGAGAAATCGCTCAGCAAGCGCCAACCCTTGTGTGGCAAGGGTTGCAAGCTACCCCCTAAGTGGTAACTGGCGGTTATCAAGATGCTTTACGTCACATTTTCTTAGCAATGAGTGGGATCTTGTCCACATTTCCTATGGAGGGGGGATGGTGAAATTATTGGGAAGGGTTATTTTCTGTCACGACCGATAACGAGCGCAAACGAGCATGACGTTTGCGCAAGACGCAAAAACAACAAGGAAACGTTTTCGGCGGCAACGGATAGACACAAAAAGATAAAACGGAACATCAAACCTCTACGGGTGGATATAAGGAACAAAAGTATGAGCATACAAAGACCCAATACCCTGCTTGGCGAGTGCATCGCCGAGTTTATCGGAACCGGCCTGCTGATATTTTTCGGCGTCGGATGTGTGGCGGCACTGGTGCTGGCAGGCGCCAACTTCGGGCAGTGGGAAATCTCCATTACCTGGGGTCTGGGTGTGGCCATCGCCATCTATGTGACCGGCGGCATTTCAGGTGCTCACCTGAACCCGGCTGTAACCCTGGCGCTGATGACCTTCTGCGGTTTCGACAAGCGCAAAGTGGTACCCTACATCATCGCCCAGATGGCCGGTGCCTTCTGCTTCGCAGCCCTTGTCTACTTCCTTTATGGTAACCTTTTCACCCAGTGGGAAGTGACCCATAACGTGGTGCGCGGCAGCGTCGAGAGCCTCGGCACCGCCGGGATCTTCTCCACCTATCCCAATGCCCTGCTGACCAACATGCAAGCCTTCGCCGTCGAGCTGGTGATCACCGCCGTCCTGATGCTGGGCATCATGGCGCTGGGTGACAACAACAATGGCGCCCCCAAAGGTTTCGCCGCCGCTCTGCTGATCGGCATCCTGATCGCGGTGATCGGTGCCTCCCTTGGCCCGTTAACCGGTTTTGCCATGAACCCGGCCCGTGACTTTGGTCCGAAACTGTTCGCGTTCTTTGCTGGCTGGGGTGATGTTGCCCTGACCGGTGGTCGTGACAACCCCTACTTCTGGGTTCCGATCCTTGGTCCCATCGTTGGCGCCCAGATTGGTACCGCTCTGTATGTCAAAGTGCTGGCTCCCTGCGTCCCGGGCAACCGTGTCGTCACCACCGAGCAAGCGACCCAAACCGCCAAAGAAGAGGCTGCCGCATAAGAGCGGCCCCCTCCAACGTATAAAAACGTGGAAAATAGAAACGTGGAGAACATCATGTCTGCTGAAAAGAAATATGTCGTCGCTCTGGACCAGGGAACCACCTCTTCCCGCGCCATCGTGTTTGATCAGGATGCCAACATTGTCGGTACCTCCCAGCGCGAATTCACCCAGCACTACCCGAAAGCGGGCTGGGTAGAGCACGACCCGATGGAGATCTGGGCGACCCAATCCTCTGTCTTTACCGAAGTGCTGGCCAAGACCGGCCTGCGCAGCGAAGAGATCGCCGCCATCGGTATCACCAACCAGCGTGAAACCACAGTTGTCTGGGAAAAGGCCACCGGCAAGCCCATCTACAACGCCATCGTCTGGCAGTGCCGCCGCACCGCCGCCATCTGCGAAGAGCTCAAAGCTCGCGGTCTGGAAGAGTACGTTCGCGAGAACACAGGTCTGGTGCTGGATGCCTACTTCTCCGGTACCAAGGTGAAGTGGATCCTCGACAACGTGGAAGGTGCCCGTGAGAAGGCGATGAACGGTGAGCTGCTGTTCGGCACCATCGACACCTGGCTGGTCTGGAAGATGACCAATGGCGAAGTGCACGTCACCGACCCAACCAACGCCTCCCGTACCATGCTCTACAACATCCGCGAGCTGAAGTGGGACGAGAAGATGCTAGACGAGCTGGGCATCCCCATGTCCATGCTGCCGGAAGTGAAACCCTCTTCCGAAGTGTACGGCTACACCACCCGTGGCGGCGGCTCCCGCATCCCCATCGCCGGTATTGCCGGTGACCAGCAGTCTGCCCTGTTCGGCCAGCTCTGCTTTGAAAAAGGGATGGCCAAGAACACCTACGGCACCGGCTGCTTCATGCTGATGAACACCGGCACCGAGCCGGTTCGCTCCAGCAACGGCCTGCTGACTACCGTCGCCATCGGCCCGAAAGGGGAAGTGAACTACGCGCTGGAAGGTGCGGTATTCATGGGCGGCGCCACCATCCAGTGGTTGCGTGACGAGCTGAAGATCATCCACGATGCCCGCGATACCGACTACTTCGCCTCCAAGGTGGGTGACACCAACGGCGTCTATCTGGTACCGGCCTTCGTTGGTCTGGGCGCGCCCTACTGGGATCCGTATGCTCGCGGCACCATGGTTGGTCTGACCCGTGGTGCCAACCGCAACCACATCATCCGTGCCGCGCTGGAATCCATCGCCTATCAGAGCCGCGATGTGCTGGATGCGATGCAGCAGGACTCCGGCATCAAGCTGGCAGCGCTGAAAGTCGACGGCGGCGCCGTAGCCAACGACTTCCTGATGCAGTTCCAGGCTGACATGATGCACACCCCGGTGGTACGTCCGACCCGCATCGAGACCACCGCCATGGGCGCTGCCTTCCTGGCAGGTCTGGCCGTCGGCTTCTGGAAGAGCTCGGATGAGCTGGAAGACAAGTTCAGCGTGGACCGCGAGTTCATCCCGCAGATGGACAGAGACGATCGCGCCAAACGTTACAGCGGCTGGCAAAAAGCGGTTGAGCGTTCACGCCGCTGGGCTGAAGAGGATTGATCGGGCACCCGACATTCCGTTGAGAGAAACCCCAGAGAGGCCGACCGCAATGTCGGCCTCTCTTTTTATGCTTTCCCTTGCCGGTTTCTGCCCCCTTGCCGGTTTCTGCCCCCTTCCCGCTCATTGCTCCCTCCTGTTTTTCTGCCGCCCTCTGTTGTCACCATCCACCACAACGCAATTGAGTTCTCTATCTATAATCATCATCTGGGTCGCATATGCGACCTTATTTATGAGGAGAGCGATATGGAGAGGGCGATACACCGTTTTACACTGCACTCACTCTGGTCAGGGCTCGGGATCCGCACCCGGATCCTCGCTGGCGTAGCGATACTGATGGCCATCGCCATCAGCTGCATCACCTTGATCCTCGAGCAGATATCCCACAGTCAGGCCCAGCAGCGGGTCGAACGCTACGAGCTGCCAAGCAGCGTGGATCGCATTGCCAACCAGCTGACCGCCCAGCTTATCCAGCACCTGACCGAAGCGCAGGCGCTGGCCAGCAACCGTTTTGTCATCGACTGGCTGACCACTGGCATGCCAGAGCAAGAGTGGCCCGCCATGGAGCGCTACTTTCAGGATCTGCAACGGCGGATCGGCGGCAACGTCTTTATCGCCCCCCGCCAGAGCAACATCCTGATCAACTTCAACGGCGGTCCCACCGCCCAGAAATCGCTGAGCGAATCAGACCCGAAAGATGGGTGGTTTTTCGGCTTTCTCAAACGCAGCAAACCCTATGAGCTGAACCTCGACATCTCGGATTTTGACAAGCGCGCCTCCCTCTATATCAACACCGCCGTCACCCACGAGGGCAAGACCCTGGCGGTGGCTGGCACCTCCATCGACATGAGCGCCCTGAGCAAACTCATCAGCGGCTACCGGATCGGCAAGAGCGGTCAGGTCTATCTGGCGGACATGGAGGGCAATATCGAGATCCACCCCGAGCAGGAGGTGGAAGGGGCCGCCCACCACCAGCAATCCTTCCTCGATACCGTCAAGCGGCTTATTCCCAATGCCCGGGAACAGGTGGCCGTAGAGGCGCTAACACTGGAGGGGCAAACCTACCTCATCGCGGTGCGTTACATCCCCACCCTCAACCGGCTGCTGATTGGCGAGATCAACAACGCCGAGCTGGAAGAGGGCCTGCAGGAATCCCGCCAGCTCATCATCATGGTGTCGCTCGCCATCGGCGGGATCGCCATGCTGGCCTCCGCCTGGCTGGCTCACTCCATCAGTCGCCCCATTCGTCAGGCTGCCGATGGCATGCACCACATCACCGCCGATCGGGATCTGGCGACCCGCCTCGATTTCTCTGACGAGTCGGAGCTGGGAATGATGGCCCAGAGTTTCAATCAGCTGATCCAGAGCCTGAACCAGAGCTTCTCCCGCTTCCAGCAGTCAGGGAGCGCCCTCTCCGCCCAGTCGTCCCAATCCATGCAGCAGGCCCAGGCACTGGCAGGAGAAGCGTGCCAGCAGGCCCAGAGCATTCAGGAGCTGACCACTGTGGTCACCACCATCGGCGACAACGCCGAGCAGATCGCCAGCCGCTCGGAAGGGGTCAACGACGTAACCCAACGCATCGCCAACCATATGCTCAGCATCGAGCAGGATGTGACCCAGAGCGCCGCGCAACTCGACACCTTGCGCAGCAGCATCAGCAGCTCCTCGGCCCTGCTCGATGAAGTGGTGAAAGACAGCAACAACATCACCCAGATCATGAACCTCATCCGCGATGTCTCGAACCAGACCAACCTGCTGGCCCTCAATGCGGCCATCGAAGCGGCCCGGGCGGGGGATATGGGACGGGGCTTTGCGGTGGTGGCCGATGAGGTACGCCAGCTGGCGGTGCGTACCCAGACCGCCACCAAGGATGTGCAGGATCTTATCTTGCGCCTGCAGGAGGGAACCCGGCAGGCCAGCAGCTCGATGGCAGACTCCCGCAACCTGAGCGAAGAGGGATACAACCGGATGAATCAGGCCAGAGAGGTGCTGGTTGATGCCACCAGCCAGATCAACCAGACCGCCCTCGAGATCAACGAGATCAGTGCGCTGGCGCAGGCGCAGAATCAACAGATGGGGCAAGCCAGAACGGCGCTCGACGAGCTGGCCATGGTGGCCGAACACCAGCGGGAACACGCGCAGGAGAGCAATGCCGCCAGCCGCGAACTGTTCGAACTGGCCAAGGCCATCGACGAGCAGATCCGCCAATACCGGATTGGCTAGGCCCGGCGCTTCCCTCTCTCCCTCTCAATAACCAAGACGCCACCACAGGGTGGCGTTTTCATTTTGCAAATCATTTTGCCTGCGCTCTCGAAACGGGAATAACGAAAAACTCACAAAGCATTGATAATTAACATGAAAAAATGTGGAATGGCCATTGCTTAGTGATATCAGACTCAACAGAGGGATATCGCCATGAAACCGACCACCACTAAAGCGCCCGTAGCCCACGTCGCCACTCAAAAAGAGACCCTGACCCCCCGCGAAGGCACCTTCCTGATGATGGTGGCCCAACTGGTGGTGCTCACCTGTATCGTACTGGCCGCCACCGTCGGCGGCCTCTCCTGGCAGTGGACCCTGCTGCTGGCCATTCCGCCGGTGATCGGCGGCGCCCTGCTCAGCCGGGTATGGGGCAAACTGCCCCGCTAACTGCGCTTCACCTCACACACCTTCCCGAACCGGCGGCAGACCCTCAAGTCGGCCGTCTTCTTATCTGCCGCCAGGCTAATGCTGATGGGCCGCAACGAAGGCGCGGCTTGTTTTTCGTTAAGCAAACCGCAGCGACGAACCGTTCAAACAAACCGCACAAACCAACCTGAACTACAGGGTATAGCTGCCCAGCTGCTCCTTCAGAAAATCAAGCCAGACCCGCAGCCGGATATCCCGCTGGGCATCGGAGTAGAAGACCGCATTGATGGGGCGCGAGGCGCCGCTGTTGCTGCGGGCCAGCACCTCCACCAGCGCGCCGCTCTCCCGATCCGGCCCGGTCATGAAATCCGACAGACAGACGATCCCCTGCCCCGCCAATGCCAGCTGACGCAAGGTTTCGCCGCTGCTGGCTCGCAGGCTGGGGGTAATGGCAAAGCGATCCCCCTGCTCGGCACTGAGCAGCGGCCAGTGGTTGAGGTGATCGGGATGCAAAAAGCCAAGCAACTCGTGACCGCTCAGCAGATCCGCCGGTTGGCGCGGGGTGCCGCGCTCGCTCAAATAGGCGGGAGAGGCCAGCAGCCGCAACCGCGAACGGCCCAGCGGCAGCGCACGCAGGGAGGAGTCGGTCAGCTCGCCGATGCGGATGGCCATGTCCACCCGCCGCTCCATCAGATTGATAAAGCCCTCCGAGCTGTGCAGCTGCAACTCGATGGCAGGGTAGCGGCGGCGAAACTCGCCGATGATCGGCACCAGCCGGTGCAGAATAAAGGGGGTAGCGGCATCGACTCTCAACACCCCTTCGGGTTGCTCCCGGCGCATCAGCAGATGCCCCTCCGCCTCGCTCATCTCGGTCAGGATCTTCACCGCCCGCTGATAGAACCAGCTCCCCTCCTCGGTCAGACTGACCCGGCGGGTGGTGCGATTGAGCAGCACGGTGGAGAGCTTCTCCTCCAGCCGCTTGATGCCACGGCTCACCACCGAGTTGTCCATGCCGAGGTTCTCCGCCGCCTGGCGAAAACTGCCCGCCTCCACCACCGCCACAAACAGGGTCAGTTCATCAGAATGGGTCTTCATTGCTGTTATCCGGACAAGAGTAATAGGCCTTTATAGGCGCAGCCGCTGTGGATTGGCAAGCGTGCGGTGAGGCCAGTTCTTTTTTTATACAGAGAAAGAACGTGACCGCGAGCCCACATCATACCCGCGATTTGTCAGTACAATGCAGCCTGAAAAGCACCGTATGGCACCACTTGTTTCACAAGGATGAATACCATGACATTTGAAGAACGGCTGGCCGCCGCCCATCAGGAGCTGGCTAACAAAGGGGTATGGCATGCCAACTACAATCCCCCGCTGTGCAGGCTGCTGCGCAGGTTCGGTTATCCAGTTAAACCGCCTCACTATGAGGGCTGGCTAACCAATGTTCTGGCATTCGGTATCAGCGTTGGTCTTGTCTGGGGCATGATGATGTGGTTTTTCAGCTGGCACCCCATGGGGATAGATCCGCTATTTGCCCTGCGCCAAACAGCCCTGTTTGCGGGATTCTTCGGCCTGATCATGGCATCTTGGCTCTGGCTCTGGCTACGGCGCAAGCAGCTTAAACTGACCCCGTGGGAGCAACTTGCTGAGCCCAGCGATGCTGATGATGAGGGAGACGAACTGAATGAAAGCCCATGAAAAACTGAACTATGTGGAGTTTGCGGCCAAGGATCTCGCCGCGACTAAAGCCTTCTTTCAGGCCGTATTTGGCTGGCAGTTTGTTGATTACGGCCCCGACTACAGCGCCTTTGCCGATGAGGGGCTGGATGGCGGATTCTATCGGGCGGATCAGTGCAATCAGACAGCTCAGGGTGGCGCCCTGCTGGTGTTCTACAGCGCGGATATTGAAGCGACTCAAGCCAAGGTGAGCCAACACGGTGGCACCATCAGTCGCCCACTATTCGACTTCCCCGGTGGCCGCCGTTTCCACTTCGTTGAGCCCAGCGGCAATGAGTTTGCAGTCTGGGCTGAACCGGTCTGTGCGTGATGGGTTAGTGGGAGAAGCATCCACACGATGTGCCCCAACAATATCCATAATCAGCCGTGATCTCATACAAATATCTAACAATACTAATTAATAACTTGTTTTGTGATCTTGCCGATGCAATTTTTTGGAAAAAATGAAGTATCATCGGCATTCAATGCTAATGTCTGTTATTAGCATGATGCTGCTCTTGTATATATGTTTTTCATATCCATACATTGAATACCAACCATACAATATTTAAATACCGTTTTATCTGGAAGGGATTATGTCAAAAGCCATTCAAGGATTTGAATACGCAATAAAGGATGCTGAAGAGTTATTAGCCCATTTTGATAGTGTAAATGCAAACCCACCTCCACCAAACAGCGAAGTACTAAAACGAGCAGGACTTGTAATGGCACTCACTGCATGGGAAACCTATGTAGAAGATCGTGTTGTCGAAGAAATGCATAAAAAGCTTGCGATTGTTCAAGGTAGCTATCTTGGTGATTTTATATTAAAAAAACTTCATACAGATTTGAAAACATTCCACAACCCTAGCTCCGATAAAACAAAACGAATTTTTCAAGACTATTTAGGGTTTGATGTCACTGAAGGATGGCGGTGGTCAAATTACGAGCCAGATAAAGCCAGATCAACATTGAATCAATGGATTAAGAAGCGTGGGGATGCAGCCCATCGCTCAAAACCTATAAATTCAGGAATTCCATCAGCTCATTTGATTAAACGTGACGAACTTGAAAAAGTAATCAGATTTATAAAAGACTTGGTGAAGGCCACCGACAACTATGTCAATGAAAAGATAGATCAGCACCATGCTTCTGTTTTTGAGAGACAGCATCAGATATCAAGCTAAACAACTGGAAAATAGTGCTGTATCTTGGCGATTCCATACTAACTACGCAAATCTAACTATCACTTGACACCGACTTTGTCGGTGTCATTTATCGGTTCCCATTGCTGTTCTCCCCTCAATACTGTTTTGCGACCAGCGCCCTGTTTCCTGCAAGTCACGGCAGGCATACTGACCCTTCGTTTTTGCCAAGGAGGTTCAGATGTCATCACCCGTGATTGTGATTGCCCAGCTTGAAGCCAAACCCGAATTCGCCGCCCAGTTTCGCGCCGCCCTTGAGCCGCTGATTACGGCCACCTTGCAAGAGGCGGGCTGCCAGCGCTATCAGCTGCACCAAGACTTGGACAATCCAAACAGCTGGATGCTCTACGAGGTGTGGGAGAGTAACGCCGCCCTCACCGCCCATCAGGGGCAGCCCCACTTTACCGAATTTGTCGCCAAGGCCGAGCCTTGGTTTGCCAGCAGCACCATTCGCCGCTATCAGCCACTGGGCGCCTGACTGGCCCTAGAGCCTGTTTCTGTTCAGCCCATCAAGGGCCAACCACCACCCCATTGAGGAACGAGATGATCAATATGCCACCCATGGGTCTGGGCACCTTCCGCCTGAAGGGCGAGCCGCTGCTTGCCACCCTGACCAACGGTCTGGAGCTGGGCTATCGCCATATCGATACCGCGCAGATCTATGACAACGAAGCCGAAGTCGGCGCCGTGCTGACCCGCAGCACTGTTGCCCGTCACGAGATCTACCTGACCACCAAGGTGTGGACCAGCGAGTTTGGGCCGGGCAAGCTGATCCCGAGCCTTGAGGTGAGCCTGGAAAAACTGGGCACCAACTATCTGGATCTGGCGCTGATCCACTGGCCCTCCCCCAAGGATGAGGTGCCGATGGCGGTCTATCTGGAGCAGCTGGCCGAGGCCAAGGCCCGGGGCCTGACCCGGGAGATCGGGGTCTCCAACTTCACCGTGGCCCAGCTCAAACAGGCTATCGAGATTTTGGGGCCGGGGGCCATCGCTCACCAGCAAATCGAAGTTCATCCCTTGCTGCAAAACCGCAAGGTGGTCGAGTTCTGCAAAGCCCAGGGTATCGCCGTCACCGCCTATATGCCGCTCGCCTATGGCAAGGTGCTGAGCGAGCCGCTGCTGATGGAGATTGGCCAGCGCTACGGGGTATCGGCGGCGCAGGTGTCGCTGGCCTGGCTGCTGGCGCAGGACATGGCAGTGATCCCGAGCTCCACCAAGCGGGAGAATCAGGCCGCCAATCTGGCCGCTCTTGATATCACCTTGAGTAGCGAGGAGATGGCCGCCATCGCCACGCTGGATCGGGGCGAGCGCTGCGCCAATCCCGACTTTGCCCCCGCGTGGGACTGACGCGAAAGGCGTGAGACTAACGCGAAAAAAAGGCTGGCTCTGCCAGCAAGCCAGATAAAACAGGGAGAGCATCATGCTCTCCCTGTCTCTTTTCTTGCCTCACGCTTTACAGCGCTTGCTGAGCGTCCAGCCGCCATATTGATGCCAGATGCAGCCCCGCAATCAGGGCGCGTTCTGGCAAAGGGCGGGATCGAACACTTGCTTCCAGTCTGATTTCATATCGACCACCACCCAACCCCGTGCTTTTGCCTGCGCCAGCCCATCGATCAGTTTGCCACTGGCAGGAGGATGGCTGTCGTAGGCGTATTCGCGCTTGGCATCGGTATGGTGCACCAGCAGGCCGAAAGTGTGGTAATCCGGGTTGGTCGAGGTGTATTGCAGCATGGGCACGTCGCCATCGCTGTTGCCAAAGGCGCCGACCGGACGCTGCCCCATAAAGAGGTGAATGGCGGCCGGTTTCGCCTTGCTGTCATCGAAATAGGCGCCGTTCATGGTCTTGCGGATCTCGCTGCCCTGCCCGGTCAGGGCAAACTCGCCGAGGGTAAAGGAGCCAATCACCTGCTGGGGCGGGATGCCATACATCTGCTCGGACATCACCCGCATAAAATCGACGCCGCCGCCAGAGACAATCCAGGTCTGGAAGCCATTATCCCGCAGATACCCCAGCAGCTGCTTCATCGGCAGATAACCGAGCTGATCATAGTGGCAGCCAAAACGGGGATCCTTGCTGCTGTTGACCCAGCGAGTGACCCGCTCGGCAAACTCGGTGGTGGTCATGCCGCTGTGGGTCAGTCCCACCAGCTTGGCGAGCCCCTTCTCCCCCGATTTGGCCACGGCCTTGAGGTCGTTGTTCAGCACTGCCGCGACGATGGGGTCGGCCTTCCACTCCGGGTGTTCCGGCGCCAGGCGCTTGATCTCGTCCATCGCAAACTGCAGCTGATAAGTCATGGGCGCTTCCGGCCAGAGGGTGCCGTCATTGTCAAACACCACATGGCGCTTCTCTGGCGGAATATAAGTGGGCTGCTGCTGATCGGTGGCATTGGTTACCCAGCGGGTGATCGCCTGCTTGGCCGCCGTGTCATTCCAGGCAGAGAGGGGATCGCTCTGGCCAGCCTGTACCGCAAAGGCGCCGCACAGCAGCAAAAGAGAGGAGAGTCGATTCAATGTCATCATGTTACCTGTCAGCTGGATGTTGCCTGTCTATTGCCTGTAGATGAAAGCGCACGGCCATCACAACACCGGCGCGCATGGGTTCAACACACGGGTTTCACAGGGAAAATCCTATGGCGGCCAGCTTGTACTGGAGCTTAAGCAAGCTCAGAAAAGGAGCAGCGTTCATCCCGTTCTGCGAGGCAGATCACTGCGTTGCGCTCACGCCGCGGGCAACACAATCCCCTCCCACTCAGCGTTATTGCTGCTTATTTGGCAAAAGTAATTTGATGTCACCGTCATTTTTGCCAACAAAACCCATCGGCATACTGGCGCCATTCTCCCGTCGGGAGTCCCTAACCAAGGAGTTGTTATGCCACTGGCGTTATTTGCCCTTACCTTAAGTGCCTTTGCGATAGGCACCACCGAATTTGTGATTGTGGGGCTTATCCCCACCATAGCCCAGCAGCTCAATGTCTCGCTCCCCTCCGCGGGCCTGCTGGTCAGCCTCTATGCCCTTGGGGTAGCCATCGGCGCCCCCGTGCTCACGGCGCTGACTGGCAAGGTGCCGCGCAAGTGGCTGCTGGTGGGACTGATGGCACTCTTTACCGCCGGCAACCTGCTGGCCTGGCAGGCCCCCGGTTACGAAAGCCTGATCGTCGCCCGCATCCTGACCGGATTGGCGCACGGGGTCTTCTTCTCGGTGGGCAGCACCATCGCCACGGGTCTTGTGGCCAAAGAGAAGGCGGCGAGCGCCATCGCTATCATGTTCAGCGGCCTTACCGTGGCGCTGGTAACCGGCGTACCGCTCGGCACCTGGATTGGTCAGGTCTTTGGCTGGCGTGAAACCTTTCTGGTGGTGAGCCTGCTGGGTCTGGTCGCCATGGTGGGTAGCCTGCTGCTGATCCCGAGCAACCTGCCCAAGGGGGCAGCCTCGACCATTCGCGAGCAACTCTCGGTACTGACCAAAAAGCCGCTGCTGCTGGTCTACGCCAAGACCGCCCTCGGTTATGGCGGCGCCTTCACGGCGTTTACCTTCCTCGCCCCCATCCTGCAGCAGGTGAGTGGCTTTAGCGCCGGTGCGGTGAGCCTGATCCTGCTGGTGTACGGGGTATCGGTTGCCGTCGGCAATATCTGGGGCGGCAAGCTGGCCGACAAGATGGGCCCATTGCCCGCACTGAAACTGCTGTTTGCCGGTCTGGCGCTGGTGCTGCTGGCCCTCACCTTCACCGCCCCCCATCCGGTGCTGGCCGTGTTCACCGTGCTGGTGTGGGGCGCCTTTGCCTTCGGCAACGTGCCGGGTCTGCAGGTGCTGGTGGTGAAGCAGGCCGAACTGCACACCCCCAAGGCGGTGGATGTGGCATCGGGCCTCAATATTGCCGCCTTCAACGTCGGCATTGCGCTCGGCTCCGTGGTTGGTGGTTTTGTGGTAGAGCACCTCGGCCTGATGCACACACCCTGGATCGGCGCCCTTATCGTGCTGCTGGCCTACGGGCTGACCCATGTCAGCGAGCGACGCGAAGCCCTCCGGCTCGCCGCCTGTCAGGCATAGGCTGCGCCAGCAGGCGTCACGCAAGGGCGTGGCGCCTGCTGCAATCGGCGCGGCAGGCTTCTATGCTGTGACACAGCGTTAACCCGGCAACTGTTTCAGCAACCAAGCCTGTCACCCTCGCATCATTTGCCACGGAGTCTGTTATGAAGGTGCTTATTGTCTATGCCCATCCCGAACCCAAAAGCTTCAACGGTGCCCTCTTCTGCCACGCCATCAGGGCGCTGGAGCAGGCGGGCCACACCGTGATGACCAGCGATCTCTATGCCATGGGCTTTGATCCCGTCTCGGATCGGCGCAACTTCACTGCCGCCAGCGATCCCGATTTTCTCAAGCTGCAGCTTGAAGAGCTGGCTGCCACCGAGCAGGGCAGCTTTGCCCCGCAACTGGAGCAGGAGATGCAAAAGCTGGAGGCGGCCGATCTGCTGATCTTCCAGTTCCCGCTCTGGTGGTTTGGCCTGCCAGCCATTCTCAAGGGGTGGGTGGATAGAGTCTTTGCCATGGGGCGGGTCTACGGTCAGGGCCATATCTACGAGAGCGGCAAGTTTCGCGGCAAGCGGGCGCTGCTGAGCCTCACCACCGGCGGCCCTGCCGAGACTTATCTGCCCGACGGCTTCAACGGCGATATCGACGGGGTGCTGCGCCCCATCCAGCGCGGGATCCTGCAATTTGTCGGCTTCGACGTGCTGCGCCCCCATATCTGCTATGCCCCGGTGCGGGTCTCGCAAGAAGAGCGGGAAGCCTGGCTCGCCCAGTGGGCCGAGCGCCTTGGCCAGATTGAACAGGAGTCCCCCATCGCAGTCGGCCGCTACCAGTAACAGCTGACGCCCCCCAAAGCACAAAAACAGCGAGAGGCACCCGGCCGCTCGCTGTTTTTCACGCTCTGTCGTTATGGTTTTTGTTATCCGTTAGCGGGTCTTATGCCGCCTGTTGCACGCCTGCTTTGCCGGTCACGGCCCGCTTGAGCCAGTAGTCGAGGCTGACGTAGCGGCCCCCGCCGTAAACCAGCAGCACCAGTAGCATCACGAAGTAGGTGGCGGCAAACTCCATCCCGTTGTTGAGCATCACGGGATCCCCGAGCTCGGTGATGTAGTTGTAACGACCGGGGAAGTTCGCCGCCAGCCACTCGATAAAGCCGTTGAGGCGCAAGGTAGCCTCCATGCTGCCGGTGGCGATGGCATCCCAGCCGTGCTTCCAGTGCACCATGGCACTCGCCACGCTCATCAGGAAGATGGTGGGAATGGCCATGATGCGGGTAAAGAGGCCAAGGGCGATGCAGATGCAACCCAGCACCTCGGTACCGGCCGCCAGAAAGGCGAGCAGGGTCGGGAACGGCAGGTTGAGCCCCCCTTCCGAGACCGGCGCGCCAAACCAGGCGACCGTGCCGGCAAAGCCCATCACCTTGGAGTGGGCCCCCACATAGATGACCGGAATGAGATAGAGACGAATGGCCAGCAGGGCCAGAAAATCGAGCCGCTTGCACTGGGCTACCGCCCGCTCGTACCACTGGATAAGGGTGTTGTTCATGGGAATTCTCCTTGGTGTTTGCTAAATGGGGGCAAGGGAGTGCCAGGCTGGCGCTCGCCAACGGACAAGGTCAGCAGACCCAGCCGGTAAAAATGGCGCGCCCACTCGCTCAGATCAAAATCACTGCGAACCTGTTGCACCTGTTGCTGGAACGCGGCTTGGGTGCTCCCCGGCTGCTGTTGCAGCAGCTGGATCAGGGCCACATCCCATTCGCGCAAGCGCTGGGTCACCACCTGATGATCCGGGCTGCGAAACAGGCCATAGAAGTGGCTGCCCTGCCGGGTCGGCACCACGCCGCTGCGACGAATGGCAAAGGGGAGCTCAAGCAGTTGCAGGGTGGGATTGAGCGTAAACGAACTCTCCGCCGTTACCTCCTCCCCCGGCAACACTTGCGGCACCACCCCTTCATCAATCTCGACACAGAGGCAGGCCCACTCGTACTCCAGCAGCGCCAGCCGCTGCCTGGGCCAGTTGAGAGAGCCCTCACTGTGGCGATGCTGCACATAGCGGACAAACTCGGTGGCGATATGGTGAAACTCGGGGGCCTCGGCGCCGTGTGCGATGACAAAGCCCTCCACCAGTTGCCATCTGTCCACCGGCGCCCAGTGAGCGTGGGTGAGCGGAAAGGCACTCTCCAGCACCGACTCCACATTGGCGCGCACGCTGCGGGCATAGTGGCTGGCGATGCCATCCTGCGGCAGCCGCACCCGGCTCGCCAGCCAGGCGGTCTGCTGCTGCATCCGCTGCGGCGCCGTTTTGGGCGCAGTGATCAGGGATAACCGTCTATCCATAGCGCACCTCCCGCACCTGATGGTCGATCGCCTCGCAACAGGCGCCGTGCACCCGCGCCAGCTCGGCCTCCAGCTCTGCCAGCGGTGGCAGATGGTGATCCCGCTCCAGCAGCAGGGGGCGCAGGCCGTGGGTCTGAACCGTATAACGGGCCAGCGCCACCACCTCCTCGCACACCGGTTTGCCATGGGTATCCAGCAAGGTGCCGTCCGCCTCTTCCAGATGACCGGCGATATGGAAGTAACGGATCGCACTGCCCGGCAGCCCGGCGATCATCCGCTTGGGGCAGTAACCGTGGTTGCGGCTGTTCACAAAGACGTTGTTGATATCGAGCAGCAGCTCGCAGCCGCTGCGCGCCACCAGCTCGGCGAGAAAATCCTCCTCCGGCATCTCGTGGTCATAGCCGTGGTAGTAGGAGATATTTTCCAGCACCAGCGGGCGGGCCAGCGCCTCCTGCACCTGCGCGATCCGCTCGGCCAGATAGGGGATGTTCTCCCACTGGCGCGGCACCGGTAAGAGCTCGTAGAGATAACCCTGCTGGTCGCGGGAAAAGCTCAGGTGCTCGCTGTAGATCTCGATGCCGAACTCATCCAGAAAGGTGCGGATCTGGCCGAGCAGGGTGCGATTGAGGGGTTGGCAATCGCCGAGGGAGAGGCTGAGGCCGTGGGCCACCAGCGGGTAACGCTCGGCGATCCGGTGCAGCTGCGCCCGCCTGGCACCGCCGATGGCCATCCAGTTCTCCGGCGCCAGCTCGAGAAAATCGATGCCGGGGCGGACGGGGCCGGAGCAGAGCGCATCCAGATGCTCCTGGCGCAATCCGATCCCCCGACTGCGGGAGCTTATTGGCCGCATACCCCCTCCGTCATCTTGCTGCCGTTTCTGGATTTGTCGCCATCAATCCCCTCGCCCGCCACGCCACACTTGCCGTCGCGGGCGCGCACCAGCCGCCCCTGCGGATCGCTGTCGAGGGCCTGCTTTTCAAAGCGCTTCTCGGTGCCGCACTTGCCCGCCGCACACTTGCCGCCGTGCTGTTCGCTGGGGGCGGCTTTCACCGGCGCATCGCTCGGGGTGGCCGCCAGCGCAAGTCCCGGGGTCAGGGCAATCAGGCTGGTCATGGCGATGGAGAGGGTCAGTTTGCCGGTGGTTTTGTTGCTGCTTGAGTTACTCATGAGCGGACTCCTTGACGGATGAAACGGGATAGCTGGAGAGATCGCGGGCGGCCACGATCTGGCCGTGGAACTGCTGTTTGACGATGGCCATCGCCTCTTTCTTGTGATTGAGGCCAACCCCCATCCAGTGGTTGAGCACCAGCAGCTTGGGGTTCACCTCGGCGGCAATTTTGGCCACCACAGATGGCTTGGCATGGAGCGAGGCGGAGACCGGATCGGCCCCTTCGTGGATGGCGAGCGGCATCACCAGAATGTCGGCCCCCTTGGCAAACGGCACAAAGGCCGGGTTGCTGCCGTTCTGATCCGCCGAGATAACGATGGTCCCCTCAGCGCTCTCGATGCGATAGGCCAGACAGGGCACGTCACCGTGAGGGATGCCGAGCGCCGTGATGGTCAGCCCATCCTGCTGATAGACGGTGTGAGGCTGCGGGCTCTGGTAGGGCACATCATGGAGAGTGATGGGGAAGAGGCCATCGGTGCCATCCTTGAAGCCGCTCAGGTAGGCATAAGCGCCCTTGTCTTTGTTGAAGAGGGCATCAAAGTAGCCGCTCATGCTGGGGAAGGCCGAGCCGGCCTCTGGCCCCGCCAGATCCAGCGGATCGCTGCGCTCGAAGAAGTAGGCCCCCTTGAGCAGGGCGGGCAGGTCGGTCACATGGTCGGTGTGAAAGTGGGTGATGCCGATAAAGTCGACCTCTTCGAGCTTGACCCCCGCCTGGCCGAAGCGCAGGTAGACGCCGCCACCGGCATCGATCAGGATGCGGGACTTCCCCTTCCACCAGATCACCTCGCTGGAGGAGGCACGCAGGTCGTCGGAGATGGGGCCACCACTGCCGAGCACCTGCAGGGTGAAGGTTTTATCCAGTGGCGTCAGTTGTACCGGTTCGGCACAGGCCGGGGCGACGGTGAGCGCGCACCCGATGGCCAGCGCCACCGCTTTCAATCTCTGTTTCATCACAATTACCTGTCGGTTGGTTGTCGGTTGAAAGTGTGTCGTTTGTGTCGTTTAAAGAGGGGGAGAGAGGGGCCGATGGCGACGAGTGAACACCAACCGCCGGCCGTGGCGGGGCGCGAGCCCCCGCCGTCAGTTACCGTCCCGTTCGTCCGCCTGCCAGCGCGCTTCCAGCCAGAGCAGGTTGCACAAGCCCAGCAGCAGGGCGAATCCGAGGCCCAAAATCCAGGTGAAGTACCACATAGCAGATCCCTTGAGGTCAGTAGAGTTGATGGCTGTCGCGCTTGATGCGGGCACGGTCGAGCTTGCCGCGTACCACCCGATAGACCCAGCCGGTGTAGCCCAGGTTGACCGGCATCAGCACCAGCACGAGGCCGAACATGATGGCCAGGGTTTTGTAGCTGGAGGTGCTGTCCCACAGGGTCAGGCTGCTGACCGCATCGAGGGATGAGGGCAGCACGAAGGGGAACAGGGCGATGGCCACCGAGCAGAGCATGGCGGCGCAGGCGATGGCGCTGGCCAGCAGCGCAATTCGGCCCCGCTCCAGCCAGGAGGCAATCCCGCTCACCAGCGGCGCCAGCGCCCCGATGATCGGCACCAGCCACAGCAGCGGATAGTCAAAATAGTTGCGCAGCCAGCCACCGGCGTGGGGGATCACCCCCTTCATCAGCGGGCTGATGGCAGCATTTGGGTCAAAAGGTTGTGTGCCGACACCGGTCAGCTGAAACCCTTGCAGATCCACCAGATGCCAGCCAGCCAGCAGATAGCAGAGGGTCACCAGCGGGGCCAGCAGGATGGCGATCCCCCGTGCGCGCAGCGCAGGGGTGCCGGTCACCTTGGCTTGCAGAAAACCGGCGCCGTGCAGCAGCAACAGGCAGATGGCAGTGGCCAGCACCGAGAGCAACCAGCCCCAGTGGAAGTCGAACGCGCCATAGTGCAGACGCAGCGCCGTGTCGAAGCGAAACGGCAGCCCCTCCATCACCAGACCGATAGCCGCACCGAGGATGAGCGCCGGTATCAGGCCACCCGCCACCAGTGCCCGATCCCACCAGCGGCGCCACACCGGATCGGCCAGCTTGCTGCGATAGTCAAAACCGACCGGACGCAGAAAGAGCCCGAGCAGCAGCACCACCATGGGGATGTAGAGCCCCGAGAAAGCGGCGGCATAAACCAGCGGCCAGGCGGCGAACAGGGCTCCGGCACCGGCAATCAGCCACACCTGATTGCCCTCCCACACCGGTCCCACGCTGTTGATCACCAGACGGCGGTCGTCGTCATCTTTCGACACCACCGGCAGCAGCATGGCGATGCCGAGATCGAAGCCATCCATCACGATAAAGCCGACCATCATGAAGAGCAGCAGCGCCCACCAGATGAGTTTCAGAGTTGCGTAATCCATCAGGCGATCCTCGCAAGTTCGGATTGTTCACCGCTGTAGCGGCCGGTATGGAGAATGGCGGGCCCCTTGCGGATCACCCGGCGCAGCAGGAACAGCTCCACCACCAGCAGCAGGGTGTAGATGGAGCAGATGGCGATAAGGCTGAACCAGAGCTGGCCCGGGGTAAGCAGGGAGACCGAGGCCGACACCGGCAGCACGTCGCTGATGGTCCAGGGCTGGCGACCAAACTCGGCCACAAACCAGCCCGCCTCGATGGCAATCCAGGGCAGCGGAATGCTCCAGAGCAGGGTCTTGAGCAGGCGTGGCGAGCTCTGCAGCCTGTTGCGGCAGAGCTGGATAAAGCTCACCACCATCAGCCCCAGCATCGCGACGCCGAGCCCCACCATCAGGCGAAAACCGAAGAAGAGCGGCGCCACCTGCGGGATGGAGTCCTCTACCGCTTTGGCAATCTCCGCCTCCCCCGCCTTGGCGATATTGCTGGCATAGGGGGTGAGCAGCAGACCGTAGCCGAGATCCTTGCCGTGCTTGGCAAACAGCGCCCGGTTTTCGGCCGAATCGTTGCCGGCGCGGATCTGTTCGAGCGCTCCGGACGCCACCATGCCGCTGCGAATGCGCGCCTCGTGCTGCACCTTGAGATCCTTGATGCCGGTCACCGCCTCATCGAGGGATCGAGTGGCGATGATCCCCATCAGATACGGGATCTTGATGGCGGCGTGGGTGGTCTCCCCCTGCTGATCCGGGAAGCCGAACAGGGTGAAGGAGGCAGGTGCCGGCTCGGTGTGCCACTCCGCCTCGATGGCGGCAAGCTTCACCTTCTGCACCTCGCCGGTGCGATAGCCAGACTCATCCCCGAGCACGATGACCGAGAGGATGGCGGCCAGCCCGAAGCCGGAGGCGATGGCAAAAGAGCGCAGGGCGAACTGCACCTCGGTCTTGCGCAGCAGATACCAGCTGCTCACCCCCATCACAAACATGGAGGCGGCCACATAGCCCGCCGCAACGGTGTGAACAAACTTCACCTGCGCCACCGGGTTGAGCAGCACGGCGGCGATATCCACCAGCTCCATCCGCTGGGTCAGCAGGTTGAACTCGGCCCCCACCGGGTTTTGCATCCAGCCGTTGCCGATCAGGATCCAGAGCGCCGAGAGGTTGGAGCCGAGCGCCACCAGCATGGTCACCAGCAGGTGCTTGCCGCGGGAGAGCTTGTCCCAACCAAAGAAGAAGAGTCCCACCAGGGTCGATTCGAGGAAGAAGGCCATCAGCCCCTCGATGGCCAGCGGGGTACCGAAGATGTCCCCCACATAGTGGGAGTAATAGGCCCAGTTGGTGCCGAACTGGAACTCCATGGTGATCCCCGTGGTGACCCCCATGACGAAGTTGATGCCAAACAGTTTGCCCCAGAAGCGGGTGATGTCCTGATAGATCACCTTGCCGGTCATCACATAGGCCGACTCGGCGATCACCAGGATCCAGGACAGCCCCAGGGTGAGGGGGACAAACAGGAAGTGGAACAGGGCCGTGGCGCCAAATTGCAGGCGCGACAGGCTGACCACGTCATCTGGATTGATCATGCGTCACTCTCTTTTGTTGTATTTGCCTTGCACGTTTCATGCAGGACAAGTACACCACGGGTCATGACACCTATAACAGATGCAGTTATAGTGAATAGCACCTATAACAGTTGATCCAGATCATGCCTCTTTACCAACAACTGGCCGAACGCCTGAGCCGCGAGATCGATGACGGCATCTGGCAACCGGGGGAGCGCATCCCCTCCATCCGCCAGAGCTGCAAGACCCACAACCTCAGCCCCATGACGGTGCTGCAGGCCTATCAGTTGCTGGAGAGTCAGGGGCGGATCCTCGCCCGTCCCCAGTCCGGTTACTACGTCAAGGCCGCCTCGCCAAAGGTGGCGCGCCACACCCCGAGCCAGACCCACTACAGCGGCTCGGTGGATATCAACGATCTGGTGTTCGAGGTGTTGCAGGCGAGCAAATCGCGGGCGCTGGTGCCCCTTGGCATGTCGGTGGCCGACCCGACCCTGTTCCCCCATCCCCAGCTCGGGCGGGCGCTGGCCAGCTGCATGCGCAGGCTCGACCCCTTCAGCACGGTGGCCGACCTGCCCCCCGGCAACGAGGCGCTGCGCCGCGCCATCGCCCAGCGCTACGCCAGCGACGGGGTCGCCATCAACCCGCAGGAGATCATCATCACCACCGGCGCCATGGAGGCGCTCTCCCTCAGTCTGCAGGTGCTGACCGAGCCCGGTGACTGGGTGGTGGTAGAGTCCCCCACCTTCTATGGCGCCCTGCAGGCCATCGAGCGGCTGAAACTCAAGGCGGTGGAGATCCCGGTGATCCCGGGGGTGGGCATCGATCTGGCGCTGTTGGAAGACGCCCTCAACCAGATGCCGATCAAGGCGTGCTGGCTGATGGGCAATGTGCAGCACCCGCTGGGCCACACCATGCCCGATGCGCACAAACAGGGGCTGATGGCGCTGCTCAACGCCCACAAGGTGCCGCTGGTGGAGGATGACGTTTATGCCGAGGTCTACTTCGGCCGTGAGCGCCCCAAGCCCATCAAGCACTGGGATCAGCGCGGTGACAGCCTGCTCTGCAGCTCCTTCTCCAAGTGTCTGGCGCCGGGCTTTCGGGTCGGCTGGGTGGTGGCGGGGCCCCATGCCGAGCGGATCCAGCGGCTGCAACTGATGTCCACCCTCTCCACCAATGTGCCGAGCCAGCTGGCGCTGGCCGAGATGCTGCGTCAGGGCGGGGTCGATGCCCACTTTCGCCGCCTGCGCCACACCCTGGCCCAGCGCCAGCAGCAGATGCGGGCTGCGCTGCAGCGACTGCTGCCGGGCGAGGTGCGGATCTCCTCCCCCGATGGCGGCTACTTTCTCTGGCTGGAGTTTCCGCCCCGCCTCGACAGCCGCGCCCTCCACGCCATGGCGCTCGACTGCGGCTTCTCCATCGCCCCCGGCGCCCTCTTCTCCAGTCAGGGGCAACACAACCACTGCCTGCGCCTCAACAGCTCCCATCCCTGGAGCGAGCAGCTGGAGCAGGCGCTCCACCAGCTTGCAGGTCTTATAAACCGGCAGCTGGCAACAGAGGGGTGATCGCCAAAGCGCAGAAACAACAACGCCCCTTGAACGGGGCGTTATCGGCAATCCATGGCGGTGAGGGTATCAGGCGGGGGCGTTAAGCTGGGCCACCTGCCGCTCAATGCTTCCTTTGAGGTTGTCATCGAGCTTGAGGGCGCGTGCCAGCTCATCGAGATAGCCGCGTTCCATAAAGTGATCCACCTCGATGGCAAGCAGGGAGGCAAGATAGACCTCGGTGGCCAGCTCCATATCGGTCACTTCCCGCGCCAGCGCGTGGGGGTCGAGGGGACGGGCCAGTTCGGCGTCAATCCAGCGGGCGGCATCGCTCTGGCCCTGTTCGGTCAGGTACTCCTGAATCTTCTGGCGCTCGGCGCCATCGATATGGCCGTCGGCCCGGGCTGCGGCCACCATGGCGCGCACCAAGAGAGCCGAACGGGCATCCAGCGCATTACCTTCCAGAGTGCTGACGGGATAGGTCGGCTGGGCGGGCGCCGCCTGCTGGGCCTGCCAATCCTGATAGAGCTTGTAGGCCAGTCCGCCGAGGGCCGCAGCGCCGCCCACGGCCGCGGCCTTGCCGCCATATTTGCGCATCTTCTTGTTTCCCAGCAGCAGACCGAGCGCACCACCGGCCAGCGCCCCCTGCATCTGCCCCTTGCGCTTGTCTCCGCCTTCGTTGAGCCAGCCTTTGCCAGCCCCCAGCAACTGTTCCAGCATCTGTTTCATGGTGTCACTCCTGCGGGTCAAAAAAGTGAAATCGGGATGAATAGAGCCAGATAGTGACCCCGCCCCCCTGAATCGGGGATGAACCCTTGACCGGGCAGGCCGATGGGGCAAAGCTCAGGGAAACTCTTCAGGCAATAAGGATGTGACTGTGCCCAATCGCGAACTGACCCTGCAATTTCTGGCCGAACCCTCTGACGTCAATTTCGGCGGCAAAGTGCATGGCGGCATGGTGATGAAGTGGATCGATCAGGCGGGCTATGCCTGCGCCGCGGGCTGGTGCGGCGGCTATGCGGTGACCGTCTATGTGGGGGGGATCCGCTTTTTGCGCCCCATCCAGATTGGCCAGCTGGTCGAGGTGCACGCCCAGGTGATCCACACCGGCACCACCAGCATGCATCTGGCGGTGGATGTCTACAGCCGCCATCCCACCGAGAGCGAGCGCCACAAGACCACCCACTGCATCATCATCTTCGTGGCGATGGATGAGCAGGGCAAACCGACCCCGGTGCCTCAGTGGCAGCCGGTGAGCGAGAGCGATCTGCAGTTGCAGCAGTACGCCAAAAAGCTCATCGCCCTGCGCGAGGAGATCGACAAGGAGATGCGCCAGCACCTCTGACCCTGATGCCTCACAGCCCGACAGAGCGGGCGCTTTCGGCCAACGGCGGCGCCCCTGTATAATCCCCCCTCTTCCCGCAACCGGAACTCTGCCCATGTCACTGGAAACTGCCCCGCCCGAGGTAAAACTCGCGGTGGATCTGATTGAACTGCTGGAAACCAATGAGCTGGCCCCCGAGCTGGTGCTGGCGGCGCTGGCCATCGTAAAAAATGACTACGAGCGCAAGCTGGCGGAGGGGAAGGATCACTGATCCCTCCCCGCACTTTTTCTGCCTTATCTTGCCGACGTCAGTTTTTCCCCACAGAAGTTTTTCACCACATAGCCACTCACTGCGGCCCCATCACCTCGTCACAGAGGGCGATCAGGGCCGAACTCAAGCGGGTGAGCGGTTCGCTCCCGCTTACCCCGGCATGGAGGGCCAGCTCCACCGGCGCCACCCTGGGCCACTGGGTCAGGGCCAGCTGATCGGCGGGCATCAGCCGTTTGGGTAGCAAGCTCACGCCAATGCCCGCACTCACCGCCCCCTGCAAGCTGGCGAGACTAGCGCTGACATAGGCAATGCGCCAACGCCGCCCCAGACCATCGAGCGCCTCGGTCATCTGGCGCCGATAGAGCCCTTCGCTCGGGAACACCACCAGCGGCAGCGGATCCCGTTCCCGTGCGGGCCAGTCGCGACTGTCGACCCACACCAGCGGCTCATGCCAGCTGGCGAGGGGTGCCCCCTGCCCGCGCGTCTGCTTGACCAGCGCCAGATCCAGCTCCCCCGCCTCGAAGCGCTGCCAGATGTGGTGGCTCAGGCCGCTCTCCACCTCCAGCCGCACCTCGGGGTAGTCGCGGGCAAAGGCGGCCAGCACCGGGGTGATGGCGCCCGCGGCAAAATCCTCCGGCACCCCGAGGCTAAGGGACACGCTCCCTTCCGTCACTTGTTCTTCTGCCTGCGCCAGCAGCGCCAGAATGCGGCGGGCCAGCCCCAGCAATTTTTCCCCCTCCGCCGTCGCCACCACCTGACGGCCAGCGCGATCCAGCAGCGGGCAGCCGAGCTGCTGCTCAAGGCGGCGGATCTGCTGGCTGATGGTGGATTGGGTCAGATGGACCCGTTCACCGGCGCGGGTAAAGCTGCCGGTGTCGATAATGGCGACAAAACTGCGCAGTAACAGGGGATCCAGCATGGGATACTCCATTTACAAAACCACTGAACCCCATTCTATCATTTAATTTCCAAATGACTTTCGCCCCCGCTAGGCTGGCGCTTTTGCCTCCTTTGACGGTGATCTGCCATGTTCAGCCCCGATGACTCCGCGTCCCGAATGCCCCCTGTTTCTCCCAGAACCGGAAACAGCACCCGATGAATCAACGAAATGCGGATCATCCCGCAGGCCAGACTGCCCTGCTGGTGCTGGTGATCCTGATTGGCCTGAACCTGCGCCCCTTTCTTACCGCCATCGGCCCGCTGGCCCAAGCCATTGACCAGCGTCTGTCGCTGGGGATGGACACCCTCGCCTGGCTTACCCTGTTGCCGCTCTGGCTGATCGGGATTGGCGTGCTGCTCACCCCCAGCCTGCGTCGGCGCGCCAGTGCGTGCCAACTGCTGGGGGCCGCCCTGCTGCTACTCGGCATTGGCAGCGCTATGCGCTTCGATGCCCAAAGCGGTGCCTTGCTGATCGCCAGCGCGGCGCTTTGTGGATTGGGGTCGGCACTGGTGCAGGGAGTGCTGCCCGCGCTGATCAAGCAGGCCTTCGCCCGCAAGGTGCCGCTGGTGATGGGGATCTTCTCCGCCTGCATGATGGGGGGCGGGGCGCTGGGGGCCAGTCTCACGCCACGGCTGGCGGCGAGCCTCGACTGGTCGCAGGCACTGGCACTCTGGAGCCTGCCGGTGCTGCTGGCCCTCGTCTGGCTAGGGTGGAAAGTGCGTCTGCCACGGGCCGCCGCGGTCGCAATCCCCCACGGCGAGCAGCGGCTGATCACCCTGCCCCGCAGCTGGTTGCTGATCGTCTGCTTTGGCATCATCAACAGCGGCTACGGCATCGTAGTGGCCTGGCTGGCCCCCGCCTATATGGCGCAGGGATGGAGCCCCGCGCAGGCGGGCGAACTGGTCGCCTGGCTGGCACTGGCGCAGACGGCGAGCGGCCTCGGCCTGCCGCTGCTGGCCGCCCGCAAGATGGATCGGCGGCCATGGATGGCGCTGGCAATTGCCATGCAGCTGGCGGGATTTGGCGGTCTCTGGCTGGCGCCAGCCATTGCTCCCATTCTCTGGTGCATGCTGTGCGGTGCCGGTCTTGGCGGCAGTTTTTCGCTCATCATGGTGATTGCGCTCGATCACCTGCCAGACCCGCGCCGCGCCGGAACCCTGAGCGCCCTGATGCAGGGCTTCGGCTTTATGCTGGCAGCCACCGGCCCCTGGGTGGCGGCGCGGCTCTATCACTGTGTGGGCGACTTTGCGGCCGCCTGGCAGTGGCAACTGGGGGGCTTGCTGCTGATGAGCCTGCTGGTAGTGCGCCTCGACCCGCGCCACTACCCCCGAGTCATGGGGTTACCGACCGCCAGCGAGCCATCCCTTTCGGCACCTCTCCCAACCAGCTCTGCGGCCCAAAGCAACACACCGGCCTGAGGCCGGTGTGTTGGGGATGACAAGGTAGGCTGACGCCGCTCAGGGGAGCAACTCAGCGCCCCTTCTTCTGCCGTCCGGTGTTAGCGGTGCGCGGCTTGCCAGCGGCCGGTTTACCACCCTTGGGTGCCCCTTTGCCAGCACTGCCCTTGTTGGCGGCACCTTTGCCCGCGCCACCCTTGCCCACCGGCAGCTTCTTCTCGAAGGCTTCCGGGCCCGGCACATTGGGACGCCCGCCAATCTCGTGATCGTCATCGCGGCGCGGCTTCTTGCCCTGCCCCGGTTTGGCGCCTTGCGCCGCAGGGGCCTTGGCAACCTTGGGTTTGTCGCCTTTGGCCGGTTTCACCTCGGAGGAGGAGTCCTCAATCAGCTTGAACAGATCGATCAGCTCGTCGTCGGTGAGATCGCGCCACTCGCCTACCGGCAGCCCCTTGAGGCTAACGTTCATGATGCGGATGCGCTCCAGCTTGGTCACTTCAAAACCGAAGTGCTCGCACATGCGGCGGATCTGGCGGTTAAGCCCCTGCACCAGGGTGATGCGAAAGACAAACGGCGCCTCTTTCTTCACCTTGCACTTCTTGGTCACAGTACCCAGGATCGGCACCCCGGCCGCCATGCCGCGCACAAACTCGTCGGTCACCGGCTTGTCGACGGTCACCAGATACTCTTTCTCGTGATCGTTGCCCGCCCGCAGGATCTTGTTGACCAGATCGCCGTGGTTGGTGAGGAAAATCAGCCCCTGCGAATCCTTGTCGAGCCGCCCGATGGGGAAGACCCGGGTGCTGTGGTTGACGAAATCGACGATATTGTCCTTCTCGCCCGCCTCTGTGGTACTGACGATGCCCACCGGCTTGTTGAGGGCGATCAGCACCAGACTGTCCGCCTCGCGCGGCTCGATCACCTGACCGTTCACCTTGACCAGATCGCCAACCTGCACCTGATCGCCGATCCCGGCCCGCTTGCCGTTGATAAAGACGTGGCCCTGCTCGATAAAGCGGTCGGCCTCGCGGCGCGAGCAGATGCCGCTCTCGCTGATGTATTTGTTCAGGCGCATGGATTCGTTAGCCAGCATGGGGCACCTGCCACAGGTTCTGGGCCGCGCCCGGTTGTGCCATCGCCTGTTCCGGCTGCGCCGGGGAGGCTGTTTGCTGCATCAGCCAATTCACTACGTCAAAGTTCTGCATACCATTCCATCTTCAAAAAAGGCCAATGCCAGCTTATCCATCAAAAAACGCCGCTACAGTAGCATAATTGCCCCCTTTCAGGGGCAGATAGTTGCAAGGTCGCAGCGCCCAAGCGGGCATCTGCGAACAAGTTCACGCCGCCAGATGGCCCGCGATGCAGCCTTTGAACAACCAGCCTGATGCCAACGGCGGGGTCTGGTGCCAACGACCAGCGTGGCCGAACGCCATCAACTATACATATCACCTTGTTTCCATTAGGCTTTAAGCCGGTTGGCTGCGCCCAATGTGCTGCGCCAAACTCGCCCGCCCAGAGGCGGCCCCACCCCTATCGCCAAGGATTGCACCATGCTGGCTCACACTCGCCGCCTTGTTCGCCGTGCTCTGCTGACCCTGTTGCTGCTGTTGCTGACCGCATGGGCGGTGATCGCCTACTTCGCCTGGCAGGCAGCGCCGCTGCAGCTGTGGCATACAGTGGTGCCCCCCGAACTCAGTGCCGATGAGCTCGACAGCAGCGACTGGCAAGCCTATCTGGCCCGCGAGGCAGAGCTGTTCGAGCTGGTGGCCACCGAGGTAGTCGCCAAAACGCCGCCGGAGCAGCAACTGGCCAGCAATCGCTACTATCAGGACGCCCCCATCAATCCCGCCCGCTTTCAGCAGAACTGGAACCGCTCCTACCTGCTGCGCCCCGAGGGGGAAGTCAAAGGGGTGGCGGTGCTGCTGCACGGCCTGACCGACTCGCCCTACAGCCTGCGCCATCTGGCCAGACGCTATCAGCAGCAGGGCTTTATCGCGCTGGGGCTGAGGATCCCCGGCCACGGCACCGTGCCCGCTGGCCTCGTGGATGTGGATTGGGAGACCTGGCTGGCCGCCACCCGACTGGCGGTGCGGGAGGCCAGATTGCTGGCACCGGGCAAGCGGCCGCTGCATCTCGTGGGCTTTTCCAACGGCGGCGCGCTGGCGGTAAAATATGCGCTCGATGCGCTGGCCGACCCGAGCGGCACGCTGGCAAAACCGGATCGGCTGGTGCTGATCTCCCCGATGATCGGGGTGACCCGCTTTGCCCGCTTCGCCGGGCTAAAGGCCGTACCTGCCCTGCTGCCCGCCTTTGCCAACGCCGCCTGGCTCGACACCATGCCGGAGTTCAACCCGTTCAAGTACAACTCGTTCCCGGTCAACGGGGCGAGCCAGTCCTACCGCCTGACTCACGCCATCCAGCAGCAGGTGCGCCAGCTGGCCGCCGGTGGCGAGCTGGCGGCATTTCCCCCCGCCCTCACCTTCCAGTCGGTGATGGACTACACCGTCAGCACCCGCTCCATCATTGCCGATCTCTACCACTACCTGCCGGCTAACGGCAGCGAACTGGTGCTGTTTGATATCAACCGCAGCACCCTGTTTGGCCCGCTGATGAGCTCGGCCTCCGAGCTGGCGCTGCACCGCTTGCTGCCAAACGCCCCCGGGCACTATCGCCTCACCGTGGTGGGCAATGTCGAGCCCATCTCCCCCGCGACGCAGGCCAGAACGCTGGCCAGCGCAGACCAGCCTGAGCAGCTCCGCCCGCTGGGTATCGATTATCCCAAGGAGATCTACTCCCTCTCCCATGTGGCGCTCCCCTTCCCGATGGACGATCCCCTCTATGGCATGGCAGCGCGCCCGGAGCAGCGGGAGCAATACGGCATCAATCTCGGCGGTCTGGCCCTGCGCGGCGAGCGCGGCGTGCTGATCGTCAACCCCGGCGCCCTTACTCGCACCTCTTCCAACCCCTTCTACCCCTATCTGCAGCAGCGGGTGATGGAGACCCTCACCGCCCCTCCCGTGGCTCGTCCTGCCGCCGTAACCCCAGCCAGCAGCGGTCAACCTGATGCGGCCTATCAGGCCGAGCTGGAGCAGTTTTTACAGGAGAGCGATGAGAGCAGCTCGCCTTTCTAGGGCGTCTCTGCCAGAGCGGCTAACGGTGCTTGGCGTGATAGCGATACAAGAAAGGGGCCGTCAATTGACGGCCCCTTTCTGCTGGAGATGGCGATGGGACTGATGGCTTGGTGGGCTCAGGGATAGATGCTCACTTCTATCAGGTTCCGGTCTGGGTCGAGGAAGTAGACTGATTCTATCGGCCCGCAGGCGCCGCTTTTGGTCACCGGCCCCTCGACAATCTCCACCCCGTGGCAGGCAAGCTGGGCCATCACCTGCTCCAGCGGCCAGCGGGTGATAAGGCAGACATCCCCCGACCCCACCTGCGCCCGGTTGCGCGGCTCCTGCCCCAACAGTTGCAGATTGATCTTCTGGTTGCCAAACCCTACCGCCCGGCGCCCCGCACCGAAGGTAATGGCCTCCATATTGAGCACCGAACTGTAAAACGCCACGGCCCGTTCGATATCACTGACCGTCAATACCAGATGGTCGATATGGCTGATCATGGTTACCTCCTGGTGGTGATCTGGCTGATGTGACCGGCATATACCCGCAAACATCCGACTGTCGTCGCCACGGCGGGCAACCCCATCTTACCCGGCAAGAGAGAGCCCATGTGTGCCGTGACGCGCAAAGCGAGCGCAAATGATGATGTAATTTTTAAGGGGTGTTCAGTTGGGCGTTGCAATGGCTGCTGTTGTCGCGTTTGGCTAACTCTTCACTGGCATTAATGCTTCTGGAGTCATCACAATGAGCGGGATGGCCAGCGCCTGACTCAACCGCTCCGCCAGTTCGTAGGCAGGGCCGATGGTGTCGTAGTCTGCCACACAGGTTGCCAAGGCACAGCCGTTGCTCTCTTCGACTCGCAAGTAAACGCTGTAGCCTTGAACGGTCAGACCGCTGTCACGCACCACCTGTATCTCACCTTCCTGATTGATGGCCTCCAGTTCAACCGCTACCGGTTTCTTGAACATCTGTACTCCTCAGTCACTGCAGATAGTGGCAGTAATAAAGCCCAGCATGGGGTAAGAAAAAAATGCTGCCACATCTTGAATCTGTGAGCCACGTGAAAAAATTAATAATACGGGCTCCATAACCAAATATGCCACCGATAATAACATGCTGATTTAGATGAAAAAAATGATATTATCTCTTTCTTCTATAGACAATGTTCGAGGCTCGTGCGTGATGCAACAATGCGGTATTTATGAACAGCTCATTACTCAACTGCTGACATCTCGACTCGACCGCGAGCACTTTTACGTAGGGGAACGCCAGCTTGAACCTGCCGAAGCGGCAGTTTGGTTATCCAGATTTCTGAGCCGGGTTTTGGAATATGCGGTGGGCTCGGTAACTGGAGAGGATCAGCTGCAACGGCAGATCAAGCTGGCTAACCAGTTATTGCTTTGGCTAAAGGATCGCACCCAAGACCCAGACTTTATTAGCGAGCACCTCATCGATAGTCAGGGAAAAATTCTGACAGCGCTCTACCAGTTGGATAACCCCATCTCCGCCAATTTAAAACAATATGCCGAGGATATTTTCCCTCTGACAGGTCTCACTCAGAGCGAACTGTTTTGTGGCAGCAATGCGGGTTTGTCGATGGAGTCGGAGATTAAACGGGAAATATTATCGGCAGATAGCATCTGCTGGCTGGTCTCATTTATCAAATGGGCAGGTATCCGGATTTTCCGTCATGAGCTGGAAGAGTTCACTCGCAGCGGCCGCCAATTAAAAGTAATTACTACCTCTTATATGGGGGCGACCGACGCCAAGGCAGTTGAATTTTTAGCCAGCCTCCCAAATACCGAAGTCAAACTCAGCTATAACACCCAGCGCGAGCGGTTGCATGCCAAGAGCTATCTCTTTTGCCGAAATACCGGCTTTCATACCGGCTATATAGGTTCCTCCAATCTCTCTCACTCTGCCCTCACTAGCGGCTTGGAGTGGAACCTAAAAATCACCTCGCAAGAGATCCCTCATATTATCGAGAAATCCCTAAGTACCTTTGAAACCTATTGGGAATCCGATGATTTTGAGCTGTTTGATGGCAAGCTCGAAAGCCGTACAAAATTGCAGCATGCACTGCAAGAGGCCCGTGGGGATGGGGACAAAAATAGCCCTGCCTATTTCTTTGATATCACGCCGTTTCCCCATCAACTGGAGATCCTTGAACAATTGGCGATGGAGCGCGCTTTACACCAGCGCTTCCGTAACTTGGTGGTTGCGGCCACTGGTACAGGGAAAACCCTGATCTCCGCTTTTGATTTTGCGCGTTTTCTGAAAACCAAACCCGACGCCAAGTTCCTGTTTGTCGCCCACAAAGAGGAGATCTTGCGCCAAGCATTAGCCTCGTACCGCGGTGTGCTCAAGCAATCCAATTTTGGCGAACTCTTGGTCGGCGGCGCCGTGCCAACCCACTACCGTCAACTATTTGCCTCGGTGCAATCCTTGAATAACCAGCTGGCTAATTTACGTCTTAGCCCAGATTATTTCGATTACATCGTCATTGATGAGGTTCACCATATTGCGGCGGCCAGTTATCGCGGTCTGCTCGCCGCCTTTGAACCTCACATTCTGTTAGGATTAACCGCAACGCCAGAGCGCCATGATGGCGGTGATATTCTTGCCGACTTTTGTGGTGTCATCGCAGCAGAGATCCGCTTGCCCGAGGCTATCAATCGTCGCCATCTCTGTCCGTTCCAATATTTTGGTATCGATGATGATACTGACTTGCGCCAAGTGGCTTGGAAAAATGGCCGTTATGACATCACTGAGCTCACCAATATCTATACCCACAATCAGCAGCGGGTACAGAAAATCGTCCAGAGCCTCAATGAGATCGTCACCGATATTACCAAGATCAAAGCACTGGCATTTTGTGTGAGCCGTGAACATGCCGATTTTATGCGCAAGGCCTTTTTATTGAAGGGCATCAAGGCTGATATTCTCACCAGCGATAATCGAGACGAGCGGCATAGTAAACAACAAGATTTGCGCACTGGGGTTATCAATATTCTCTGCGTGGTGGACATCTTCAACGAAGGGGTTGATATCCCGGAAGTCGATACCTTGCTGTTTTTACGACCAACGGAAAGTCTCACCATCTTCTTACAGCAATTAGGGCGCGGCCTGCGGCTGGCGAGCGATAAAGAGTGCTGCACCGTGTTGGACTTTGTTGGCAATGCCCGTGTTGAGTATGACTTTGCCCAGAAATTCCGGGCACTGGTGGGCAAAACCAACAAGGCGATCAGCCACGAGATCAAACAGGGCTTCCCTCACGCCCCCTTGGGTTGCCGCATCGAGCTCTCAAAACAGACCCAAGAGTTAATTCTGAGCAATATCAAGAAGGCGACTCTCAATACCTCGCGCCTTATGGGCCTGATCCGCCGTTTCTCACAGGATTGCGATTTACCTCTGACACTAGCGAACTTTTTGAAGCTCTACCCTCACATTAGCCTTGAGGAGATCTACAAGCGCGGCAATTGGAGCGCCTTGGTCAAACAGGCCCACAACCATACCATTTCTGAAATGAGCGATGAAAAGCTGTCGACTCTCTACACCCGGGCCATCAAAACCCGGCTATTGGGCTGCGATGCGCTCCATTACTTGAACTTCTTACAAACCTTGGTGGCAGACGCATTTACCTTAACGGCCGAGCACGATGCACGCATGGCCTTGATGTGCCATTACGACTTCTGGCAACAGAGCGGCCCCACTGCTGGCTTTAGCTCCTTGGCGCACAGCCTGAAACAACTCAATCAACCTGAATTAAGGGCCGAGCTGGCAGATCTGTTGCCCATGCTGATCAACCGGGTGCAGCACGAACAAAGCGCCATGCCAAACCTTCCCGGTAATCCACTGCAGCTGCATGCCCGTTATGCCAGAGAGCAGGTGCTGGTTGGCTTTGGCGCGACTACCTTCGCGCAGCAACCCACTGCTCGCGAAGGGGTCTATGTCATCGCAGAGCAACATATCGAGTTGCTGTTCGTGACCTTGAACAAAACGGAACAGCACTTCTCCCCCACCACCCGTTATCACGACTACGCCATCAACGAGTCGCTGTTTCATTGGCAGAGCCAAAACAGCGCTCGCCCAGAACGGGGTAAGGGGCTGAGTTACATAAACCACAGAGCAGAAGGTAAGCGCTTGTTTCTGTTCGTCCGCGAGCAGAGCAAAGATGAATTTGGCCGCACCCTTGGCTTTGTGAACTTTGGTGAGGTGGAGTACGTATCCCACACAGGCAGCCAACCGATGAACATAAAATGGCGTCTCACTACTCCGATGCCGCCATTTATGTGGAAAGAGGCCGCCAAACTGGCTGTTGGTTAGTAAGGCTTCTCACCCGGTGGGGATATGACGCAAAACCCACCGGATTCTCGCCCAAAACCCCGGCTAAATTATCCAGTTGCATAATAACCATGCGGCCTTGCGGTTGTTTAACTGGCCCTAACGTCAGATAATACCGCCCGCCTTCAAACCCCGATAACCCGACTTTCAGTGACGGTAATTGATGACTGAGTACCTGCTTTTATTGATCGGCACCGTGCTGGTTAACAACTTCGTGCTGGTGAAATTCCTCGGCCTCTGCCCCTTTATGGGGGTCTCCGGCAAGCTGGAAACCGCCATCGGCATGGGGCTGGCGACCACCTTCGTGATGACCCTCGCCAGTGCCAGCTCCTATCTGGTGGAGCACTATATCCTGCTGCCGCTGGATATCGCCTATCTGCGCACCCTCGCCTTTATTCTGGTGATCGCCGTGGTGGTGCAGTTTACCGAGATGGTGGTGCGCAAGAGCAGCCCGACCCTCTATCGCCTGCTGGGGATCTTCCTGCCCCTCATCACCACCAACTGCGCGGTGCTCGGGGTGGCGCTGCTCAGCATCAATGAGCGACACGACTTTATCCAGAGCGTGATCTACGGCTTTGGCGCCGCCACCGGCTTCTCGCTGGTGTTGATCCTGTTTGCCGCCATGCGCGAGCGTCTGGTCGCCGCCGATGTGCCCGCGCCGTTTCGCGGGGTGTCGATTGCCATGATCACCGCCGGTCTGATGTCGCTGGCCTTTATGGGCTTTACCGGCCTTATCAAGATATAACCATGATCCATATTCTCTTTGCCATTCTGGTGCTCACCCTGCTGGCGCTGGCGTTCGGGATTATCCTGGGCTTTGCCGCCGTCAAGTTTCATGTGGAAGCAGACCCCATCGTCGACCAGCTCGATGCCCTGCTACCCCAGACCCAGTGTGGCCAGTGCGGCTATCCCGGCTGCAAACCCTACGCCGAGGCACTCGCCAACGGCGATCAGATCAACAAGTGCGTACCCGGTGGCGAGGCCACCATGCGCAAGATTGCCGATCTGATGGGGGTCGAGCCCCAGCCACTGGGGGGCAGTGACGAGGCCGCAGTGCCAGTCAAGAAGGTCGCCTTTATCCACGAAGATCAGTGCATCGGCTGCACCAAGTGCATTCAGGCCTGCCCGGTGGATGCCATCGTCGGCGCCACCAAGGCGATGCATACCGTGATTGCCAACGAGTGCACCGGTTGCGATCTCTGTGTCGATCCCTGCCCGACCGACTGCATCGAGATGATCCCGGTGCCCACCACGGTCGATAACTGGAAGTGGGATCTCAATAACGTGCATGTTCCGGGCAAGATTCCGGTCAAGATAGTGGAATAAACAGCGGAGCAACCATGCATTCCTTACTCGAACGTATCAAAGCCGGCACGCTCTGGGACTTTCACGGTGGCATTCACCCCGCCGACAACAAGCTGCAATCAAGCCAGAGCCCGGTGGTAGACGCCGGTCTGCCACCGCGCCTCATCATTCCGCTGCGCCAGCACGCAGGCCCCGCCGGCGATCTGCTGGTGCAGGTGGGCGACAAGGTCAAAAAAGGGCAGCCGCTGACCCGTTATGCCAAGGGGCGGGTCGTCCCTGTCCATGCCTCCACCTCCGGCACCATCACCGAGATTGGCAACCACACGGTTGCCCACCCCTCCGGGCTCGGCGATCTCTGCGTCATTCTCACCCCGGATGGGGAAGATGAGTGGGGCGAGCGCAATGGCAAAGCCGATTACTGGAATCTGGAGCGGGGCGAGCTGCTCGAGCGCATCCAGCAGGCAGGGGTCGCGGGCCTTGGCGGCGCCGTGTTCCCCACTCACAGCAAGCTCGACGGCCGCGGCCAGCTCACCGAGATCCTGATCGTCAACGGGCTGGAGTGCGAACCCTACATCACCACCGATGATCGGTTGATGCAGCAGTACGCCGACGAGATCATGGATGGCATCCGGGTGCTCAAGCACCTGCTCAAACCGAAACTCACCCTGATCGGGGTAGAAGACAACAAGCCCGAGGCGATCGAGCAGCTGACCCGGCACGCCACCGATGAAGATGTGCTGGTCAAGACGGTGCCGACCAAGTACCCCTCGGGTGGTGCCAAGCAGACCATCGAGCTGCTGACCGGCCGTCAGGTGCCCAAAGGCGGCCGCGCGGTCGATATCGGCATCATGGTGCTTAACGTGGCCACCGTGTTTGCCATCAAGCGCGCCATTATCGACGGCGAGCCGCTGATCGAGCGGATCGTCACCCTCACCGGCGACAGCTTCAAAAAGCCCGGCAACGCCTGGGTGCGCCTCGGTACGCCGGTGCGCTGGCTGTTGCAGCGTTTCGAGCTGCAACCGGAAGCGGAGCAGCGGGTGATCATGGGGGGCCCCATGATGGGCTTTACCCTGCCCCACGCCATGGTGCCTGTGGTCAAGGCCACCAACTGCCTGCTGGCACCGACGCAAGCCGAACTGCCCGCCCCCGGCCCGGAGCAGCCCTGCATCCGTTGCAGCGCCTGCGCCGATGCCTGCCCGGCCACCCTGCTGCCGCAAGAGCTCTACTGGTACAGCCGGGCCAAGGAGTATGACAAGGCCGAGAAGCTCAACCTGATGGACTGCATCGAGTGTGGCGCCTGCGCCTGGGTCTGCCCGAGCGAGATCCCACTGGTGCAGTACTACAAGATCGCCAAAGACGACATTCGCGAAGCCCGTGCCGAGGCCGAAAAAGCCGAACGCGCCAAGCAGCGTTTCGAGGCCAAGCAGGCCCGCTTCGAGCGGGAGAAAGCGGCCCGCGAAGCGCGCCATGCCGAAGCCGCCGCCCAGCGCCGTCAAACCATGACGGCCGCAGGCGGCGAAGATCCGGTGGCAGCGGCACTGGCCCGCATCAAGGCCAAGCAGGATGCCCCCATCACAGCCATTACCGCCACCGCAGAGGGCTTGCCTGACAACAGTGCCGTGATTGCCGCCCGCGAAGCCCGCAAACGGGAAGCGGAAGCGCGCCGCGCCGCCAAGCTGGCGGAGAGCGCAAACAGCGACACTGCCGCTGCGGCGCAACCCGCCGAGGCGGTTGACCCCGCCAGCGATCCCAAGAAAGCAGCCATCGCCGCCGCACTGGCGCGCGCCAAGGCCAAGAAAGCCGCTCAGGCAGGCGAGAGCGCCGAGCCTGTGACTGCCGAAGCCGTTGCTGCGCCTGCGGTAGATGCTGATCAGCAAAAGGCAGAGGTTGATCCGAAAAAGGCAGCGATTGCCGCCGCCATTGCCCGTGCCAAAGCCAAAAAGGCCGAGGCCAGTGGCGAGCCGGTAAGCGCAGCCAACAGCGCAACAACCGACGCTGACACCCAAAGCGATACACCCGCAGATCCCAAGAAAGCGGCAATTGCTGCTGCCATCGCTCGTGCCAAGGCCAAAAAGCTGGCGCAGCAGGGCAACAGCGCTGAGGGCGACCTGACCGCAAATGCTGGCACCAGCGAATCCGCTGCAACCCAAAGCACTGCGCCATCTGCGGCCAGCGAAGCGGTCGATCCCAAGAAGGCCGCTATCGCCGCTGCCATTGCCCGCGCCAAGGCCAAAAAGCTGGCCCAGCAGGGCGAGAGTGCCGGTGCTGAAGGTGCGCAGAGTGAGCCAGCTGCCAGCGCACAGACCCGCGACATGACGCTAGCCAAGAGCGAAGTAACCACCAGCCACAGCGATACGGCTGCAAGTGAGGCGGTCGATCCCAAGAAGGCCGCTATCGCCGCAGCCATCGCCCGGGCCAAGGCCAAAAAGCTGGCGCAGCAGAGCGAGCGTATCAGTGCTGAGGTAGAGAGTGCCGGTACTCAGGTAGATAGAGCCGGAACTGAGGGTGAGCGCGCACCGACCGAGCCGATGCAAACCGATGCCGCCAGCAGTGAGCAACCACTTGCCGTCGCAGAGGCGCCTGAAGCGAGCGCCCCTGCGGCTGATGCCCCGGTTGATCCGAAAAAAGCGGCCATTGCAGCCGCCGTGGCCCGCGCCAAGGCGAAGAAGCTGGCGGCCGAGGCGGCCAGAGCTGCAGAGACCGCCGCTGAAGATGCCCCGTCAGCCGACCGAACAACCACAAGGTAATCGACAGACTCATGTTCAATATTGCGACTGCGCCGTTTGCCCATAACCGCAAACAGACCCGAACCCTGATGCTGCTGGTGATCCTGGCCTGCGTGCCGGGCTTGCTGGCTCAGACCTGGTTCTTCGGCTGGGGCTCCTTTATCCAGATCCTGCTGGCGTTGGTGACAGCGCTGCTGTGCGAGGCGCTGGTGCTCAAGCTCCGTGGCCGCGCCATCAAGCCTGCCCTGATGGATGGCAGTGCGGCGCTCACCGCCGTGCTGATCGGTCTCTCCCTGCCGCCGCTGCTGCCGTGGTGGATGCTGGTGGTGGGCACGGCCTTTGCCATCATTGTCGCCAAACACCTTTACGGCGGACTGGGCCAGAACCTGTTCAACCCGGCCATGGTCGCCTATGTGCTGCTGCTGGTCTCCTTCCCGGTGCAGATGACCAGCTGGCTGCCGCCGGAGAGCGTGCGCGCCTACAGCCTCGGCTTTGGTGATGCGGCGTCGGTGATCTTCACCGGCTTTAGCCTCGACGGCTATAGCATGGCCCAGCTCAAGCAGGGGGTGGATGGTCTCACCATGGCGACCCCCCTCGATACCCTGAAAACCGGCCTGACTCAGGGGCTCACCACCGGCGAGATCCTGAGCGGCCCGCTGTTCGAGGGTTGGGGCGGCATCGGCTGGAGCTGGGTCAACCTCGGCTACCTGCTGGGCGGCCTCTTCCTGCTGCAACAGAAGGTGATCAACTGGCGCATTCCCACCGCCATTCTCGGTGCCCTGCTGGCGGCCTCCACCATCGGCTATCTGGTGAGCCCGGATGCGACTGCCACGCCGATGTTCCATCTATTCAGCGGCGCCACCATGCTGGGAGCCTTCTTTATCGCCACCGATCCGGTCAGCGCCTGCACCACGCCGCGCGGCCGACTGGTCTATGGCGTGCTGATCGGGGTGCTGGTCTACATCATTCGCCGCTTTGGCGGCTATCCCGATGCGTTCGCCTTTGCCGTGCTGCTGGCCAACCTCTGCGTACCCTTTATTGACAGCCTGACTCGCCCGAAAGTGTATGGAGCCCGTCGCCAATGATGTTTCTGCCCTTTTCCACCATCACAGCTGACGGAGCCCGGACATGTTAAAGAGCATGCGCAAGAACGGCCTTATTCTGGCGATGTTCGCGCTGGGCTGTACCGCGCTGGTGGTACTGACCAACGAGCTGACCAAGGATAAAATCGCCCACCAGCAGCAGCTGGAGAAGCAGCAGACCCTCTCGGTATTGCTGCCGGAGGGGAGCTATGACAACGATCTGGTGGCCAGCTGCAAGCAAGTCACCAGCAGGAAGTATCTGGGCAGCGATCAGCCGCAAGCCCTCTATACCGCCAGCAAGAATGGCGTGGTGACCGGCTATGCATTGGAGGCGATTGCGCCGGATGGCTATAGCGGGGCGATCCGCATCGTGGCGGGTTTTGATGCCAAGGGCACCATCACAGCCGTGCGCGTGCTCGCTCACAACGAGACCCCGGGCCTGGGTGACAAGATCGAGCTGAAGAAATCGGACTGGATCAACAGCTTTGCCGGAAAATTCCTGACCCATGACAACGAGCCCCAGTGGGCGGTGAAGAAGGATGGCGGCGAGTTTGATGCCTTTACCGGCGCCACCATCACCCCGCGAGCCGTGGTCAAGGCGGTGAAGAACCTGCTGAAACTGCAGCAGGAGCAACCCGAACTGCTCAGCAACGCCCCGGCTTGTCCGGCGGCGAACTAACGGAGTCGAGCCATCATGAAACAGATGGAACAGATTGAAACGGGCGCAACCCCGATTGCCGAGCTGGAAAGCCGCAAGGGCGAGCTCAAGGAGCTGATGAGTCAGGGGCTGTGGAAGAACAACCCCTCGCTGGTGCAGGTGCTGGGGCTCTGCCCGACCCTCGCCGTCTCCTCCACCTTTACCAATGCGCTGGGGCTGGGCCTTGCCACCATGGCGGTGCTGGTCTGCTCCAACCTCGCCGTCTCGCTGGTGCGCAACTGGGTGCCGAAGGATATTCGCATCCCGGTCTATGTGATGATCATCGCCTCGCTGGTGACCAGCGTGCAGCTGCTGATGAACGCCTACACCTATGGCCTCTATCAGGCACTCGGCATCTTTATCGCCCTGATCGTCACCAACTGCGTCATCATCGGCCGCGCCGAGGCCTATGCCTCCAAGAACCCGCCGCTGTTGGCGGCCCTCGACGGCCTGATGATGGGCCTTGGCTTTACTCTGGTGCTGCTGGTACTGGGCGGCATGCGCGAGATCATCGGCATGGGCACCCTGTTTGATGGCGCCGAGCTGCTGCTGGGCGAGTGGGCCAAATCCCTGCGCATCGAGCTGTTCCACGCCGATGCCAGCCTGCTGCTGGCGATTTTGCCGCCGGGCGGCTTTATCGGGCTGGGACTGTTGATCGCCGCCAAGAACGCCATCAACGACTGGCGGGACCGCAAACAAGCAGCCACAGTGGCCCACTGCAACGTTGCCCCGGCTCGCGTCCGGGCGACCGAACTATGATCGGACGCAAGGCATGAACAACCAGAAACGCAGAGAGATCCTCGAGCGACTGCGGGAAAACAACCCCCACCCCACCACAGAGCTCAACTTCAACTCGCCATTCGAGCTACTGATCGCCGTGCTGCTCTCGGCGCAGGCGACCGATGTCAGCGTCAACAAGGCGACCGACAAGCTCTATCCGGTGGCCAACACCCCACAGGCGATGCTGGATCTCGGGGTCGAGGGGCTCAAGAGCTACATCAAGACCATTGGCCTCTTCAACACCAAGGCCGAGAACGTCATCAAGACCTGCGCCATCCTGCTGGAGCGCCATGGCGGCGAGGTGCCGGAGAACCGCGAAGCGCTGGAAGCCCTGCCGGGCGTCGGCCGCAAGACCGCCAACGTGGTGCTCAACACCGCCTTTGGCTGGCCCACCATCGCCGTCGATACCCATATCTTCCGGGTATCGAACCGCACCGGCTTTGCGGTGGGCAAGAATGTGGATCAGGTGGAGGAGAAGCTGCTTAAAGTGGTGCCCGCCGAATTCAAGCTGGATGTCCACCACTGGCTCATCCTGCACGGGCGTTACACCTGTCTGGCTCGCAAGCCCCGCTGTGGTTCCTGTATCATCGAGGACTTGTGCGAGTACAAAGAGAAGGTCTATCCCGACAGCTGATAGCCTCGCAACCGAGATTGAAAGCAGTACACATCACCAACCCGGAGAACTGAGCAATGAGAATTCTGCATACCATGCTGCGTGTCGGCGATCTGCAACGCTCCATCGACTTCTACACCCGCGTCCTTGGCATGAAGCTGCTGCGCAAGAGCGAGAACAGCGAGTACAAGTACACCCTGGCTTTCGTCGGTTACGGTGACGAGAAGGATGAAGCGGTGATCGAGCTGACCTACAACTGGGGGGTGAGCGAGTACGAACTGGGCTCAGCCTATGGCCACATCGCGCTGGAAGCGGACGACATCTACGCCACTTGCGACGCCCTGCGTGCCGCCGGAGCCAAGATCACCCGCGAGCCGGGCCCGGTCAAGGGCGGTACCACCGTCATCGCCTTCGTCGAAGATCCGGACGGTTACAAGATTGAACTGATCGCCAAGAAAGATGCCGGTACTGGCCTGGGTGACAGCTTCTAAGCTATCCGACTCCCGCTGCCGAATGGCAGGATCACAAAAGAGCGCAGATGCGCTCTTTTTTTGTGCTTCTCTGACCGGGGACCGTGCTAGATCTCGCCATTACGCCCCATGCTGATCACCACCCGCCGGTTCTTGGCACGTCCCTGTTCGGTTTCGTTGGAGGCGACGTGCTGCTTCTCGCCATGCCCCTCCACCGAGATCTTGCCGGGATCGATCCCCAGATCGACAAACACCTTCTTGATGGCATCGGCCCGCTTCTCGGAGAGTTTCAGGTTCGGCCAGCGGCCGCCATAGCTATCGCTGTAGGCGTCGATCACCACCACGTCGATGCTCTTGTCCGCCTTGATAAACTCGCTGATCATCGCCAGCCGCCGCTTGGAGGGGATGGAGAGCTGATCGCTGTTCTTGTCATAGGTGAGCACGCTAAAGGCGATATCGTTGAAGCTGTAGGGCAACAGCCCGCTCAGACAGTCGATAAAAGCCTGATATTTGACCCGAAAGTTGACTGACGACAGCGATACACGCACCGCGCGGTTCTGGCGATACCAGTCCCGATACTGGAAGGTCGGCATGCGCCCCCCCTCCAGCTCGTCGAGCATGGTCCAGGCGGTTTGCCCCTCCACCAGCCCATCGAACTGCTGATAGAAGCGCAGCTGGCTAACTTCTCGCCCGGCTATTCCCGGGCGCCATACCGGCGGCATGATGCCAAGGCTCACCGTCTGGGTCTGGGCCTGCGGTCGCTTGCCCTTAAGCTCGAAGTCGAGATTGATCTTGCGCCCGGCACGACTGACAAAAGCCCCCGTTCCCCAGTTGGGAATAGGATGCTCGAGGCGACACTCAATCTGGGTATCGGAGGTCAAACGCCAGACGGATTGATCCAGACCGGCACCAAATTCGGTGACCCCAGCCTGTAACTGCATACTCACGGATATGCTGACCAACCCCAACACCCAAGCGTTCAATTGCTTGTCCTCCACACGATCTCACAAGAGATATCGGCGGCAAGAGGCCAAGCTTTAGCGACAAACTGCAAAGGCGTGCCGTTGGTGTGGCAAAGGCTTGCCCCTCAGCGGCAACCGACCGCAAGCGACGCCTATTCCCCCCTCTTAGCTCCGTGCCAACCGGCAGGAAGCTCGCTACAGTAAAATCAGGGCAACCAGAAGCCGATTATCGGGAACCAAACTCATGCACCGCTCTTGCTCCTCTTTATTGCAGATGTTGTTGCCAATGCTGCTGGCGCTATCCGGCGGCGCCGTCAAGGCCGCAACACAGGATCAGGAGTGGGCACAGGAGCGCGCCAATGCGGTGCTCTCGCTGATGACCTTCACCGTGGTGCCCGACATCACCGCCAGCAACCTCGATATCGGCAGCGGCACCAATCAATCTGCTGCCCTCAACATGACCCAGATCGGCGGCGGTGCCACCATAAGTGAAGCCGTGCCCATCTATTTGGAAGGGGCGATCGGCTTTAGCCGCTACGATCCCCAGTTTGTGGTGAGCAACGGCACCGAGAGCCGCACCCTCCCGACCAAATGGAACAGCCTGACCGCCTCTGGCGGGATCGGCTGGGATATCGCCCTCCATGAAGACCCGCGCGGTGGCCACTGGGTACTGCGCCCCATCGCCAACGTCTCGCTCGGTACCATGGCCAGCGATCTGCGGATCGGCAACTGGCTGCTGGAGCGTACCAAGGGCTACTCGCTGGATTTTCTCGATGGTGGGCAGCTCAATATGTACGGACTGGGAGGCTCGCTGATGCTCGACTACGAGCTCTTTTCAAAGGTACAGGATATCGATATCGAAGTGCGCTACTCCTACCAGCACCTGCAGAGCTTTGGCGGTACCTCGACCAGCGTCCGTGGTCACGCCGAGGCGGAGAACCTCGGTCTCTATCTGCGCCGCCGGGCCCCGCTGTTTGACTGGACACTGCTCGACAGACCGGTGCGCTATGTACTGGAGGGGGCCCATACCGCATATCTGGGGGAGCAGAGGGGGTTGCTTGGCTTTGACTCCCTCAACTCTATCGGCGCCGGTCTGGAGCTGGATAGCAGCAAGTACGACATCATAGTCACCCGTACCCGGCTGGTTGCCCGCTATATGTTCAGCCACAACACCAGCGGTTATTCCATCGGGTTGGCCATGAGTTTCTGAGTCGTTATTTTTGCCTGCCAAAAGTGGGCAATCCTCAGGAAAAGTACATTAACACTCCAGATAATCATGCCTCTATTGATGGAGGGTTTATTTATTCTGTCCTTTTCATATGCCTCACCACCCAGTCATATCAGGTAAAAATATCCACCTGCTGGCAGGCCCATTTTGCCACCCTCGTACACCGAATATTGAAGTTTTTATCTGTATATTTACGGTGCGCAATGGCTGATTGGCCCTTGATATCGCCAGCCTGTGCCCGCTTACAACAGAAAAAAAACAAACGCCCGACATCACAGACCAATGGCCAACTTTATCGATGCCCATAAGAAACCAACCCGGAGGTCCCCCATCTTTTACCCAGTGACCTGAGATGCACCTAACCCATTGTTTTAAATGATTTATAGTTTTTCATATTTTATGAACTCAATTAATCCTGTTTTATTTTACTTACATCACCCGACTGCTAAATTTGGCGTCATCCCGGCAGGACGAGGCGCACTGAAACGACCGACTGCGGGCTACCGATAACAGGTGTGCAATGGGCACAGAAATAACGTTCAGGCATAGCAACCGTTATTTTGACGACATCACACTTGCTGATCCTTGTTGATTTGAGGTTATCTGATGAAAAAAACGCTGCTTGCTCTCTCTGTATTGGTCATAACCGGAACCGCATATGCAGGGGTGCCTGATTTATCCGCTAGCTGTCCTGGACATATTAATCTTCGCGTCGAAGATGGCACGGCTTATATCAATAACCAGCAAGTTCCGCTTAAAAAAGTGAATTCAAATTTCTACGAGGCGAGCAAGGGGCGCACCACCCTCTCCATGGTGAAAAATGGCGACTGGGGCATCACCTATTTTGTCAAAAATGGCGACTGGGGCATCACCTATTTTGTCAAAAATGGCGACAGCGGCGCCTGCCAGCTCAATGACGATGAGAACAATGACGACGGCGATGATGAGAGCGCCAGCAGCGGTGCCTACAACGGCAGCACTGCGCAAACCAAGGTTGCCGAGAACGCCTGCATGAACGCCGTCGCCAGAAAAGCGGGCATCAGCCGCAGCAAACTGACCCTCGACTATGTGGCCGACTCCCAGGCGGGGATGATGATTGATATCAAGGGGCCCCATGACCGGCTCTGGCACTGCCTCACCGACGCCCGCGGCCATATTTATGGCATCAATCAGGACTGATTTCGAGCCACGGCTCAACAGGGCCCACACCTACCGTGGGGGCTCCACCCCTTATCCATTGCAATTATTTGATACAGGTAAATGAAGATGAAATCCAAACAGACTCTGCTCAATGTCACCCTCGGTTGCCTGCTGGCGGTCGGTATCTCCGGCTGCGCCGTGGCCAAAACCCATCACGGCCACAAGACCCATGCCCAAGCGCACGCGCAGGAAGGGGCCGTGCAGTATGGCGACGAGAGCCCGTGGGCTGGCAACTATAAAGCGGTTACTGACGATGGCCGCACCGTGGCCGAAATTCACGTCGATACCACAGGGGAGACCTATATCGATGGCAATCAGGTCAAACCAAGTCACAGCGGCAGCGACTACCTGAAATTCAAGCAGGAGACCATCACTTACACCCTGCGCAAAAGCGGCGCCAGCTGGAAAGACAGCGATGCCGGCACCAGCGGCCGCATCCTGTTCGATTGATAACCCCGACACCGGCCTTGCCAGACACCAAGCCCCGCCAAGGGGCTTTTTTGCACCTGCGATTTACCATCAACCACAGCCCGCCCCGAAAAATCCAGCCTTGTCACAGAGTTAGTGCAATCTGTCACATATTCCTGTTGATGAAATTGTTAGGATGGTTCAGTTCGGCGCCCAATTGTCCGCATGAAACCATGATGTCGATTGCCAGCCGCAGTGGCTGGGTGATCACGGCGCCTGGAATGAAAATGACCTGCCGAACGCCAGCCAAGTATTTGCGCCACCAGTTACACCACAGGGATAGAGATTTTTGCCATGGCCAAGTTTTTGAATACCAGCGCAACCAACTACTTTCTGGAAGAACTTATCAAAGATGCCAAAGATCGTCTGATCCTGATCAGCCCCTTCCTCAAGCTCAACGACAGGATCAAGGAGCTGCTCACCGACAAGAACCGCCTCAAGATCGATGTGCGGATCGTCTATGGCAAAAGCGAGCTGCAACCAGAAGAGATCAGCTGGCTCAAAGAGCTCACCTATATCCGCACCAGCTTTTGCAAAAACCTCCATGCCAAGTGCTATCTCAATGAAGAGATGTGCATTGTCACCAGCCTCAATCTCTACGAGTTCAGTCAGGTCAATAACAACGAGATGGGGGTATTGATCCAACGCTCGGAAGATCATGACCTTTACCGTGATGCCTATGATGAAGCCCAACGGATTATCCGGGTTAGCGAAGAGGTTCGCATCACGTTGGAGCGCGTCGCAAGCAACAGTGACGAGCATGATACCTCGACCGCCAATACAGCTCCGGCACCAGCTTGTCCCAAATGCGGTACCCCTATGGTATTGCGTATCAGCAAGCGGGGGGACACCAAGGGCAATAGCTTCTGGGGCTGTCCCGGCTATCCACAATGCCGCAGCTTGCTCCCTATTGAGAACTAAGCATCGAATTAAAAATCACTTGCTCCTGAACAGATCACTAAATTCATAAATTTAAAATAAGGATGTTGTATGCCAGAGTTAGCTATCTCAGATTTCACTAATATCGCTGTTGCAACGGGCTCACCTAAAAACACAAAACTTAGACAGATCGCTCTTAGAGGTGACTACGCACACTATAAAGATTATTACTTGCAACTTAGAACAGCTATAAAGTCACTTTTTAGCCAAAAGAGACACATTTCATACCTGATTGATATATCACGAAGGCAAAAGGACTCTAGTAAAAAAATAAAATTTGAACGCCTCGCTCAAAATTTTATTCAATGGCAGTCAGGTAAGAAAATTGATGTTTATGCATCATTGCGCGAGTCCTTCGTTTTTAATAGTACAACTATTCATTGTAACCCCGAGCTAAGCGCATTAATAAATGGGGTTAGAACTCATGTCAAGCTCCATTTCACCGAGACACAGAGAATGACAAAGGAGCGAGCGGACTACATCTGCTATTTAATGCATGAAGCAATTCAAGAGGTTGGTGCGGAATATATCGTTCTTGATTTACATTCAGGCCAAGAGTTCAGACTTACCTCTAACAGAGACAGAATGGAGGAAAAAGTGTGTCAGGAAATATTATGGATTGAGCAGAACTGGCCTATTTAACTCTTCGAGGATTATTCATGAAATGTGCACTGTTCTATGATTTTGATGGAACCTTGGCTGAAGGTGATTGCGCCCAGCATGGGGTTATGCCCGAATTAGAGATAACAGATATTCCTGAATTTTGGGCTAGTGTTAAGCGTAGAGCAAAGGACGATGACGGCGATGAAATTTAAACCTATCTTGGCATGCTGGCAGAAAGGGCTCGCATGCTTAAATCTGATGTCCTTAGTACAGAAAAACTAATGATGCATGGACAATCTATCCCCCTATTCAGTGGCGTCGAGTCATGGTTTGACAGAATTGACAGGTTTGCAGAAAGTATTGACCTAGAATTAGAGCATTACATTATATCAAGCGGTCTTGATTCAATGATCAGAGGTACTTGCATTGGAAATAAATTTCGTGACATTTACGCTTGCAAGTATCACTACTCAGATGATAAGTATTACGCAACATGGCCAGCTCAAGCAATAAACTATACAACAAAGACCCAGTTTCTATTTAGAATAAACAAAGGGATACATAATTCTTGGGATAATGGAGAGGTAAACAAATTTATTTAACTTCAAGATAGAGATATCCCCTTCCAGAGGATGATATATCTTGGTGATGGTGATACAGACATTCCATCCATGAAGATGGTCAGATATCAAGGTGGTAGATCTATAGCAGTCTTTGATAACAAAAAATGGCCTTTGAAATCAACTCAAGACAAAGTTGAAAAACTCATTTCTGAAGAGAGAGCTGATTATGTTGTTCCTGCTCTGTATGATGAAGGTAGTCACCTAGATATTACTGTGAAAGGCTTGTTGAGGCTATTTAAAAGAAAGGGATAACTCTTAAATTATGTATTGATATAAATATGGGTGTATGGAGATGGTATTCACCTGACAGTCGCCCACAAAAGGGAGTGGTCATACGGCTTCAAACCGGATAACAAAACTGTACCCCTACCGTGTTATCCGGAGTCACCGTATGACCACCAACGAGAAAGTAGCACGTCGCAAACTCAGCCTGCTAGCGCTCGCCATAGAGCTCAATAACGTCAGCAAAGCCTGCAAGCTCATCGGCTACAGTCGTCAGCAGTTCTACGAAATTCGCCGTAATTACCAGACCTATGGTGCCGAGGGATTGCTCGACAAATTGCCCGGTTGTAAAGGGGCTCATCCCAATCGGGTTGCGCCCGAGATTGAACAGGCCATCCTCGATTACTCCCTCACCAGACCAGCTCATGGCCCGCTGCGAGTCGCGCAAAAACTGGTTCTGCAAGGCATCAACGTCAGTGCGGGCGGTGTGCGTGGCGTGTGGCAACGGCACGACTTGCTCTCCAAACACGACCGCTGGCTGCGCCTTGAGAAAACTCACCGTGAGCAGACCATTGAGCTCAATGACGAGCAAATTCGCCTGTTAGAGCGCTTCAGCCCCGAGTTTCGCGAACGCCAGATTGAGGTCCACTACACCGGGGAACTGGTGGCGGTCGACACCTTCTTCGTCGGCGCGCTCAAGGTGGTTGGTAAGGTGTATCTGCAAACCGTGCTGGACTGCTACAGTCGCCACGCCTGGGGACGGCTCTACACCAGCAAGCTGCCGGTGACCTCGGTTCATGTGCTCAATGAAACGGTGCTGCCGTTTTTCGAGGCCCACGAGGCGCGGGTCTATACCATCCTGTCGGACAACGGGCGCGAGTTCTGTGGGCGCCCTGACCACCATCCCTACGAGCTGTTCCTGCAACTGGAGGGGATTGAGCACCGAACCACCAAGGTGCGCAGACCGCAGAGCAACGGCTTTATCGAACGGCTGCATCGCACACTGCTGGATGAACACTTCCGCATCAAGGGGAGGACGACCTGGTATGAGTCGGTAGAGCAGATGCAGACAGACCTGGATAGCTATCTGGTGCACTACAACACCCAGCGGCCACATCAGGGCAGGATGATGGAGGGTCAGACCCCCTACAGCATGTTCAAGAAGGGTCTGAAATTGATACCGAAGGAAGTGCGCACTAAAGTAGCGTAAACAAGACACCGGTTTGAGGCCGGTGTCAGGTGATAACTAGATCTGTACACTGTACAAATTAACCGAGACCGGCAATTTGCCAACTATCACTAGAAATTACAATCCGGCGATTCACCAGAACTCCGTTACGCAATAGCAATGCAGCCAAAAAGAAAATGGCCGAGATATCATCTCGGCCATTCGTAGCTTGGTCAAAGACTCAAGCCTGGATATTACTCATGTGCAACTTATTAGAAGTTGTACTGCAGAGCAACAGTCCACTCGTCATCTTGCTTGTCGATGCCCTGGATCTTGTACTCGGTGTAAGCTTTCAGCTTCGGAGTGAAGGCATACTGAACACCCAGCAGGGTCTCGTCAACCAGATCCTTGTAAGTAGAACCAGCAGCTTGAGCGTTGGCCTTGCCTTCTTTGAAGTTGTAGCCAGCCAAGAAGGTCCAAGCGTCTACGTTGTAAGAAGCAGCCAGCTCGTAACCACGGCCGTCATCTTTCATGCCCAGGCTCTTGTTCTTCACTTCGCCTTCAGTGTAAACACCAGCGAAGTAGAAACCATTGATAGCGTAGTGCGCGCCCACAGCCCACTCGTCTTTCTTACCAGTGTGGCCATTAACTTTGTTTTGCAGGTCAGAGTAGGCATAACCGGCATTGAAGCCCAGACCGAAGTCAAAGTCATAACCAGCAGCTACGCCGTAAGCTTTCTTACGCTTAACGTCTTTACCCCAAATAGCGTCTTCTTTGATCTTCTGACCAACGTCAGTGATTTTGACCGCTACGTCATCGTTGGTTTGGTAGGAAACTTTACCTTTGAAACCACCGAAGGTGTTGGAGTAGATGATTTGACCTTCTTGACGACCGTCATAGAAGTTACCGGCATCGCCCCACTCGTTGAAAATATCGGTCGGCTCGAGTACGTCGTAGAAAGCGGTATCGGTCTGACCGAAGATGATTTTACCGTACTGGGAACCATCAAAACCGGCATAGATGTGACGCGGATCGATGTCGCTGGTGTTGCTACCAGAGTTTTCAGCAGCTACTTGCCACTCGGTTTTAGCAATGGCAGACCAAGTGTTGTTCAGAGCTACTTTACCAGACCAGCCCAGACGGGTTGCACCAACCAGTTCTGCTGATTTGTCGTTAGCTTCGCCGTAGTAGTTAGCCTGTACACGGCCGTATACGTCGAAAGTGGTACCGTCTTTGTCATAGATCACTGCGGCGTTAGCGGCGGATGCAAACAGAGCCGGAATAGCAATAGCCAGAATTGTCTTTTTCATAGTTTCCAATGCCTACTGTAATTAAACACTAAGTTGTTGTTATTCCCTGTGTTAGCGAGGTTCTTTGCATCACTATGCCGCCGAGACTAGCACCGGATTTTTTGAACCGCAATGAAAAAACTTGGAACTTTTTACGCAAACCATAGTCACGGGGGCAAAAATGTGAGCCAAGTCTCACCTGACGGCAAGACAAAAGGAAAACGTTTACAATGAATTCTGCTGATTATTTGGACTCAAATAGTCTATTTTGCATGCAAATGACGCTAGCTACCTGATAAACAACCAAAGTGGTCTGATCAGCGTAAAACTGCCGTGATAATGGCTGTTGCCTCGACCTCACCAAGGGGTTGCGGGTATCCTTGTCCTTCGATTAACCCCTAACTGGCCCTCTCTTCATGCTCTCTACTCGCCTTAAAACCACCATTCGTCAAACCTATCGCCAGATTTCGGATGGATTACCCGGTTTTGTGCCGCGCAAAGAGCAGAACTTTCTGGTGGCAGAGATAGCCAAAACCCTGACCGGCGAGTACGACAAACAGCGCCGTATTCTGGTTGCCGAAGCAGGAACCGGTATCGGCAAATCTCTTTCTTATGCGCAGGGTGCCATCCCGGTGGCGCGGCTCACCCAGAAGAAGCTGGTGATCTCCACCGCCACCGTGGCCCTGCAAGAGCAGTTGATCCACAAAGACCTTCCTTTTTACCATCGCCACAGCGAGCTGCCGTTTCGCTTTATGCTGGTCAAGGGGCGTCAGCGCTACTGCTGCGAGCATCTGCTGGAGCAGGCAGCCAGTGGCGCCGAGATGGCCAACTTCGAGCTCGACTTTGGCAGTCTGAGCAAATCCAAACCATCTGACAGCGACAAAGATCGCTACCAGGCTTTGTGGCAGGCCTACACCAATGGCAAGTGGGACGGTGATCGGGACAACTGGCCGGAGCCCATTCCCGACACTTGCTGGGATCGCATCGCCGCCGACCGCCACACCTGCAACAAGGCGCTGAGCCATCACCAGCACTGCCCCTTTCATCGCGCCCGCAACGACATGGAGAGCGCCGATGTGCTGGTCGTCAACCATGCGCTGCTACTCTCCGATCTGACCATGGGCGGAGGCATCATTCTGCCGCCCCCTGATGAGTGCATCTATGTGCTGGATGAGGCCCATCACCTGCCCACCATCGCCCGGGATCACGGCGCGGCGTCGGCCAGCGTCAAAGGCTCGCGTCGTTGGCTGGAGAAGCTGGTACAAAGTGCAGGCAAGCTGGCGCGGACTCTTAATAAGGAGAGCCTGCTCGACCCCCAACTCAAACTGCAGGATGCACTGGCTTCCATCCAGCCCGATCTGAAGGCGGTCGAGCAGTGGCTCAGCGCCAACGATCGGCTGTTTGGCACGGAACCCCACTACCGCTTCGCCGAAGGGGTATTGCCGGATCCCCTGCCCATGCTGGCAGAGAATCTCAAGGAGTCGAGCAAGAAGGCACTGCGGGCGCTGGATCGGATGCAAGGGGCCATAGGTGAAGCGCTGAAAGATGGCGAGATCCGCCGCAAGGAGGCCGAACCTCTGCTGGCAGAGAGCGGTTTTCATCTGCAACGGCTGGAGAGTTTCTGCGCCCTCTGGGAGATGCTGGGGCGCCATGTGCCGACCGGCAAAACCCCGCTCGCCCGCTGGATGGCCAAGAGCGATGACGGCGATATCTGGCTGCACGCCTCACCGATTGAGGTAGGCTATCTGCTGGAGGAGTGGCTCTGGTCGAAATGTCTGGGAGCCGTACTGGTCTCCGCGACCCTCACCGCCCTCTCTTCCTTTAGTTATTTTCGCCATCAGGTGGGGCTCAAGGAGCACGACGGTACCCGCTATCTGCGCCTGCGCTCCCCCTTTGACTATCAGAAAGCCGAGCTCTATCTGCCCAAGATGGAGCACGAACCCAACTCGCCGGCCTTTACCAACGAGCTCATCAGCGTACTGCCACGTATTCTGGCCGGCAAAGAGGCGAGTCTGGTGCTCTTCTCCTCCTACCGCCAGATGAATGAGGTGGCTGTTGGCTTGCGAGCCAAGGGACTGTCATTGCTGGTGCAGGGGGAAGCCTCCCGCAATGCCCTGCTCACCCTACACAAACAAAAGTGCGATGGCGGTCAGGCCAGCATCCTGTTTGGTACCGGCAGCTTCTCGGAGGGGCTGGATCTGCCGGGTCACTACCTTACCAATCTGGTGATCACCAAGCTCCCCTTTGCGGTGCCCAACTCACCGGTCGAGGAGGCTACCGCCGAATGGGTGGAGCAGCGAGGGGGGAACCCGTTTCTGCAACTGACGGTACCAGAAGCATCGCGCAAACTGATCCAGGCCTGTGGCCGCCTCATCCGCAAAGAGGCAGATCGGGGGCGGGTCACCATTCTGGACCGGCGTCTGCTGACCAAGCGTTATGGCAAGGGGTTGCTTGATGCCCTCCCCCCGTTCACACGTCGGATCGAGTAAATCAGCCGGCCGCTATTGATAAACAAGCTGACAGCAGCGCGAACGTTGACCACCAGAAAGAGCCATTGCCGCAGTAGGCCAAACCTGTAAAAATGAGCCCCTGTTTTCAGTGGGCAATCGCCTGACTGTTCAAGGAGATGAAATGAAACTGACTGTTCTGGTACCGGCGCTGGCTGGTCTGTTGTGGGCCGGTAGCGCCCTTGCTGATGCCCAATTGGAAGTGACCACCCCGTATGTCGTCCAGCTGATCGATGGTCAATCCATCAACCCCAAGCTGCTCGACAAAACCAGCACCTTCCCCCTCTCTGCTGGCAAACACCAGTTGGTCGTCGCCTTTGAAGGCAACTACTCCAGCCGTAACGAAATCAAGCTGGTCACCGCAGAGCCGCTGGTGCTGAACTTCACCGCCGCCGACAATCAGCAGCTAGTGCTGGACTATAAAAAGCCCCGCAACGAAGCCGAAGCCAAGCAGTTTGTCAAAGAGCAGAAAGTGGCGCTGAAAGACAAGGTCAGTGGTCAGCAAGTGAGTAGCGAACAGTTCGTGATGCCGAAAGTAGAGGGCTTCCAGCTGACCCGTGACTATCAGCAAGAGCTGATCAACATGGGGAAAGCCTTCAACCAGCCCAAAGCGGTTGCCGTCTCCTCTGCTGCCGTGATGGCTGCCGCCAGCGCACCGGTTCAGGTTGCCCCCAGCAAGGCTCAAAGCAATCCGGAAGCGCTGACCCAGTTGCAAAACTGGTACAACAAGGCCGATGCGGAAACCCGCAAAGCCTTCCAGATCTGGGTTATCCAGCAGCAATAAGCCGGGCTGAGTGATTGACTGAAAGGGGAGCCAAGCTCCCCTTTTCCATATTCTGCGGTCTCACTCACGACGCGTCTTGATTTATGCGCTGCCACTTCCCCTTTATATAGGGAGTACATATATGGATTCATCTGCTGATTTCATATATAGAAAGCGCCACCTCGCCAGGGAGAATGGCACCATGTCGTTGCGCATTTTCTATCACCCCCTCTACTCCTCCCTGACGCTACCCGAGCGCCATCGCTTCCCGCTGGCCAAGTATCAAGGGCTGTTTGAACGCCTGCAGGTGCAGGGTTACCCCCTTGGCGAAGCGCCCGCCGCTACCCGGGAGCAAATCTGTCGCATACACGATGCCGATTATGTCGCGGCGGCCCTGAGCGGCCAGCTGGAAGATCGCGCCATCCGCAAGATCGGTTTTCCCTGGTCACCCATGCTGATAGAGCGCACCTTGCGCTCGGTGGGTGCCACCGTTGCCGCCAGCCGCTATGCACTTGAGCAGGGCTGCGGCTTACAGATCTCCGGTGGCTACCACCACGCCCATCGGGATCACGGCAGCGGTTTTTGTCTGTTCAACGATCTGGTGATTGCCGCCCAGACTTGCCTCGACGAGGGGCGCTGTGAACAGGTGCTGATCGTCGATCTCGATGTGCATCAGGGAGATGGCAGTGCGGCCCTGTGCGCCGGAAGGCGCGATATCATAACCCTCTCCCTCCATGGGGAGCACAACTTTCCCCATCACAAAGCCGCCTCTCACCTCGACTTTCCGCTGCCAAGCGGCATGACGGACGATGCCTATCTCACCACACTGCAACAGGCGCTCTCACTGGCACTGCGGCTCTATTCGCCGGATCTCATCCTCTATCAGGCAGGCGTCGATGTGCATCATGCCGACGAGCTTGGTTATCTCTCCCTGAGCGATGAAGGGGTGCGCCTGCGCGATGCCATGGTTTTTGACTGCGCAATCAAACATGGGTTGCCTGTCGCAGCTCTGCCCGGTGGCGGCTATCGCCGCGACTGGCAACAGCTGATCCCGCTTCATATGTCGCTGTTTGAAACGGCGCGCCAACGTTTTGGCTGATGGCATGGCTTGATAGCGCGGACAAGCCATGAGAAGTGGGCGGCATTTCACCAGATAAGACAGAAGAGGCGACCCTTGGATCGCCTCTTCGTGTTTCGTCATCTCGGTCACACAAGCTCGCTCGTTGTCAGGCAAGCTCGGGACGCCTGAGGATAACTATTTCTGACGCTTGCGGGCGTACTTGCGGCGGGCACGTGCCTGACGCTCCTCTTCCCGCTCGGCCTTCTCTTTGGCTTTTTGCTCGGCTTCTGCGGCGGCTTCGACAATCTCGACGCTCACCATCTCCGGCGTCTCCAGCGAGATGCGGCCAAGCAAGCCGGAGCGGAACTCGTTGATCAGGATCTCGGACGCCTTGTGCAGGTCGGCCAGCCCCCCTTTGCGCATAAACGCCCGCTGGCGGGCGATCATCTCCAGCAGCTCGATCTCGGTCTCGGGCAGCTCGTCAATCTGGTAGCGCGCCTTGATCCGCTCCGGATAGGCCTTGATGAAGTAGTCAGCGGCAAACATGGCGATATCGGCATAGTCGAACACCGTGTCCTTGATGGCCGCAGTGATGGCCAGACGATAACCGCAGGAGGGCGGGTTGAGCTTGGGCCAGAGAAAACCCGGGGTATCGGTCAGGATGACGTTGTTATCCAGCTTGATCCGCTGCTGGGACTTGGTCACCCCCGCCTCGTTGCCGGTACGGGCGATGATGCGCCCCGCCAGAGTATTGATCAGAGTGGACTTGCCCACGTTGGGGATCCCCATGATCATGGCGCGCACGCCGCGCAGCTCCAGATTGCGCTCCGGCAGCATCTCGTGGCAGAGGGTCAGCAGTTGCTTGATCTTCTCGGGCTCCTGCTGGGTCAGGGGCAGCGCCTTGATCCCCTTGTCTTTTTCCATGTGCGCCACCCACAGATCGGTGATCGCCGGATCGGCCAGGTCCGCCTTGTTCAGCACCTTGATCACCGGGGTATCACCACGCAGCTCGGGCACCAGCGGGTTTTCGCTGGAGAAGGGGATGCGGGCATCGAGCATCTCGATGATCACATCGACCTGGGGCATGACCTCGGCAATCTCTTTGCGGGCCTTGTGCATGTGACCGGGGAACCAGTTGATGGACATATCCGTTACTCTCTGTGGGGGCTGCGGGCGCGCGCATGGAACAACAGGCGCTCTGCCGCGGGCATCGAACGAAGGGGGCGCATTTTACCTGCTGCGGGCCTCTTTTGACAGGTCATTCTAACCATCACCTCATCAAATCAGCAAACCGCCGAGGCGGAGCAACCTTGCCGGAAGCGACCGGACCAACTGGCTCAATTGATAGATAACACATTGATATAGTGTAACATTTTCATCACTTTTTCACACAACCGTCACCGATAGTCAGTAAAAGTGTCATCTGCCCCCTCTAGGCTGCGCTCAGGTTTTACAAGGAGCGAACCCCAATGAGAAAAATGGCAGGACTTGCAGTGATGATCGGCGCCGCCCTGGCTGCCGGCTGCAAATCAGACAATGACACGGTGGCGACCAAGCCCGCAGCCCAACCCACCAACGTCATCTTCTTCCTCGGTGACGGCATGGGCCTCAACACCCTGACGGCGGCCCGCATCTACGGTGTCGGCGAAGAGGGTGATCTCACCATCGATACCCTGCCAGAGACGGCCTTTATCAAGACCTTCTCCCACGATGCCCAGGTCACTGACTCGGCCCCCTCCATGGCGGCCTACATGACCGGGGTCAAGAGCAACAACGGCGTCATCAGCATGGACGGCGACGCCACCTATGAGAGCGACTGCAGCAAGAGCGCCGGCAAGCCGGTGACCACCCTGCTGGAGCTCGCCAAAGCCGATGGCCGCGGTACCGGTGTGGTAACCAGCACCCGGGTAACCCACGCCACCCCGGCGGCTACCTATGCCCATATCTGCAACCGGGATCTGGAAGCGGATATCGCCGTCCAGCTGGTACCGGGCGGCAAAGGCTACAACAGCGCCCTCAAGGAGGGGCTGGATGTGGTGCTCGGTGGCGGCAGCAGTTTCTTCTTGCCCAAAGCCGACAAGGGCAAGCGGGAGGATGGCCGCAACCTCATCAGCGAAATGCAGGCCAAGGGCTACCAGTTTGCCAGCAATCTGGATGAGCTGAACAAGGCCGATGCGGGCAAGCCGCTGCTGGGCCTGTTTGGTTCCAGCCACATGAAATATGACCTGGACCGTCCCGCCAGCGAGCCGTCACTGGCCCAGATGACCCTGGCCGCCATCAAGCAGCTCAAGGGCAAAGAGAAGGGTTACTTCCTGATGGTGGAAGGGGGCCGTATCGACCACGCCCTGCACGACACCAACGCCAAGCGGGCGCTGCAGGACACCATCGCCTTCGACAACGCCATCAAGGCTGCTATCGACGAGGTGAAAAAGAGCGACCCCGAGCTGAAAAACACCCTGATCGTGGTCACCGCCGACCACGACCACACGCTAGTACTCAACGGCTATGCCAAGCGCACCGGCAAGACCACCGCCGACAACCCCGGCGTACTCGGGCTGGTGAAGAACTACGAGACTGGCGAGCCAAGCAAGGATAGCGAGGGCATGCCCTACACCATCATAGGTTTTGGCAACGGCTACAACCGGGTGGATGGCCCGCGCAGCAGCGTTGCCCCGCTCGACGATGCCACCGTCTCCGCCAATGACTACCACCAGGAAGTGGTGGTCAAGGTGGGCGAGATCGGCAACGAGACCCACGGCGGCACCGATGTCTTCCTCGGCGCCATCGGCAAGGGGGCTGACAGCTTCCATGGCTCACTCGATAACACTGCCGTGTTCGGCAAGATCAAGGCTGCGGCCAAGCTGTAAGGAGCACTTTCATGAGCAAACAGATGAACACATCCATCAAGCACACGCTGGTCTGCGCCGCCCTGTTCAGTGCGCTGGGCGCAACCTCCCAGGCACAGGCCGGTGATGCCAAAAACGTCATTCTCTTTATCGGTGATGGCATGGGCCCCACCGTGCTCACCGCCACCCGCCTGTTCAAGGTGGGGGAAGAGGGCAATCTGGAGATGATGAAACTGCCGCGCAGTGCCCGCATCAAGACCTTCTCCAACGATGCCCAGACCACCGACTCGGCCCCCTCCATGGCGGCCTACACCACCGGGGTCAAGATGAACAACGAGGTGATCGCCATGAGCAGCGACACCAAAGCCGTCGCCCCCGGCAAAGACGTCAATGGCAACAAAACCGTCAACAATTGCAGCAGCGATAATGGCAAACCGGTGCCCACCATCCTGGAGCTGGCCAAGGCTGCAGGCAAATCGGTCGGAGCCGTCACCACCACCGAGCTGACCCACGCCACCCCGGCGGCTACCTACGCCCACATCTGCCATCGGGATGCTGCCTATGACATCGCCGCACAAGCTGTTCCGGGAGGAACTGGTTTCAACCAGGCGCTGGGGGATGGGGTCGATGTGCTGATGGGCGGTGGTGCCAACCACTGGACCCCCTACAGCGCCAGCAACAAGGGCGGTCGCAATGACAACCGCGACCTGACCGCCGAGATGAAGGCGCAGGGATACAGCTATGTCACCACCCAAAGTGAACTGGCCAAGGTCACCAGCGGTAAGGTGCTCGGTCTGTTCAGCAGCAAATCCCACCTCGACTACGAGCTGGATCGGGTCGCCAAGGGGGCTGCCAATACCCAGCCGTCCCTCTCCGAAATGACCGCCAAAGCGATCGACCTGCTGAGCAAGAACAGTCAGGGTTACTTCCTGATGGTAGAGGGTGGCCGTATCGATCACGCCCTGCACGGCACCAATGCCAAGCGCTCGCTCACCGACGCGGTGGCACTGGATGAGGCGGTCAAGACGGCGCTGGGTAAAGTGGATCTGAGCAATACCCTGATCGTGGTCACCGCCGACCATGACCACACCATGACCATTAACGGCTACTCCGCCAAGGGCAATCCGGTGCTGGATCTGGTTAAAAATGGCGATGGCTCGACCCAGAACGACGTGGATGGCAAGCCCTTCACCACCCTGGTGTTCGGTAACGGCCCCAACCGCCCCGATGTGCGCCCCGTCCTCACCAGCGATCAGGTGATGGCCAATGACTACCTGCAGGAGACCGGCGTCAAGCTGACATCGGAAACCCACGGCGGCGGCGATGTGATGCTGTTTGCCGATGGCGCCGGCAGCAACCGCTTCAAAGGCACGCTGGATAACACCAAGGTGTTTGGCAAACTGCGGGAGGCGCTCGGCCTGTAAGCAGCAGGGGCCCGGGTGCATCTGAGCAATTGACTCAGCGGCCCGGGCCCCGGCTCTTTCGAGCGACAGATGATGATGCGACTTTTGCTTTCGTTATGGCTGCTTGGCAGCACCCTCGCCTTCCCCCTGCATGCTGACGACACGCCCCCGGATCTCGCCGCGCGGATCAGCTATCACGACCGGAACACCGGCAGCGATGGCATCGCCAGAGAGAGTGTCTGGCAAGAGAAGTGGCTGCGCGTGGGCAATCAGGTGTGGAGCCAGCGGCTCATTCCCCTCCCCCTTGCCCGTGCCTATCACGCCACTCACGACGCCACACCCGGCCACAAGCACTTTACCCACCAGATGGCGGCCCGCTGGGTCAGTCGCAGTGATGAGGGTGAACTTCAACTGCGCTATGCCGACAGCTGGCACAACCAGCTGGTTGAGGTGCCGGTGGAAGAGTATGGCCAGGTGGCCTTCAAGCCCGACTGGCTGCGGATCCGCCATCTCGTCAACCCGGTGCTGATCGAGGGGATGACTCCACTGGATGAGGCCGCCCCCGAGCAGGCCCGCTGGTATGAAAAGCGCGAAGGGCAGCAACGAACCCGCATTCTCTGGTCGAGTCAGTGGCAGATCCCGCTGGTGGTCGAATCGGCCAGTCTCGACGGCTATCGCAGCTACCGGATGGAGGTGAACCTGCGCAAGCTGCCTGCTCAGCTCCCCTGGCAGCAACTCGCTGATTACGAAGTGCGCGATCTGCGGGATTTCTTCGACTGAGATCCCAACCCCTCAGCAGGCACAACGACAACGCAGGCAGGAATGTTACACTCTGCATATTCGACTCTGGCTCACGACCTTGATGCGCGCTCTCTGCCTGCCCTTTTTTGCCCTGCTGTTATTGCTGGTGAACACCGGTGCCCAGGCTATTGTGCTGGTGGCGGCCGAGTTGCCCCCCTATGTCATTCGCTCCTCTCACGGCAAACCAAGCGGTGTCGCCATCGAGATAATGGAAGAGGCCGCGCGACGCCTCAAAGAACCGCTCACCATCGAGCTGATGCCACTGGCCAGAGCCCTGACTCAGGCTATCCACCGCAAGGATGTGCTGCTGATCCCGCCGGTACGCAGCACTCAACGGGAACACCTCTACTACTGGGTAACACCGATACTCGATGACGATTTTGTCATCGTCAGCGATCGCCGCTTTCATCCTGCTCCCCTCAAAGTGACAGATCTCCCACCGCTGCAGATCGGCACCTTGCGCTACTCCTTCGGTCAGCATCTGCTCAGACAACGACTTAAGCTTGAAAGTGATACCGTGGCCACCGAGAAACTCAATGCCCAGAAATTGCATCGGGGCCGTATCGATGCCTGGGTGGCCGCCTGGAACGCCATCCTCTACAACCAGCGCCTTGGTGATTTGCCAACCGATCGGCTGGTACGCGGGGAGACTCTGATGCGTACCCAGTTTTATGTCGCCGCCAGCAAGGAGTTCCCCTTCACCGAGGGACGTCGCTGGCAAGCCGTGATAGACGAGATGCGCCATGATGGCACACTGGCGCGGATCATCCGTCAGTACAACTATCAGGCTCCTGAGTAGTCACTCAATCGCGGTTGCCAAGGCCAGCCAGAATGGTTATGGTAGGCCTATGAAAATACTCGCTATTTCCTCGCATTTGCTCACACCCTGCTGAGCCCCCGCCTCGCTCCTTCGGCCGCGAGTCGCTTGGGGGCATGGCATTTTCAATCGCTTAAACCTGTTGAATCCATTTTTGTAACACCCAGTGTGATGGCCAACCTGCACCCGCCGGTATGGGCCTATCCGCTATTGATAAGGAATATCTTATGAAACAACCTCATCTGGTTATCTCCAGCCTTGATCTGGACCGTATCGAACAACTGCTTGGCAACCACCCGCAGCATCTGGCCCTGCAAGAGGAGCTGGACCGCGCCGAGATCCGCGAACCGGCCGACATGCCGCCGGACGTGGTCACTATGAACAGCAAGGTACGCTTCAAGATGCAGAGCAGCGGCAACGAGTTCTGCCTCACCCTGGTCTACCCGCGCGATGCCAAGGGCGACGAGAGCAACATCTCGGTACTGGCGCCGGTGGGCAGCGCCCTGCTCGGTCTGAAAGTGGGCGACAGCATCGCCTGGCCGGGCCCGGCCGGTCGCACCATCGAGGTCGAAATTCTGGAAGTGGTCTATCAGCCGGAGCGCGCCGGCGAGCTGCACCGCTGAGTCCCACGGGCTGGTCATCCCCCTGTTGATCAGCCCGCTTGCTCGCCCTTGCCAGCTGATCCCGATCAAGCTTTGCGCACCTTGCCCCCCGGTTTTTAGCCCCTTTTCCTGCTGCTGCTTGAGCCTGACTCGGGGGGCAGGTATCTTGTTGGCCGCGTCATGGTCATGACGCACCGAATTTCAGGCTGACATCATGATAAAAATTGCCCTCATCGACGATCACCAGATCGTCCGATCCGGTTTTGCCCAACTGCTCAATCTGGAGCCCGACCTGCAGGTGGTCGCCGAATTCGGCTCCGCCAGCGATGCCCTTGCCGGCCTGCCCGGCAGCGGGGCGCGCGTCTGCGTCTGCGACATCTCGATGCCCGACCAATCGGGGCTGGATCTGCTCAAGCAGCTCCCCTCCGGCCTTGCGGTGGTGATGCTCTCGGTGCACGACAGCCCGGCTCTCATCGAGCAGGCGCTGCAGACCGGCGCCAAGGGATTTCTCTCCAAGCGCTGCAGTCCGGACGAGCTGATCGCCGCCGTACGCACCGCCGCACAGGGGGGGTGTTATCTTACGCCGGACATCGCCCAGAAGCTGGCCAGCAGCAGCCGGGATCCCCTCACCAATCGGGAGCGGGAGATTGCCCAGTTGCTGGCACAGGGGCTGGAGGTGAAGGCCATCGCCGAGCAACTTGGCCTCTCCCCCAAGACGGTTCACGTCCATCGCGCCAACCTGATGGACAAGCTCAAGGTCAGCAACAACGTCGAGCTGGCCCACCGCATGCTGGATAGCTGGTGATCTCCCGTTTTGCCAGCTATGTCGCCATCGCCCTGGCGGCCTGTTTCATCTTTGCCGCCGGCTGGTTTTGCCTCTGGAGCATCAGCCTGCATCTGGCGGGCGGCCCTGCGCTGGCGGTGCTGCTGTTCCCCTTCGGCCTGCGCCTCGGATTGCTGCTGCAAAGTCCCGGACACTACTGGCCGCCGCTGTTGCTGTGCGAAGGACTGCTGCTCTACTGGCTCAATCTGGAGGTGGGGCTGCCCCACTGGCCTTGGCTGGTCGCGGGCAGTCTGCTGACCCTGCTACCGCTGCTGATTGCCCGTCGCCAACAGGTGCGCAACGACTGGCAGCAACTGTTGCTGCTGCTCGCCACCGTCACGGCGGCGGCGCTGCTGCAAGCCCTGCTCTGGCATCTGGCGGGGGAAGATGGCCTTTCGGCCCTGCTGCTCAGCCTCACCGGCGGGCTGACGCTGACCTCCACCTGCATGCTGATCTGGCACTACCTCACCCGCGCCACCTGGGTGCCGCTGGGGCCTGCGCTGGTGGATCAACCGGTGGAGTGGCGCTTTCGCCATCTGGTCTGGTATCTGTTGCTGTTCGTATTGAGCCTCTGGCTGCAACTGGGATTGCCCAACTCGCTGGTACGCTTCACCCCGTTTTGTCTCGCCATCCCCATCATCGCCATGGCGTGGCGCTACGGCTGGCAAGGGGCGCTGCTCGCCACCCTGATGAACACCATCGCCCTGCTGGCCAGTCAGGCCTGGCATGATCACCCCCTCGACCTGCTGCTCTCATTGCTGGCCCAGAGCCTCACCGGCCTGCTGCTCGGCGCCGGGATCCAGCGCCAGCGCGAACTCAATCAGGCGCTGACCCGCCAGCTCGCCCACAATCGCCAGCTCACCGAGCGGCTGCTGGAGACCGAGGAGAGCATCCGTAAGGAGGTGGCGCGCGAGCTGCACGACGACATCGGCCAAACCATCACAGCCATTCGTACCCAGGCCGGGATCGTGCGCCGCCTCGCCCCCGACAACGCCGGGGTGGGCCAGAGCAGCGCCCTGATCGACACACTGTCGCTCGGGATCTACGACGCGGTGCGCGGCCTGCTCGGGCGGCTGCGCCCGCGCCAGCTCGACGACATGACTCTGGAACAGGCGGTACGGGCACTGCTGCGGGAACTGGAGCTGGAGCGTCACGGCATCGTCACCCGGCTGGAGTGGCAGCTGGCGGATGGGGATCTCTCGGATGCCCAGCGGGTCACCCTGTTTCGGGTCTGTCAGGAGGGGCTCAACAACGTGGTCAAACATGCCAACGCCCACTCGGTCACCATTCGCGCCCGGACCAGCGGCGAGCAGTTGCAACTGGTGCTGGAAGATGATGGCCGCGGTCTGCCGGAAAGCCGCCCGCAACAGGGCTATGGCCTGCTCGGCATTCGCGAACGGGTACAGGCCCTCGGGGGCAGTCTGCAACTCTCCTGCATCCACGGCACCCAGCTGACGGTCAACCTGCCCAGTCGCAGACGGGAGGAGAGCCATGGCTAATCACCACCAGAGGGCCTGCCTGTGCTGCGTTTTATGAGAAGCGCGCCGCCCCGGCCCCTTATCCGGGATCAGGCCGAGATCGATGCCACCTATCGCCACTGGCGGCTGCACCTGCTTCTGACCATGTATCTGGGCTACGCGGTCTTCTACTTCACCCGCAAGAGCTTCAACTTCGCCATGCCGGACATGCTGGCGAGCGGCATGCTGGACAAGTCCGATATCGGCATGCTTTGGACCCTGTTCTACATCACCTACGGCTGCTCCAAGTTCTTCTCCGGCATCATCAGTGACCGCGCCAACCCGCGCTACTTTATGGGTGTCGGACTGATGGCCACCGGCGTTATCAACATACTATTCGGCCTCTCGTCGGCACTCTGGATGTTTGCCGCCCTCTGGGTCGCCAACGCCTTCTTCCAGGGCTGGGGCTGGCCCCCCTGCTCCAAGCTGCTCACAAGCTGGTATTCGCGCACCGAGCGCGGGGTCTGGTGGTCGGCCTGGAACACCGCCCACAACGTCGGCGGCGCGCTCATTCCCCTTATCGTCAGCACCATCGCTCTGCAACATGGCTGGCGCTACGGCATGATAGTGCCCGGCCTTATCGCCATCATCGCGGGATTGTTCCTCTGCTGGCGGCTGCGCGATACCCCGAGTGCCATGGGACTGCCGACAGTAGGCGAGTGGCGCAAGGATGCCATGGAGCTGGCCCAGCAGACTCAGGATGCGGGCCTCTCCCATCGCCAGATCCTGCGCAAATATGTGCTGGGCAACCCCTATATCTGGCTGCTCGCCTGCTGCTACGTGTTGGTCTATGTGGTGCGCACCGCCATCAATGACTGGGGCAACCTCTACATGACCGAGCAGCGCGGCTTCAATCTGATGAGCGCCAACTCGGCCATCTCCATGTTCGAGGTGGGGGGCTTTATCGGTGCTCTGGTGGCGGGTTGGGGATCGGACAAGCTGTTCAACGGCAACCGTGGCCCGATGAACCTCATCTTTGCGGTGGGGATCCTGCTGGCGGTGGGATCGCTCTGGCTGATGCCCTTCTTCAGCTATGTGATGCAGGCGGCCTGCTTCTTTACCATCGGCTTCTTCGTGTTTGGCCCGCAGATGCTGATCGGCATGGCGGCGGCGGAGTGCTCCCACAAGAACTCGGCGGGGGCGGCCACCGGCTTTGTCGGCCTGTTTGCCTACATGGGGGCGGCGCTGTCGGGCTATCCGCTGGCCAAGGTGATGGAGATCTGGCACTGGAACGGCTTTTTCGTAGTGATCTCGGTGGCGGCGGGCGTCTCGGCCCTGCTGCTGCTCCCCTTCCTCAAGGCGCAGGCACCGAGAACAGCTCAAGCGGCGTCAGAGTAATGGACGGCAGCTGACGAGCTATATCCGGCAAGCAGAAACAGACAGGGCGCGGATCACCACGCCCTGATTTTATTCCTGAACCGATTCCTGCATCAGGCAGCCTGACAGACCCGATTTTTTCCTTCCCGCTTGGCCCGATAGAGAGCGTCATCCGCACGGCTGAACAGGCTGTCAAAGTGCCACTCCCCCTGCCAGTGAGCAATACCCATGCTGACGGTGATATGGATCCCATCTACCTCGCAGGCCGCAAGCTGAACCCGCAGTGACTGACAACGGGCGATCGCCTCCTCTGCGGTGGCATGGCGAAACAGCAGCACAAACTCCTCGCCCCCAAAGCGACTGGTCAATACGCCCTCCAGCTCGCGCAGTGCCAACCCGACCCGCTCCAGCACCCGATCGCCCACCTCATGGCCATGCCGATCGTTGATCTGCTTGAAGTCATCCAGATCGAGCACCACCAACGCCCCCTGCTGTGCAGGGCGTCCCCGGGCCAGACGCTCCATAAAACCACGGCGATTGAGTAACCCGGTCAGCGGGTCATGACTGGCCTGATAGCGCAGCTCCAACGCCCGGTGCTGGTTGCAGAGCAGTAGCACCCCGAAGGTGAGCATGGAGCTACCCACCAGCATGGAGACATAGGGCAACACGTTGAACAGCTGACGCTGGAACGGGCTTTCGATCACCTCGCCCCACACGGTAAACATCCGCATCAGGGTCATGGCGATCAGCACCAGATTGAGGCCAATCAGCACCCAGACCGCCACCTGATAATCAGGGCGGCCGTGACGCCAGAGCTGCCAGATGATGAGCGTACTGAGCATGAGGAAGGTGGCACTGCTGATCATCACCCGTACCGCAATCCGGCCATCGATGGCGACCGACCAGGTCATGACGGCGGCAAACAGCAGGATGAATCCCCAGCAGACAGGCCAGCCCGGCGATTGACGGAAGAAACAGCGTTGGGCGACCAGCAATAACGACACATGAAAAATCAGGAAGACATTGCCCACCCAGGAGCCATAGGGGGTGGGTGTCAACAGCAGACTGGCAAATCCCGCCTGACCCAGCATGGCAAACAGACTGGACCACCACCAGACCCCGACGCCGGGAATATCGTTGTGGGTAACACGAATGATGGTAAGAGTGAGGAAACCGAGACAATAGCCACACAAGGCCATGATCATCAAGGTAAAAATATCCAGCTTAAGCAGTAGTGAGGCGTCCATACCAAAGCCATGCAGAGAGGGTAACTGAGTATATGAGAAGCGTTTGCCAAGACCCAGTACGACTTGATGGTTTTCACAATAAAGCCCGTTCGTTTGCTGACAAACAGAGCAATGCGTGTGATATCCCACCAATGCGTATTCGTATAAGCCCCACAAGAAGCCTCTTACGGAGCCCAATAGCACAATAATAGCCGCAAGCGGCGCCCTGACTTTGTAACAAAATGTCTTGGGGATAATTTGGGCTTGAACCCACTCAATTAGATAGATATGTTGTTTTCGTGTGATTTTATGAATGAAGCCATGAGCAATAAATGTCTCTAACCTGTTGAGTCTTCTGACACAATCTGTTTTTGGTACATTTTTCACTCAACCACTATTCATAGCATCTCATATGGGGCTTTTGTCCCGCTCAAGACATTCATCCTGTCTTGCCTGTTGCCGGATGCAGCAGTCTCTTGTGCCACGGAGTCGCACGGGATCAGGTTCAAGGCCGAACACACCACCGACAGAGACGTCACTTATGATCAAAAAACTGATTCTTTCTACCCTGCTGTTTTGCGGGATCGCCACGGCGGCCCCGACCCCTGCCCCTACCTCCACCCTGGATGCCGTGCTCGAACGCGGCGTGCTGCGAGTCGGCTTCGACGCCGGCTATCAACCCTTCGAGATGACCAACAAGCAGGGCCAGTACATCGGCTTTGATGTGGATCTCGCCAAGATGGTCGCCAAAGAGATGGGCGTGAAGGTCGAGTTCGTCAACACCGCCTGGGATGGCATCATTCCGGCGCTGCTGACCAACAAGTTCGACGTCATCATGGGCGGCATGACCGTCACTCCCCAGCGCAACCTGCGAGTCAACTTCGCCGATCCCTACATCGTGGTCGGCCAGACCATAGTCCTGCGCAAAGAGAAGGCGGGTGAAATCAAATCCTTCACCGACCTCAACGACCCGAAATACAAGATCGCGGTCAAGCTCGGCACAACCGGCGAGCAGGCAGTCAAGCGCCTGATCCCCAAAGCCACCCTGCTGCAGTTTGAAACCCAGGATGACGCCAAGCTGGAAGTGATCAACGGCAAGGTCGATGCGTTCGTCTATGACCTGCCCTACAACGCTATTTTCGCCTCCCAGAATCAGGGCGCCGTGGTGCACCTCGACAAGCCGTTCACCTTCGAGCCGCTGGCCTGGGCCATCCGCAAAGGGGACCAGGACACCCTCAACTGGTTCAACAACTACCTGCGCCAGATCAAGGGCGATGGCAGCTACGACCGTCTCTACAAGAAGTGGTTCGAATCCAACGCCTGGCTGAACCAGCTCAAATAACCTCCGGGGGGCGGCACATGCCGCCCCTGCACCACGCAGCTCCCCACACAAAAACGAGAAGAGGTTGTGACTGTGCACACACCCAAACCGACAAGACAGATGGAAAAACAACCCAATCAGCTACTCTGGCATGGGGTTTTCCTGCTGATGCTGCTGGTTGCCGTATTCGGCATCTACAAGGCTGTCCAGTCAGTGGATTACACCTGGCGCTGGGAACGCATTCCCCAATACATCGCCTATCAGGCGGAGCAGAAGAATGTCGCCGAATTTGACGGCACCGTGATGGCGGGCACCAGCGAGGCCGAGAAGGGCAAGCTGTTCCTGCAAGACGATCTCGACCCCAATGTGCGGCAAGCCATCGCCAGCACTGGCGTACAAGTCGCCGAAGGGGATACCGTTTTTCGCGGTGATACCCTCGACACCCAACTGAGCTGGACCGCAGGCCCCATCGCCTGGGGCGTCTGGGTCACCGTCAAGCTCTCGCTGGTAGCAGGCATCTTCGCCATCCTGCTCGGCACCCTGGCCGGGCTGGCGCGCCTCTCCCCTAATCCGGCCCTGCGCAATCTGGCCATCACCTATGTGGAGCTGATCCGCGGTACACCGCTGCTGGTGCAGATCTTCATCGTCTACTTCTTTATCGGCACCGTGCTGAACCTCGATCGCTTCACCGCCGGGGTCGCCGCGCTGGCGGTCTTTACCGGCGCCTATGTGGCGGAGATCGTCCGCGCCGGTATCAGCTCCATCCACAAGGGGCAGATGGAGGCGGGCCGCAGCCTGGGAATGACCTCGGCCCAGACCATGCGCTATGTCATCCTGCCGCAAGCGTTCAAGCGGGTACTGCCACCGCTGGCGGGCCAGTTCATCAACCTGATCAAGGACTCCTCGCTGGTCTCGGTCATCTCCATCACCGATCTGACCAAGGCGGGGCGCGAGGTGGTGAGCTCCACCTTCAGCCCGTTCGAGGTATGGTTCACCGTGGCCCTGCTCTATCTGGTACTTACCGGCACCCTATCCTTCCTGGTACGCCGTCTCGAGGTGAAATATGCACGCAGCAACTGATCCCATCATCAAGGTGCAACAGGCATCGAGAAGTGCAGCCATCACCGACACCCTCTTCGCCTTCCCGGTTCGTTTTCTGGAGGTGAAATATGCGCGCAGCAACTGATCCCATCATCAAAGCGACCGGCGTAGAGAAGTTCTACGGCAGCGAAGTGCACGCCCTGAAAAATGTCAGCACCGAGGTGGCCGAAGGGGAAGTGGTGGTGATCGTCGGCCCCAGCGGCTCCGGCAAGTCCACCTTCCTGCGCACCCTCAACCAGCTGGAGACCATCAACGACGGCGATATCGTGGTGGATGGCATCTGCCTCACCCAGCCGGGCGATGTCAACAAGCTGCGGGAAGAGGTGGGCATGGTGTTCCAGTCCTTCAATCTCTTTCCCCACCTGACGGTGCTGGATAATATCTGCCTCGCCCCGCAGAAGGTGCGCGGCCTGTCGCGCCGTGAGGCCGAAGACAGAGCCAAGGCGCTGCTGCTGAAAGTGGGGCTGTCGGTGAAAGCGGCCAGCTATCCCTCCCAGCTCTCCGGCGGTCAGCAACAGCGGGTGGCCATTGCCCGGGCACTCGCCATGCAGCCACGCATCATGCTGTTTGACGAGCCCACCAGTGCGCTCGACCCCGAAATGGTGGGGGAAGTGCTGGATGTGATGAAGGGGCTGGCCCGCGAAGGGATGACCATGGTGGTGGTGACCCACGAGATGGGCTTTGCCCGCGAGGTAGCGGATCGGGTGCTCTTTATGGAGAGTGGCGAACTGCTGGTGGATGACAAACCGGCCGATTTCTTCGACAATCCACCCTCCCCACGCCTGCGCCAGTTCCTGAGTCAGGTGCTGTAGCCAACATGCTCTGCTGGATAAACGAAGAGGGACCGCAAGGTCCCTCTGCTTGTGTGTCACGCTGAGCAGGCTTAACCCAGCTGAACCCGAGTGCCCATTTCATCGGCTCAGCGCGGGGACTTTCCCAGATAGCGCTCCACGATCACTTTCACCCCGTCACGTTTTTTGAGCTGATAGAGCTCCTTGTCAAACTGGTCGATAAAGGCCTGTTTGTAGGGGTACTCCCCCTTGCGGCTATAGCCGAGAAACCCCTGCTCCTTGCTGAGCACCGGACCCTGTTTGAGCAGGGACATATCGGCCACCGCCAGCTGATCGGCCTTTATCATGTTGAGCAACTCATAGAGCAGGGAGAGGCGATCATTGATGGTGCAATCGACCCGGCCGCGGACAATCTTGAGCAGGTTCTCCCGATTGCTTTTCACCTCCTCCACGTCGATCTGCTTCTCTTTTACCGCCTGCCAGAAGGCATCGCCGCCGACGGCAAAACCGGCGTTCATGCCAAAGCGCAAACCGTGATAGTCGGGCGGAAACCTGGCCTGCGGGGTATTGGCCGCCACACTGGCGCCGCACATCACCACCAGCTCTTCATCCAGCATCGGCTGGGAGTAGGGCCACATATAAGGGCGGGTATCGGGCATATAGTAGGGTGGAAAAATGGCGAAGGCGGTCCCCTGTTCCACCATGCTCAGACCGCGCCGCCACGGCATAGGCTTGAGTACCACCTCATAGTCAGGCATGGCAGAGGTCACCTCGCGGATGATGTCGGCATAGATCCCCCTGACCTCCTCCCCCTCCTGCCAGGAGTAGGGGGGATAGGCGGCATCCGCCAGGATCTCGACCCGGGTCTTGGCGTGCGCCATCATGCACAACCCCAGCAACAAGCAACACCAGACGCGCATAAGCCAGCACCTCCTGAAAAAGCCTCCATCAAGCATAGCCATCCAGCGCGCCTTCCTATGCTGCCGCGCCATATTTCATGCCATCTATTCGTTGGCATAAAAATGTTAATGAAATATTAAATCCATCCTTTATGCTGGAGAGCAATTGCTCTGAATGGATGGCCGCATATGGATGTGCAACTGCTTCTGCTCTACCTCTCCCCGGTTTTTCTGGCCTTTATCGGCTGGGAGATGCTCTACCTGCGCAAACATGGCGCGGCCTTTCCCACCGCCACCTACCAGTGGCGGGATCTGTTCGCCAACGCCGCGCTGGCCCTGATGCACCAAGGGGGCGATGCGCTGGCGGCCATCTTTATTGCTTATCTGTATGACACCCTCTGGGGCTGGCGGTTGTTCGATATCGAGATGAATCTCTGGAGTGTGCTACTGCTGTTTCTGTTGCAGGATCTCTGCTACTGGCTGTTCCACTTCACCAGCCACCATGTGCGCTGGCTGTGGGCCTCCCACGTGGTGCATCACAGCTCGGAGCGGCTCAACCTCTCCACCGCTTTTCGCCAGAGCCTGATGTATCCCATCTCCGGCATGTGGCTGTTCTGGATCCCGATGATTGTCATCGGCTTCCCGCCTGAGGCGGTGGTCGCCACCGTGCTGCTGAGTCTGGGCTTCCAGTTTTTCGTCCACACCCAGGTGGTGGGCAAACTCGGCTGGCTTGAGTGGGTCTTCAACACCCCCTCCCACCACAGGGTGCACCACGCCAGCAACGCCAAATACATAGACCGCAACTTCGCCGGGGTGCTGATTATCTGGGATCGGCTGTTCGGTACCTTTGTCGAGGAAGATCCGGCAGAGCCGTGTCGCTTCGGCATCACCAAGCCGATCCACAGCTTCAACCCCCTCACCCTCACCTTCCACGAGTGGCGCGACATGCTGCATGACGCCCGTGGCCTGCCGTGGCGACAAAAACTCGCCGTGCTGTTTGGCAAACCGGCCGGACCAGCCAGACACTAGGCCTTCGCCCCGAATCGCAACTCCCGGATAGCAAGCCCCTGATAACCAGTCCCTGATAACAAGAAAGCGCCACTGTGGCGCTCTCTTTTATGGTCTGCCATATCTTCGGTGTCAAAGATGGGCGAACGACCAGACGGCGGGGATCAGGCTCAGCAAGGTCACTCCGGCCAATAGCCGTTCGCGGCCGCTCAGACAAAGATCTGCGCCCAGCTGACGACGGCTGTAGAGAAATAGCAGCAGACCCGGCCCGTAGAGCAGAAGCGACAGCAGTAGATACTCCACCCCGGCAGCATAAAGCAGCCAGAAGCCGTAACCGCTCGACACCAGTGCTACCGCCCGCATCAGACCGCGGCCCTGCCCGCCCTCCCCCTTCTTGCTGAACGAGAGCTTGAGCAGAAACAGCCCGATCAGCAGGTAGGGCACCAGGATCATCGAGGTGGAGATAAGCAGCAGGCTGGTGTAGCCCTTGCCGAGCAGCCACACCAGCAGCAGGCAAGTCTGCACCGTCAAGCTGGTGAGCCAGAGCGATGCGATAGGCGTCCCGTTGCGGTTCTGGCGCCGGAAGATAGCAGGAAACGCGCCGTGGCGTGCCGCGCTGAACGGCACCTCCGCCGAGAAGAGGGTCCAGCTCACATAGGAGGCGAGCACCGAGACGATAAGACCGAGGCTGATGAGCAACTTGCCCCATGAGCCGGTCATCTGGGCCATCAGCCCTGCCATGGAGGGGTTGGGCAGCGCCGCCAGCTCGGGCCGACTCAATATTCCGAGCGCCAGCACCGAGATAAGCACATAGAGCAGCAGCGCCAGCACCACGCCGAGCACAGTGGCCGTGCCCACATCCCGCCGGTTTCGGGCGCGGGCCGACAGCACCGCTGCCCCCTCGATACCGGTGAAGACCCAGAGAGTGATCAGCATGGTATTGCGCACCTGCTCGGAGACTGGCACCGCCAGGGTGCTGCCCTGCTGATCCGCCGCGAAAGTGACCGGATCGAACCAGTAGCAGGCGAACAGGATAAACAGCAGCAGCGGCAGGCTCTTGGCCAGGGTCGCCACCAGATTGAACAGCGCCGCCTGCTGCACGCCGCGGGCCACCAGCAGGTGCACCGCCCAAAGGATGCAGGACTCGCCGACAAACGCTGCCAGCGTGTTGCCCTCACCAAACCAGACCTGCTCCGGCGTATCGACGAAGCTGCCCAGCGCCGCAAAGGCAATGACCAGATAACCCACCACGCCGATGGTGGCGCAGAGCCAGTACCCCCAGGCGGAGAAGAAGCCCACCAGATCGCCAAAACCGGCGCGGGCGTAGCTGTAGATGCCGCCGTCGAGATCCGGTCTGAGTCGCGACAGATAGAGAAAACTCATGGCGAGCGCCAGGATGCCCACACCCGTCACGCCCCAGCCGATCAGCACAGCGCGCGCCCCCGCCACCTCGGCCATGTTCTGGGGCAGGCTGAAAATCCCCGCCCCCACCATGGAGCTGAATACCAGCGCGGTGAGGGACCAGAGCCCAATCTTGTTCTCTTTCATGGGTGCTCCTTAGCGCAACCGGCTGCTCAGCGCCTGAATATGCTCGGGGCCGATACCGCAGCAACCGCCGATCAAGTTCGCCCCAGCCCCGCGCCAGCGCTCGGCCCAGCCGAGATAATCCAGCGGCCCCAGATCGGCGCGGATCTCGTCCAGTCCGTCGTTGGCGGTGGCCTCTTTGGGCTGCGGCGGGAAAGCGTTGGCATAGGCTCCGAGGCGGATGTCGCTGCGACCCTCTGCCTGCAACGCAGCACTTGCCACCTTGAGCGCTCCCTCGATCACCTCGGGCTGACAGCAGTTGAACAGGATGGCATCGACTCCAGCCGCCACCAGCGCGGTCACCGCATCGGCGACTCGCTCGCCGGAGCGCAGTCGCGGCTCGTTGCCCGGCGCCTCATCTTCCAGCGTGAAGGAGACCCAGAACGGCTTACCATCGTCAGGCAACAGCGCTTTCAGGGTCAGTGGCTCGGCAATCAGGCTCATGGTCTCGGCCAGCCAGATATCCACATAAGGGGATAGCGCCCGAATAAGCGGCGTTGCCAGCTCGCTCACCCTGTCCGCCTTGAACAAGTCGGCACGGTAGGAGCCAAACAACGGTGGCAGAGAACCCGCCACCTGCACGGCGCCCTTCTGCTCGTCAGCCACCTCACGGGCTAGCTGACCAGCCAGCGCTGCCAACCCCTCCCCGTCGGCAAAGAAACGCTCATCGCCGATATGAAACGGCACCAGCGCATAGCTATTGGTAGTAATGACCCTGGCACCGCTCGCCACATAGGCCTGATGCACGTCACGCACCGTCTCTGGCGCCTCCATCAAGGCCAGCGCCGACCATTCGGGCTGACGAAACGGTGCCCCCCACCTTGCCAACTCGCGCCCCATGCCCCCATCCAGCACCCACAATTCCCTGGTTTCCATCTGTCGTGTCTCTTTGTTTTATGCGTTGTTTATTTGCGTATTTATCTGTTTGTTTTGTTGATCTGCGGTTTCACGCTGAATCGCTGCAGATCGTCCCGCTTCATCTTGGGAAGCCCTTTCATTATGCAGCCATAAAAACATATAGATGTTTAGATGGCCAAAACAAGATAAAACAAAGTGCCACGGGCGGCAATCAGTATCAGCAGAAATCAGCGTGCAAACGGCGAGGCAAACGCAGAAATGCAAGAGGCCACCCGAAGGTGGCCTCATCACTATCTTGATCCGCTGGCGACTTAACGCCCGGCCAGCACTCGCTTAATCTGTTTGACCCAGTCGGAAACCCGACCCTGCTGCGGCAGACCGCGCCAGATCTGCTCCCACTGGGCAGGGCTGAGAGGACGACCGAGGCGACGCTGCACACCCGCATAGAGGTAGTCATGGGCCGTGGTGGCCGCATGCTCGGAGGTGAGGAATTTGGAGACCGGATCGGTCAACCGTACATCCCGCATGCCGAGCAGCGGATAGTCGTTGTGCACCGCCGCCAGCATGGTCTCGCGCATGGCGGACTCGATGTAGCCACGGGCAAACAGAGCGGTCACCGACTCCAGCGAACCCTGATCCGGGCCGTGATACTGCTCGTCAAAGACCGGGCTCGGCTCGGCCATGCCACTTTGTACCACCGCATCGGGATCCGGCTGCGGCACGACCACGGCAGGCTTGGGAGCAACCGGCTTGGCTGCCACTGTGGCTTTGCGCGGCGCACTCTGACTACAGGCACCCAGTGCCAGGGCGAGCGCGACACAGGCCAGCGCACGGGAATGAGACTGCATCTTCATGACTCTTATGTCGCTCCTTTTACGATTCCTGAGCTGGCTTCTCGGCCATAGCCGGTTCGACCCGGGTAACCAGCAGCTGATCAATTTTGTAACTGTCGATATCCACCACTTCGAACTTGTAACCGGCATATTTGACCGAGTCAGTGCGCTTGGGGATCTTGCGCAGCATATACATGATAAAGCCGGCGATGGTCTCGTAGTTCTGGTTCTCTGGAAACTCTTCGATATCGAAGGCGCGCATCACGTCGGAGATGGGGGTGACCCCGTCCACCAGCCAGGAGTTCTCGTCGCGCTGGACGATCTGCTCTTCCACCACGTGGGTCGCCCACTCGCCCATGACGGTGCTCATCAGGTCGTTCATGGTGACGATCCCCACCACCAGCGCGTACTCGTTCATCACCACGGCAAAGTCGCCACGATGATTCTTGAAGTACTCCATCGCCTCATAGAGGTTCAAGGTATCGGGGATGATGATGACGTTCTGCACCAGGTTGCCACCGATCAGGTCGATGCTCTGGCCACCGATAACGCGGATCAGCAGCTCTTTGGCATCGACAAAGCCCTTGATGCTGTCGAGGTTGTGGTCACAGACCAGAAACTTGTTGTGGGGATGTTCGGCGATCTTCGCCTTGATGCTCTCTTCACTCTCTTGCAGGGTGAAGTAGATGAGGCTCTCGCGGGCCGTCATGGCAGAGGTGACACCAAGGGACTGCAACTCGAACACGTTCTCGATGAGCTGATGCTCCTCGCGCTGGATAACCCCCGCCTCGGCACCAGCATCCATCACCGCATAGATATCGTCGGAGGTGATCTCGTCGTTACGCACCGTGGAGACGCGCATCAGACGGAACAGGGAGTTCGCCAATCCGTTGAAGACCCACACCAGCGGCATCAGCACGGTGACGAAGAAGAGCATGGGGCGCACCACCACCACGGCAATCTGCTCGGGCATGGTCATGGCCAGACGCTTGGGCATCAGATCGGCGATCAGGATAAACATGCCGGTGACGAACACGAAGGAGGCTCCGGAGCTGATCTCGCCAAGCCAGGGCCCTTGGTAGAACTGGGAGACAATCCCCTTGATGGCGGGGTTGAGGGCAGACTCACCCAGGATACCGCCCAGAATGGCGACGGTATTGAGGCCAATCTGCACTACGGTGAAAAAGTTGCCCGGCTGGGCCTGCAGGGCCAGCACCTTTTCGGCCTGGCGATTACCTTCATCCGCCATTACCTGCAATTTGATTTTGCGAGACGCGGCGAGAGAGATCTCGGAGAGGGAGAAGAACACACTGCCGCCAACCAGCAGCATTAAAAAGAACAAACTATCGGCAAAACTCATGATTAACCTATTGCTACACCCGCCTTAGCACAAGACGGCAAACTGGGCCCGGGAGACCGGACCGTGAGCCCATCCGGGACTCACACAGGGGGAGTATTCTATCAGAAAACAGCCAGTTGGGGGCTTTATCTTACTCCGACCAGTTATGCAACAAAAAAGGCGCTTCACGCGCCTTTTTATTCACTTCCGGTTAGCCCTTGCCCAGCAAGGTGCCCAGATCATCCGCCTTGGTATGGCGCACATCCTTGCCTTTCACGTAGTAGACGATGTACTCGCAGATGTGCTGGCAACGATCGCCGACCCGCTCAATGGCCCGCGCCGCCCACAGAACGTTGAGGACCTGGGGGATGGTGCGGGGATCTTCCATCATGTAAGTCATTAGCTCGCGGATGATGGACTCGTACTCGCGGTCTACCTTGTCATCTTCCTTGTAGACCGCCAGCGCCGCGTCCAGATCCATGCGGGCGAAGGCGTCGAGCACATCGTGCAGCATCTTGATGGTGCGACGGCCCATGTTCTCCAGCGACACCAGCGGCGGCTGCGGCTTGTTGGCGTTGTCGGTCAGCATGCGGGCGATCTTGTCGGCCACATCGCCAATGCGCTCCAGATCGGTGATGGTCTTGATGATGGCCATCACCAGTCGCAGGTCGGAGGCAGTCGGCTGACGCTTGGCGATGATGCGGGTGCACTCCTCGTCAATCGCCACTTCCATCGCGTTGACCTTGTGGTCGTTGGCCACGATCTTGCGCGCCGCATCGAGATCCTGATCGTGGATCGCCGCGATGGCGTCGGTGAGCTGCTGCTCCACCAGACCGCCCATCACCAGCACCTGGTTGCGCACGCTCTCTAGCTCGGCATTGAACTGACCGGAGATGTGTTTATTGAGGTTCATATTGTCCATACAAATAATCCTTGATTGCTCCGATTATGCCTTAGCCGTTGAACCGACTGCCAATCTGTTTGCTGAGATTCATCCTCTCCTCTCCTTAGCCGTAACGACCGGTAATGTAATCTTCGGTCTTTTTCTTGGCCGGGGTGGTGAAAATGGTGTTGGTATCCGAGTACTCGATAAGCTCGCCCATATACATAAAGGCGGTCTGATCCGACACGCGCGCAGCCTGTTGCATGTTGTGGGTCACGATCACCACGGTGAACTGGCTCTTGAGCTCGTTGATCAGCTCCTCGATGGTGAGGGTAGAGATGGGATCGAGTGCCGAGGTCGGTTCATCGAGCAGCAACACTTCCGGCTCGATGGCGATGGCACGGGCAATCACCAGACGCTGCTGCTGACCACCGGAGAGACCGAAGGCGTTGTCATGCAGACGATCCTTCACCTCGTCCCACAGGGCCGCACCGCGCAGGGAGCGCTCGGCGGCCTCATCCAAGGTGCGGCGATCGTTGATCCCCTGCAGGCGCAGACCATAGACCACGTTTTCGTAGATGGACTTGGGGAACGGGTTCGGGCGCTGGAACACCATGCCCACCTGACGGCGCAGGGCGGAAACATCGACGCTCTTGTCATAGATGTTGTGGCCGTGCAGTTGAATTTCCCCCTCGATGCGGCAGATCTCCACCAGATCGTTCATCCGGTTGATGCAGCGCAGCAGGGTCGATTTGCCACAGCCTGACGGGCCGATAAAGGCGGTCACCTGCCCTTTGGGGATCTTCATGTTGACGTTGAACAACGCCTGCTTGCTGCCGTAGTACAGGTTGAGATCCTTCACCTCCAGCGCGGTCTGCTCCGGGGTCAGGTTGAGCAGGTCCAGCGCGGTGTGCTGGGTAGACGTGGTCGTTACGTTGATCATCTGTTACCTCAAAATCAATCTGGAGTGGCCGGACTGCTGCCGGCGCCCCTCACGTATTGGTGCAGAGAGATGGCGGCTCGCGCTCGGCCGCCCCTCTGTTATCTCACTCTTGTATCACTCATGCGGCGCCGGATTAATGCTCCAGCGACCGGAATTTCTCGCGCAAGTGGTTACGAATACCGATAGCGGTCAGGTTCAGACCCACGATCACCGTCACCAGCAGGAAGGAGGTGGCGTAGACCAGCGGGCGGGCCGCCTCGACGTTGGGGCTCTGGAAGCCGACGTCATAGATGTGGAAGCCCAGGTGCATGAACTTGCGCTCCACATGCAGATACGGGAAGTTGCCATCCATCGGCAGGGTCGGTGCCAGTTTCACCACCCCCACAAGCATCAGTGGCGCCACTTCACCGGCTGCACGGGCAATCGCCAGAATAAGGCCGGTCATGATGGCCGGGCTCGCCATCGGCAGCACGATGCGCCACAGGGTCTCGGCCTGGGTGGCGCCCAGTGCCAACGAGCCCTGACGGATGGTGCTCGGGATCCGCGCCAGCCCCTCCTCGGTGGAGACGATCACCACCGGCAGGGTCAGGATGGCCAGGGTCAGCGCCGACCAGATCACGCCGGGTGAGCCAAAGGTCGGGCTCGGCAGCGCTTCCGGGTAGAACAGCTGATCCAGCGAACCGCCGAGAGTGTAGACGAAGAAGCCCAGACCAAACACGCCGTAGACGATGGAGGGCACGCCCGCCAGGTTGATCACCGCGATGCGGATGATCTTGGTCAGGCTGTTCTTGCCCGCATATTCGTGCAGGTAGACTGCCGCTACCACCCCCAGCGGGGTCACGATGATCGCCATCAGGAACACCATGAAGACGGTGCCGAAGATGGCCGGGAACACCCCACCCTCGGTGTTGGCTTCACGGGGATCGTCAGAGACGAACTTGCCGATCTGGTGGAACCAGTGACCCACCTTGGCCAGCAGGCTCATGTCGTTGGGCCATACCACGTCCAGTACCTTGGACATCGGCATGGTCACCAGCTCGCCACGCATATCCTTGACGGTGATGGCGTCGCGGTCCGCTTGGCTACGCAGTGAGAAGAGCTCTTTTTCCAGCACCTGATAGCGATCGTTGAGGGCCTGACGCTCGCTGGCCAATTCGGCTTTGAGCTGATCGGTCAGCTTGTCATCCAGCTCGGCCTTGCGCTCTTTCAGGCGCAGCCGCTCCAGTTGATAGTTGATGCTGCCGATGTCCCCTTTTTGCAGATCGTTGGCCTGTTCTGAAAGGGCATTGGCTCGCGCCAGCACCCGCTGCAGGGCAGGATGCAGATCAGAGGTGAGCTCGCGGCCATCCTCTTTCACCCCGACGATATAGCCATAGAAGTTGCCGTTGGTGGCACGCTCAACCATGGCCAGCTCGGCTGGCTGGCTCTGGGACTTGATGTCCGTCTCCAGCACCCAGCGAAAATCGAGGTCAACGAACTCGCGGTTGCCGGTCTTGACCAGATAGCGGGTCAGCAGCTCGCGCTCTTCCCCTTCCAGTGGCAGACCTGCAGCGCGCAGTCGCTCCACCGGAACCTGCTCGCGATCGTTGATTTCGCCGATCAGTACGCTCTTGTTGCCACTGGCGTCTTCCAACTGCCACTCATAGATGGGGTGGGGCCAGAAGTAGACCAGACCACGCCAGCCGATCAGCAGCAGCAGACCCAGTACCGCTACCAGACTCAGGCTGACGGCACCGCCGGTCATCCAGATCCAGGGGGCCCCTGATTTAAACCACTTACCCATTGTCGATTCCTTGTCCATTACAGAGTCGCCCCTTACATCGAGCTGTATTTTTCACGCAACCGCTGACGGACAAACTCGGCCAGGGTGTTGAACAAAAAGGTGAACACAAACAGGACGAAGGCCGCGAGGAACAGTACCCGATAGTGGGAGCTGCCCACTTCCGATTCCGGCATCTCCACCGCGATGTTGGCGGCGAGGGTGCGCAGCCCCTGGAACATGGAGAAGTCCATGATTGGGGTGTTGCCGGTAGCCATCAGCACGATCATGGTCTCGCCCACGGCGCGGCCAAGGCCCATCATCACCGCCGAGAAGATGCCCGGGCTGGCCGTGAGGATCACCACCCGGCTCAGGGTCTGCCACGGGGTGGCCCCCAGCGCCAGCGAGCCCTGGGTCAGGTGCTTGGGCACCGAGAAGACAGCATCTTCAGCGATGGAGAAGATGGTGGGGATGACCGCAAAGCCCATGGCGATACCGACCACCAGCGAGTTGCGCTGGTCAAACTTGATGCCCATTTCGTGAGTCAGCCAGATGCGCGAATCGCCGTGCATAAAAGCATTCTCGATGAGCGGGCTCAGGGCGAAGGCCCCCCAGCCAATCAGCAGCAGCACCGGGATCAGCAGGATGGCGTGCCACCCCTCCGGCAGCAAGGACTTGCCGCGCTCCGGCAGATAGTTCCAGAGCAATGCAGTCAGCAACATCCCCATCGGCAGCAATATCAGCAGCAGGATCACCCCGGGCAACGCACCCTCGATGATCGGCGCCAGCCACAGACCCGCCAGGAAGCCCAAGATAACAGTCGGCAGCGCCGCCATGATCTCGACCGTCGGCTTGACGTATTTGCGCAGCCCCGCCGACATGAAGTAGGCGGTATAGATGGCACCGGCCACGCCGAGCGGCACAGCAAACACCATGGCGTAGAAAGAGGCTTTCAGAGTACCGAAGACCAGCGGCACCAAACTCAGCTTGGCTTCAAAGTCGTTGCTGGCGGAGGTGGATTGCCACACATACTGGGGCTCCGGATACCCTTCGTACCACACCTGTTGCCATAGGGCAGACCAGGTCACTTCGGGGTGCTCGTTCTCCACCGAGAAGAGCTTGAAGGTATTCCCTTGCTGCATCAGCAACAGGTTGTGACGGGGGGAGATGGCCAGAGCAGAGAGTTCGCCCCCTTCCACCGTCTCGGTCAACAGCTTGGTCTCGCCGGTGGCGTGGAAGAAGCTGATGATGCCGTCCTTGTCGGCACTGATGAAGCCTTTGCGAAAGTGCTCGGGAGTCAGCAGATCTACCGCGCCATCACCCTTGAAGTCACGAATTTGGGTGAACTGGCGTTTGCCATCCTTCGCCACTTCGAACCACTGGGAAATCACACCGTTGTCATTACCCACCAGCAGTGAAGAGGCGCCGGAGAGCAGCTGAACCCGGGTCACATTGGCGTTGGGGGCATTGATCTCCAGCACGTTGCGCAGGGATATTTCGCTCAGGTTATGAATGTCATAGACGGAGAGGCGATTGCCCTCGCGCACGAACAGGATCCGCAGATTGGGGGTTAGCAACATCTGATCCACATGGCGCGGCAGGGAGGGAATCGTATAGTTTTCACTGCTCCACTCAATCTCCCCGGAGATGAAATTCTCCTCACCGCTCATCACCGTCATCACACCACGACCATCTTCGGTCACGGCGGCGGTCGCCATCTTGTCCTTGGTGGCTTCGAACACCATCAGTTGCAGTGCCTTCCCTTGCGGGTCGATCACCACAGGCTCTTCGCCGAAGGGATATTGCAGGCTGGGCTCAATCACCCGCACATCGTTGGGATAGGAAACCTTGAACGCTGGCTGGACGACCTGCGCCTTGCCATCGGCAAAGCCGTAGGCGATCAGCCGCTGGCCAGGTGCCGGGGTCGCTACCGTGGTGATGTCACCAGCAACCTGGGCCTGACCCAGTGACTGGCCGACCTTGATCTTGTCATCTCCCTGCACCGCAAAGAAGTTGACCTGCCCTTTATCGCTGAAGCGATAGCCGATCTCGTTCTGCTCTTCCACGCCGAGCCAGGCGGTCTTCCCTGCGGCAGGCAGGGTAAACGAGGCGGTCGGCTCCATGGAGGCGCCATTGAAGATGGGTTTCACCACATAGAGCAGATAAAAGAAGATAAGCAGCAGCGCCACCAGTACCAGGGCTCCGCCTGTGGTGACGCCATATTTGGCCAATTTATCCTTGATCCGGCGTTTTCTACTGCCCGCCATGACCAGGTTTAACGATTCCGATGACATGCAAGACCTCAATGTAAGCTAGGCTTCGCGGCATTATATGGCGGTTGCATGACAGTTTTGTTACATCGAGAACGCTTTAACAGAGGTTGTTAGCGGAAAAATGGGCGGGGATCCCTTCGAAGGCGGGCGAGCGTAATATATTGTTTATAAAGGGATATTTATGCTGATAATCAGCAAGGGCAGCCTGCGCTGCCCCCGAATGATTCAGGAAAGGGTATCGTTTGATTGTTGCAGCGCCAGTTTGGCCGCCTTTTTCTCGGCGCGACGGCGCTTGAAGAAGGCCGACAACTGGGCCGAGCAGGCATCGGCCAGCACACCGCCGGTCAGCTCGACGCTGTGATTGTGGCGCGGGTCCTGCAAGATCTCGAACACCGATCCCGCGGCACCGGTCTTGAGGTCTCGGGCGCCGTAAACCACCCGCTTGACCCGGCTATGGATCAGCGCACCGGCACACATACAGCAGGGCTCCAGCGTCACATAAAGAGTGGTGTCGAGCAGCCGGTAGTTCGCCAGCTGCTTGCCCGCCGCCCGGATTGCCATCACCTCGGCATGAGCACAAGCGTCGTGTTCGCTGATGGAGCGGTTCCACCCCTCGCCCACCACCTGACCATCCAGCACCAGTACGGCACCGACCGGGATCTCGCCAATCCCTTCGGCCCGGGCAGCCAATGCCATGGCATGGCGCATCCACTGTTCGTCCTGCTCGGTCTGACTCGGTGTCTCTGGGACCTCTGATGGTTTCACGCCCATCCCCTCTTTATATTGTTCAATTGTGCAGTTTGCATTCCAGCTATCCATAACTGTCAGATAATTCCATAGATAGCTGGCATGATAGCTCGCGGTGACAGGGCGGCGATTATGCCAAATCTGCACGTCAGACCCAAGCCACATCCCGACTGAGCAATAAAGAAGCAATCGGCATCTCTATGATAAAAAAGGAGTTGCACCCGTTTGGCCATGCTATTAGACTTCCTCCCCGTCAGCCGAGTCTGACTCCGTCGGTGTGTAGCGCAGCCAGGTAGCGCATCTGCATGGGGTGTAGAGGGTCGGAGGTTCGAATCCTCTCACACCGACCATTTTCCCCGAGAATAGCCCAGTCAAACGACTGGGCTATTTTTTTGCCTCCGATTTATCCTCCTGACGATGCCTACCTATCAAGCACAAAAAACACTCAGAACCACTTGAATCTTTTTGCCGAACTCATTAAGATGCGCAACTTTCCGCCGGTAGACAACACAGGGAGGTGGAAACACGAGTGAAGGGATCACTGTCCGGCTTGCGTGCAACACAGGACCAGGCATGAACCAGAACACCGATTTCGCACCCGCCATTACGCTTTATTCCGTTCCTCACGACACCCCTTGCCACACCGAAAGCGAAAATGAACAGGTCATCCAGCTGGATGTGATCGATCTGGCCGAACCGGATGATGACTATTGAGCTCGGCCAGATGGCCGCTCATCACCAGCACATCGCCTGTTCAACGCTCTCCGTTTCAGGCCCTTGGCGAGAAATCTGCAAAAAAAGACAAACTGCTAGTTCTATCAAGGATGGCAGTATTATTGACTGATGTATCTCCCCCTTTCCTCCCCGGCATTCCCCCCGACAACTGATACAAACCTACGTTATTGCACTTCACTTTCCATCGCTGCAACCGCTGGTGCCAACAGAGCCTGCATCACCACGCCAAGTTTAAAACGCACGTTCACCAATCAGGTCTAGCATTAGCAAAACATTCATTGCCACATTCAAACGCGCTTTATACGGCTGTTTTGGCAAAGCCTGGAGTTAGGTCGGGATTTGTTTTTGCATTTGTAATTTTATTACGTAATAAGTTACAAAATAAGGGGCAGGGTAACGGCCCAAATTAGCCGTTGTCCGATGGGAAAAAGCAGGAGCATAACCATCTGCGTAGAGCTTTTATACCAATCCAATAAAACAATAAAAAACATCAACTTAACCATATCGAAAAAACAGGCGTTTAAAAAAAACTGTTGACGTATTCAACAATATTTCGCACCTTATCAATCGTGTTACCCCGTTGTTGCGGGAACGTTTCAGGAACAGGGATTCGACTTTAGTCGTAGTTAGTAAGTTCAAAATGTAATTCTCAAAGGAGTGAACCTTATGTCGGCACCGGCTCAGACCCACTGCAGCGCCCGCCTTCGCATCCAGGGCGAGATGCTACCCGAATACGCGCAAATTCTGACGCCGGACGCGGTAGCTCTGGTCTCCGAACTGGTGGAACGTTTTGCTCCCCAAAGAGGGGAATTGCTGAAACAACGTGTGGCACGCCAGGCCCGTATCGATGGCGGCGAGCTGCCGGACTTCCTGCCGGAAACCGCCCACATCCGTGAAGGTGACTGGACCATTCGCGGCATTCCCGCCGACCTGCAAGACCGCCGTGTGGAGATCACAGGCCCGGTCGAGCGCAAGATGGTGATCAACGCCCTCAACGCCAACGTCAAGGTGTTCATGGCGGATTTCGAGGATTCACTGGCCCCCGCCTGGAATAAGGTGATCGAGGGTCAAATCAACCTGCGCGATGCGGTCAACGAGACCATTTCTTACACCAGTCCGGAAGGAAAGGCTTATACCCTGACCCCCAATCCGGCCGTCCTCATCTGCCGGGTACGCGGTCTGCACCTGCCGGAAAAACATGTCACCTTCGATGGCGAGCCCATCCCCGGCGGCCTGTTCGATTTTGCTCTCTACTTCCTGCACAACTATCAGGCGCTGCTGGCCAAAGGCTCGGGCCCCTACTTCTACGTGCCCAAGTTGCAGAGCCATCTGGAAGGGCGCTGGTGGAGCGAGGTATTCGCCTGGACCGAGGACAAGTTCGGCCTGCCCCGCGGCACCATCAAGGCCACCGTGCTGATTGAAACCCTGCCAGCCGTATTCGAGATGGATGAGCTGCTCTATCAAATGAAGGATCACATCGTCGCCCTCAACTGCGGCCGCTGGGACTACATCTTCAGCTACATCAAAACCTTGAAGAACCATCCGGATCGCGTCCTGCCCGACCGTCAGGTGGTGACCATGGACAAGCCGTTCCTTTCCGCCTACTCGCGGCTGCTGATCAAGACCTGCCACAAGCGCGGTGCGCTGGCGATGGGTGGCATGGCCGCCTTTATTCCGGCCAAGGACGCGGCCGTCAACGAGCAGGTCTTCGCCAAGGTCAAGGCCGACAAGGAGCGCGAAGCCAACAACGGCCACGACGGTACCTGGGTCGCCCACCCTGGCCTCGCTGATACCGCCATGGCGGTGTTCAACGCCACCATTGCGGCTGGCGCCAAGAACCAGATCGGCGTGCTGCGCGAGCAGGATGCCCCCATCACCGCCGCCGACCTGCTGGCCCCCTGTGAGGGCGAGCGGACCGAAGCAGGGATGCGCACCAATATCCGGGTTGCCCTGCAATATCTGGAGGCCTGGATCAACGGCAACGGCTGCGTGCCCATCTACGGTCTGATGGAAGATGCCGCCACCGCCGAGATCTCCCGTACCTCCATCTGGCAGTGGATCCGCCACGGCAAGAGCCTGTCGAATGGCAAGGTGGTGACCAAGGAGCTGTTCCGCCAGATGCTGGCCGAGGAGCTGGAGGTGGTCAAAGCCGAGGTGGGCGCCGCACGCTGGCAGGCAGGACGCTTTGCCGAGGCAAGCGAACTGATGGAAGAGATCACCTGCGCCGATACCCTGATCGATTTTCTGACGCTGCCCGGTTACGAGCGGCTCTGAATCACGGGCCCCCAGCGGGGCTCGCCAATAACAAGTCAATGGAAACGTGAAATCAATGAAAGAGGGAACTGATATGGCACTGACCCGTGAGCAACAGATCCAGGCTATCGAGAAAGACTGGGCGGAAAACCCCCGCTGGAAAGGGATCAAGCGCGGCTACAGCGCCGAAGATGTGGTGAATCTGCGCGGCAGCTTGCAGCCGGTGCACACCCTGGCCCAGCGTGGAGCCGACAAGCTGTGGGGTCTGATCCACGGCGACGCCAAGAAAGGCTATGTCAACTGCCTCGGCGCCCTGACCGGTGGTCAGGCAGTACAGCAGGCCAAGGCGGGGATCGAGGCGATCTACCTCTCCGGCTGGCAGGTGGCGGCGGACAACAACTTGTCCTCCACCATGTATCCGGATCAGTCCCTCTACCCGGCCAACTCGGTACCGTCCGTGGTGGAGCGCATCAACAACTCCTTCGCCCGTGCCGACCAGATCCAGTGGGCCAACAAGGTTGGGCCGCAGGATGAGGGCTTTATCGACTACTTCCTGCCGATCGTGGCCGATGCTGAAGCCGGTTTCGGCGGTGTGCTGAACGCCTTCGAACTGATGAAGGGGATGATTGAAGCGGGCGCCGCCGGCGTGCACTTCGAAGATCAGCTGGCATCAGTCAAGAAGTGCGGTCATATGGGCGGCAAGGTGCTGGTACCGACTCAGGAAGCAGTGCAGAAGCTGGTTGCTGCCCGTCTGGCAGCCGATGTGTGCGGCACCACCACCCTGGTGATCGCCCGTACCGACGCCAACGCCGCTGACCTGTTGACCACCGACGCCGACCCGTACGATGCAGACTTCCTGACTGGCGAGCGCACAGCTGAAGGGTTCTACAAGGTGCGTGCCGGTATCGATCAGGCCATCGCTCGCGGTCTGGCTTACGCCCCCTACGCCGACATGGTGTGGTGTGAAACCGCCAAGCCGGATCTGGACGAAGCGCGTAAATTTGCCGAAGCGATCAAGGCCAAGTTCCCGGATCGCATCCTGGCCTACAACTGCTCCCCGAGCTTCAACTGGAAGAAAAATCTGGACGATGCCACCATCGCCCGCTTCCAGCAGGCGCTCTCCGATATGGGCTACAAGTACCAGTTCATCACCCTCGCGGGTATCCACAACATGTGGTTCCACATGTACGAGCTGGCCTACCAGTACGCCCGTGGCGAAGGGATGAAGCACTACGTCGAGATGGTGCAGGAGCCAGAATTTGCCGCCGCCAGCCGTGGCTACACCTTCGTGGCCCACCAGCAGGAGGTCGGTACCGGTTACTTTGACAAGGTGACCACCGTGATTCAGGGTGGCCAATCCTCGGTGACCGCACTGACCGGCTCTACCGAAGAAGATCAGTTCCACTGATAGACAGAGCCCCCTTGAGATAGCAAAACCCCGGCCTGATGCCGGGGTTTCTTTTTATCTGTAATTCAAACGAAAGTCAGGCGCACAACCGCACACAGTCGAGAGGCTCAGAGCTCGAGGATCTCTTTGACAAAGGGAATGGTCAGCTTGCGCTTGGCGCGAAATGAGGCGTTGTCGAGCTGATTGAGGGTGGTGAGCAGGGTGCGCATATCGCGGGAGAGTCGGTTGAGCAGGAAGCGGCCCACATCGATGGGCAGTTTGAAGCCCCGCAGCTCGGCACGCAGCTGCAGGGCACTGAGCTTGCCTTCGTCATCCAGCTCTTCGAGATGGAAACTCACCCCCCAGTCAAGGCGCGAGGCGAGATCCGGCAGTTGCAGCCCCAGTTTGCGCGGCGCGCTGCAGCCAGTGACCACCAGCGTCCCCTCGCCCTTCTCCTGCCAGCGATTGTAAAAGTCGAACAGGGCCCGCTCCCACACGGCATTGCCGGCGATGGCTTCGAGACTGTCGAGACAGACCAGTGGCAGGCTTTCGAGGGCATCGAGCATGCTGGGATCGAGCTGTTCGAACTGATCGAGGGAGAGATAGGCCGCCGCCGCATCGCGGGCGTTGACCTCGGCACAAGTGGCGTGGAGCAGATGAGAGCGTCCGGATCCCTTGGCTCCCCAGAAATAGAGGAAAGGCGATCCCTGACCGATGGCCGCGTTTTTGAGGGCGGTGATCAGATGAGCATTGTTGCCGGGATAAAAACTGACGAAGGTTTCATCATCCGGTAGTTGTACGGCTAAAGACAGTTGGGCCGGTTGCTTCACTCGTTGGGCTTTGACTGTGACATTTGTGGCTAAGTGTATCATCGCAAAGGCAGATAGAGAACCGCCCGGACAAGCCGGGCGGTCTACAAAAGCCTTATAAAATCAGGGCTGCGACCATTGGTAACGCAAACCGCTGCCATTATCGTCAACCTTGCGCAAACGACTCTCAAGCTGCAGTGCCCGCACCAGTTCGGCCTGATCCCCTTGCAGGGTAAAGTTGAAGGTGACCTGGTCCCCCTCCAGCTTGCCGATCGCCACCTTGCTGACGTTGGCCATCCCCTGCAGCATCTTCTGCACGGCGATCATGCTGTCCACTTCGGAGAGGCCATCCACCACCAGGGTCTGGCTGGTTGCCGGACCCGAAATGCGGGCACCATAGTTTTTCACCAGCCAGGCCGCCAGGGTATCGGCAAACCCTTGCGCCACTTCGGCCTGAGAGCCGGTGCTATTGCCACGGGTCAGCTCGGTCACTTCACCGGCCGCTTTGGGGCCGTAGAGTCCCCAATCGATGCTCCACTTGTCACCTTCAGGAGTCAGTTTGCCCAGCACCACCATCTCGGCGCCATAGCGCTGGCTTGCCTGCAAAATCGGGTCGGCAAAGCGTCCCCAGACGTCGGTGGCACTGACAGCCATGTTGTCATCGAGATCCATCAGCGGAATGCTGATGGGTAGCCCCAGCGTCTGGGCCTGCTCGCGCAAGGCTTGCGCCCAACCATCGCTGGATTGATCCGCCAGCAGGCGACGCTCCCCCTGATCCACCACCAGCCAGATGGCCATTTGGGGACGAGCCGGGCCAAGCAGGGCAAACTGGCTCTCGGAAACCAGGCTGTTGACCTTGTCACTCTTGAACTCGGCTTTCAGATACTTGACGGAGTCCTGATCCTGATAACCATAGCTTTTGACATAGTCGCCCGGGGCCGCCAGCGCCTTGACCACCACCGGCTGGGTGAGGATGTCACGCTTGCCGGTCACCTTGATCAGCACCTGACCCAGTGCCTGCCCCTGAGCGGCCACCATGTCACCACTGGTCGGGGCCTTGCCCTGATAGAGGTCGGTCACCTGAGCGGCCGAGGCCATGAATGACAAGCCGCAGCAGAGGGCGGTCACAACACTTTTGAACATGAACAGAGTCTCGAAATGGGAGAGTGTGCTTATGGTAGCGGCAAGGCGCATCCTGCGGCAAGGCTGGCACAAGCGGCCACAAACAGCAGAGCCGGCGATGCGCCGGCTCCGATCACCCCTTCCACATGGGAAGCGGGTCAAGGCATTAACTTATTTGGTACCGAAGATCTTGTCGCCTGCATCGCCCAGACCCGGCACGATGTAGCCTTTCTCGTTCAGCCCCTGGTCGACAGAAGCGCAATAGAGCTCTACGTCAGGGTGAGCGGCTTCCAGCGCCTTGATCCCTTCCGGCGCGGCAACCAGTACCAGCACCTTGATGGATTGGCAGCCTTTCTTCTTCAGCAGATCGATAGTGGCGATCATGGAACCACCGGTGGCCAGCATCGGATCGATGACCAGCGCCAGACGCTCTTCGATGTTGCTGACGATCTTTTCGAAATAGGGAACCGGTTGCAGGGTCTCTTCATCACGGTAGATACCGACCACGCTGACGCGGGCGCTCGGCATGTGCTCCAGCACACCATCCATCATGCCAAGGCCGGCACGCAGGATAGGTACGACGGTTACCTTCTTGCCTTTGATCTGGTCAACTTCTACTGGCCCATTCCAGCCATCGATGATAACCTTCTCGGTTTCGAAGTCAGAGGTCGCTTCATAGGTCAACAAACTGCCCACTTCTTTGGCCAGTTCACGGAAACGCTTGGTGCTGATATCGCCTTCACGCATCAGACCGATCTTGTGTTTGACCAGGGGGTGTTTGACTTCAACGACTTTCATTATTATCTCCTCTAACCTGCCGCAAAAAAATCGCGGAATCATACAACAAAAGCCACCGCTTGTAGAGCATTTCCGCGCAAAAACGCGCAAACGATTTCCTTTCTGGTTTTTCACCGCCACTGTTAGAATACGCCCCGAATTTTACCCTCCACTTCTTTACATGACGGGGAATACTCGTGACTGACAAAACCTCACTGAGCTACAAGGATGCTGGCGTAGATATCGATGCCGGCAATGCACTGGTTGAACGTATCAAGGGCGTGTCAAAGCGCACTCGTCGTCCTGAAGTCCTTGGTGGTCTTGGCGGCTTTGGGGCCTTGTGTCAAATCCCTGCGGGCTACAAGGAGCCGGTACTGGTCTCCGGTACCGATGGTGTGGGCACCAAGCTGCGGCTGGCCATCGACCTGAAGAAGCACGACACCGTGGGCATCGATTTGGTGGCCATGTGCGTCAATGACCTGATCGTACAGGGCGCCGAGCCGCTGTTCTTCCTCGACTACTATGCGACCGGCAAGCTGGACGTGGACACCGCGGCCGCGGTAGTCACCGGGATCGGTGCCGGTTGCGAGCAATCAGGCTGTGCCCTGGTGGGCGGCGAGACCGCCGAGATGCCGGGTATGTATGAAGGGGAAGACTACGACATCGCCGGTTTCTGCGTCGGTGTGGTGGAGAAGAGCGAAATCATCGACGGCAGCAAGGTCGGTGAAGGGGATGCCCTGATCGCCCTGGCCGCCAGCGGCCCTCACTCCAACGGCTTCTCCCTGATCCGTAAAATTCTGGAAGTCTCCAAAGCCGACGTGCATCAGCCGCTGGGTGACCGCACCCTCGCAGATGCCTTGCTGGAGCCGACCCGCATCTATGTGAAACCTGTGCTCAAGCTCATCAAGGAGTGCGAGATCCACGCCCTGTCCCACATCACAGGTGGCGGCTTCTGGGAGAACATCCCCCGCGTATTGCCTGCCAATACTCAAGCGGTGATCGACGAGCAGAGCTGGCAGTGGCCGGCGGTGTTCAGCTGGCTGCAGCAGGCTGGCAACGTCACCCGTCACGAGATGTATCGCACCTTCAACTGCGGTGTCGGCATGATCATCGCCCTGCCCGCCAACCAGCTGGAGAAGGCGCTGACCCTGCTAAAGGCGGAAGGCGAGAACGCATGGCACATCGGTCATATCGCCAAGGCAGCAGACGGTGAGGAGCAGGTCGTCATCAAATGATGCGGATCCTCGTCCTAATCTCTGGCAGCGGCAGCAACCTGCAGGCGATCCTCGACCACTGCGCCAGCGGCAAGATTGCCGGTGAAGTGGTCGGCGTTATCAGCAACAAGGCCGATGCCTATGGTCTGGTTCGCGCCAAAGAAGCAGACGTGGCGACCTCCATTCTGGCCCAGCAGCAGTTCGCCAGCCGGGAGGAGTATGACGCCGCCCTGCTGGCGCTGATGGCAGACTATCAGCCGGATCTGGTGGTGCTGGCCGGGTTTATGCGGATATTGAGCGGCGATCTGGTGCGCCATTTCGCCGGCAGGATGATCAATATCCACCCCTCCCTGCTGCCCAAGTATCAGGGCCTGCACACCCACCAGCGCGCCATAGATGCCGGTGACAGTGAACACGGCGCCAGCGTCCACTTCGTCACCGAAGAGCTGGACGGTGGCCCGGTGATCCTGCAGGCCCGCGTGCCCATCTTTGAAGGGGACACGGCGGACGAGGTAGCGGCACGGGTACAGGCGCAGGAGCACAGCATCTACCCGCTGGTGGTGCGCTGGTTCTGCGAAGGCAGGCTGCAAATGGTAGACGGCGCCGTGCAACTGGATGGCGCCCTGCTGGGCCCCGCTGGTTACGCCTGCGAGTAATCGCTGACAACTGCATGTCAGAAAAAACAAGGGAGGCTTAGGCCTCCCTTGTCATTTCTATCTACCACACGATGGCTTAGGTCAGGTCCGATGACGCCGCTACGCGGCCAAGCGACCCTACACCGGATTGTCGATATCAATAAAGGTCACATCCAGCCCGTGCACGGTCGCCAGCCACTCCCCCAGCGCCTTGACGCCGTAACGCTCGGTGGCGTGATGGCCCGCGGCGTAGAAGTGCATCCCCATCTCGCGAGCGGTGTGAATGGTCTGCTCGGAGGCTTCGCCGGAGATAAAGGCATCGATGCCCTGCTCCGCCGCCAGATTGATGTAGCTCTGACCGCCGCCGGTGCACCAGGCCACGGAACGGATAAGCTCGGGGCCGCTGTCGCCACAATAGAGTGGTTCGCGACCAAGGCGCTCGGCAATCAGCTTGGCAAAATCGCGGCCGCTCATCGGCTCTTCCAGCTTGCCCACCATGGCGACGCTCTTGCTGTTCCACGGCTCCAGACCGCGACGCACCTTGATGTCGAGCAGCTTGGCAAGCTGGGCGTTGTTACCCACCTCAGGATGGACATCCAGCGGCAAATGGTAGGCAAACAGGTTGATATCGTGGGTCAGCAGGGTCTTGAGCCGACGCTGCTTCATGCCGGTGATCTGGGCCGGTTCACCGCTCCAGAAGTAGCCGTGATGGACCAGAATGGCATCGGCCTCGGCAGCCACGGCGGCGTCGATAAGCGCCTGACTGGCGGTGACACCGGTCACTACCTTGCGAATGCGCTCGCGACCCTCCACTTGCAGGCCGTTAGGGCAGTAATCCTTGATGGCGTGCGGTTCGAGCAGATGGTTCAGTACGGTTTCGAGTTTTCGATGAGAGATCATAGGGGTCCCTTATTAAGGCTCGGTCCCCTGCTTTACCAATAAAAACAGGGCCCAGGCTCAAAGCGCCAAGGACCCCATGATAATCGAGCCGGGCCGTCAAGACCATGACAGCCCCCACACAGTGCGGTTTCCCTCCCGGCCTCAGGCTGGCAGATCGATCCCCGCCTCCCGCATCTGGGCCAGCTTGTAGCGCAGGGTGCGCGGGCTGATGCCGAGCCGATCGGCCACCGCCTTGCGGCTGCCGTTACAATCTTGCAGGGTGTCGAGAATGATCTGGTGCTCCTGCTGCTTGAGCTCGCTGCCGAGGCGATCGCCACCATAGCTGCGCTCCACGCTGACAAACTCCATCTCCTGCTCGTCCAGCTCCTCCAGAATGAGGTGGTCACAATCAATGACCCCGTCGGGGCTGAGGATCAGGGCACGCTGTACCACGTTGTCCAGCTCCCGCACGTTGCCGGGCCAGGGGTGAGCCAGCAGCCGTTCCCGCGAGGCATCCGTCAACTGTGGTGTCGGCAGCCCCTGCTGACTGGCATGAAGCGCCAGCAGATGTTCCGCCAGCGGCAGAATGTCGCCGGGCCGCTCGCACAGGGCAGACCAGCGCAGCGGGAAGACATTGAGGCGATAGTAGAGATCTTCGCGAAACAGGCCATCCTGCACCGCTTTTTTCAAATCCCGGTTGCTGGTGGCGATGACCCGCACATCCAGCGGGATCATCTTGCGACTGCCGAGCCGCTCCACCTCTTTCTCCTGCAACACCCGCAGCAATTTGGCTTGCAGCCCCTGATCCATCTCGGTGATCTCGTCGAGCAGCAGGGTGCCCCCCTGCGCCTGCTCGAACTTGCCCGGGCACCCCTGCACCGCACCGGTGAAAGCCCCCTTCTCGTAGCCAAACAGGGTCGCCTCCAACATGTTTTCCGGAATGGCGGCGCAGTTGATGGCGACGAAAGGCTGCTCGGCGCGGCTGGAATTGTCGTGAATGTAACGGGCCAGCACCTCTTTACCCGTTCCGCTCGGGCCGGTCACCATCACGGTCGCTTCACTTCTGGCCACCCGGGTCGCCAGCTGGAACAGCTCGGCAGTTTTGGGATCCCCGTAGACCACGGCGCGCTTCTCCACCTTTTGGGCGGGCACATAGCGGCTGACCTGATTGAGCAGCACCTCCGGCGAAAATGGCTTGGCCAGATAGTCGATGGCCCCTTCACGCATGGCGCGCACCGCGCCGTCGATGTTGGCGTAGGCGGTCATCAGCAGCACAGGGATCTGCGGATATTGCTGGCGGATGGTGGCCAGCAAGGTGAGACCGTCCATCCCCCCCATCTGGATATCGGAGATCACCATGTCAAACGGCTGACGGGAGAGGGCCAGCAGAGCCCGCTCGCCGCTGTCCGCTTCACGGCACTCATAACCGCCGAGCAACAGGGTATCCACCAGCGCTTCGCGCAGGCCATTGTCATCTTCAACTACCAGGATCCTGGCCTGTGTCATGCTACACCTCCAAGCTGCACCGGTTGCTGGTGCAGGGGGAACGACAGAGTAAAGCAGGTGCCTTCACCGGGAACCGAGGCCACACCGACCTCCCCCTGATGGGCACGCACTACAGATTGCACCACCGCAAGACCGAGACCTGTGCCCTGGGAGCGAGTGGTAAAGAAGGGTTCGAATACCTGACCGAGCTGATGGGAAGGGATCCCCTTGCCATTATCGATGACCCGCATCTCCACCCGGGCACCGCTGCGCACCGCGCTGACCAAGAGTGACGTGGCCCCTGCCTGCTGGGCATTGGCAATCAGGTTGTTGATGGCCCCCGCCAGCGCACTGCTGTTGGCCAGCAGACAGAGATCGGGCTCCGGCGCCTCCATGTGCAGCTCGCAGCCCTGCTGCTGGCAAAAAGCCTCGGCTCCGGCCTGCACTTCGGCCAGCAGCCCTTGTACCGAGATGGGGGTGACCACCTGATTGTCGCCATTGCGGGCGAACAGCAGGATGTCGTTGATCTGCTTCTCCAGATCCTGCAAACGGGCCATCAGCTTTTGCTGAAACTGAGTGCGAGATTCCGGCTTGAGGGTGCGGTTGGCCAGGTTGGCGGCATAGAGCATGGCAGCGGAGAGCGGCGTGCGGATCTGGTGGGCAAGCGAGGCCGCCATATTGCCCAGCGCCGACAGTCGCTTCATGTGGTTGATGCGGTCTTGCAGTTTACGGGTTTCGGTCAGGTCATTGATAAAGACCAGCTGACCGGGCTGATCCGGCAGCGGTTGGGTCGAGAGCTGGACCCGGCGCCCGTCGCGCAAGGAGATCTCGTGGCCATCATCCTCCCGCGGCTCAAAGCAGCGGGCAATGATGTGGCGCCAGAGCTCCCCTTCCAGCGGCTCCCCCAGCAGGGAGATGGCCGCCGGATTCGCGCGGGTGACCACCCCTGCCCCGTCAAGCAGCAACACCCCGGTGGGGAGCGCCTTGAAGATGGCATAGAGCTGGCTCACTTCGTGGGACTGGAGTGGCATGTCCTGCTGCTGGATTGTCATAAACCTGACCTCAAACTGGCTATTGGGTCAGGTTATTCAATTTCCATGCCACTAAATTATATGAATTAAAACAATGAATTGCGCATTAGCGTCAAGGCTTTGACCCTCAGACGTCCTTGCTCATCCCGTACTTTTTCATCTTCTCCACCAAAGTGGTACGGCGCATACCGAGCAGATCGGCGGCGCGGGCCACCACCCCGTCCTGAGACTCCAGCGCCTGACGGATCAGCTCCACTTCGAGGTCGGCCAGCATCTCTTTGAGGTTGACCCCCTCCTCCGGCAACTGCATGGTACGGGCAGAGGCGAGGGAGTGATCCAGCTCGGGCGGATCCTGAAACACCGCCGCCAGTGCATCCCGCTCATCCATCTCGGTCAGCCGCTCATCCCGCGGCTCGCTCGGCAGCAGACGATAACGGCTCGGCAGATCGGCCACATCGACGATCTGGTGCGGGTAGAGGATCAGCAGTCGCTCCAGCAGGTTGGAGAGCTCGCGCACGTTGCCGGGCCAGGGGTACTGCATCAGCGACTCCAGCGCCCGCTGGGTCAGCCGGATAAAGCCGTGGTGCTGCTCGGCATGGCGGTTGAGCAGCTCCTGCAGCAGCAGCGGGATGTCATCGATGCGATCCCGCAGCGGCGGCGTCTCTATGGGGAAAACGTTGAGGCGGTAGTAGAGATCTTCGCGGAAACCCTGAGTGCGGATCATCGCCTCCAGATCCCGGTGGGTCGCCGCTATGATGCGCACATCGGCCTGAATGGGCTTGCCGCCACCAACCCTGTCGAACAACCGCTCCTGCAACACCCGCAGCAGTTTGACCTGCATCGGCATCGGCATATCGCCGATCTCGTCGAGGAACAGGGTGCCCCCCTGCGCCAGCTCGAAGCGACCGCGACGAGCCGCGATGGCGCCGGTAAACGCCCCCTTCTCGTGGCCAAACAGTTCGCTCTCCAGCAATTCGGCCGGAATAGCGCCGCAGTTGATGGGCACGAAGGGGCCACTGCTGCGGGAAGAGAGTTCGTGGATAGCGCGAGCCACCACCTCTTTACCGGTCCCCGACTCCCCGAGGATCAGCACGTTGGCATCGGTCTCGGCCACTTGGCTGATGAGGCGGCGTACCTCCTGGATCCCCTTCCCTTTGCCCACCAGCAAACGCAGCAGGGCCTGCCCCTTGTCATGGGTCTGCTGACGAGGATGCAAGGAGACGAACGCCTGACAGAAGTGCAGATGACGGGTGAGGGATTCATAGGTAAAGGGCGAGAGGGCAACCCCGATAAAGTTGCTGTTGGGCAGCTCGGCCTCAACCAACGAGAGGAACGGCGTTCGGGGGAAGGCTGCCAGCAGCTCTGACAAGGGACGGTCGGTCAGCTCACCCACCAGCACCCCTTGCAGCGGACCGGAGGATTCGATGGCCACATCCAGATCGCTTTGTGCCACCTCCTGCCACGGGATCCCCATAAACGAGAGCACGGTTCCCAACTGTTGGCGCCGCTGCGCATCGGCATCAACAATCAACACGCCCATCTCCACCATATCCATTCCTCGCGATGTCCTGAACTAACTTATTGTTTTATTTAATGATAAAACAGCTACCGACTGTCTTTTTGCTGGCACACAAAGTGCCAAAATTCCGACGCATTGTCAAAAATTGTCGTATTCAGGCTAAGTGTATCGACAGAAACGAGAGATTAGATAAATTTTGCCGAGGAATTTTCTGCATTGGCGCCGTTAACAAACGCCGCCAATAGCGGAAAGAAAACTGCCCTCGTCAGAGGGCAGCATGGGACACGGTGAAGCGCATTCAGTGGCGATTATGGTGGTGTGGCGCCGCGTAACGACACTCGGGAAAACGGCTGCAAGCCAGAAAGAGTCTACCGGCGTGGGGGCCTTTTTTCGCCTCCCGCTCCACCAGCGGCGCATCGCAACGGGGGCAGTGGTGTACTTCATGCTCCTCGTCATCCTCTACATCGGCGAACAAACCATCGACCAGTTCACCCTCACTCTGCGGCGTCTCCACCACCCCCTTGGACTGGATGACGGGCTCGTGAAATGGCGCGGGCGAGATCGCCTCGGCATGGGCAGTGCGGCCACGCATCCCGGCACCGACATCCACGCCGTCCAGCAACAGAGGGTTGAAAGTCGGCTCGCGGCGCGCCCCGTGCGGCAAATCGTCGATCAATGGTTCGCTGGTTTTGACCAGCAGCGGCAGGATCTGTTCGCGCAGCTCTTCCACCAGATAGCTGGCACTTGCCGGGATCTGCAGCAACGGCAGACCGGCGCTGTCGCAGGCGGTTTTCAGAAAGAGATCCCGCGCCTTGCGCTTCTGGTGACGATGGGAGCTGTCATCGAGTTCGATGGCGCAGATAAAGGAGAGATCCGCGGGGTGGCAAAGCAGATAGTCGAAATGCTTGGCGCTGATCTTGTTGAAGTACTGCTGCCATTTGCTTTTGCCGATCCCGGCCTGCGGCGTCAGCACATCGGCCACCCGCACCTTGGCAAAGACCCGGGCCTTGTCACCCACCGCCAGATCCAGCACCCCGAGGAAGGATCGCTCGGCGGGACTGAACAGGGTCTCCTGCATATCATAGGGCAGGCGCTTTTGCTGTCTGCCTCTACTCCAGAAGATCGCCAGCACAAGCAGCGCCAGCAACAACAATCCCGATAGGACAAGGGTATTCATGAGAGCACGATCCAGTTCACGACACGAAAGGGGAATTACTTTACCACAGCCGCCACGGAGCAAGGCAGCAGACCCGTGTATAGAAAGTGAAAAGTCCCGTCTTTTTATCTATTTGTCAGCAGGCGGGGGTTCATATGACCAGTCCCAGCAGGCACAATAGGGATAGAGCAAGAAATCCCATTTCAAGGAGAGCAGGATGCAAAAGCAATTGGTGGTCACCGTGATCGGTGCAGACAAACCCGGGATCGTCGAGAGTCTGGCAGCAGTCATCAGCCGCGAGCAGGGCAACTGGCTGGGCAGCGCCATGAGCGAACTGGCGGGCCAGTTTGCCGGTATCCTCCATGTCTCTGTTCCCGATGAGCACTATCGGAGCCTGTGCGAAGCACTGGCCCTGCTACCGGGTCTTACCATCAGCTTTGCCGAAGGAACACCTACCGCCGAGCCAGCCCATCAAGTCATGATGACGGTGACCGGCAACGACCGCCCCGGCATCGTCCATGAAGTAGCCAGCATCCTGCGCCAGCTCGAGATCAATGTGGCCGATCTCACCACTGGCTGTGAACCGGCTCCCCACTCCGGCGCCCCGCTCTTCTATGCCCATGCACTGGTTGCCCTGCCCGACGGGCTCGCGATGGATACGCTTATCACCGCGCTGGAATCCCTCTCCGACGATCTGGTGGTAGACATCGACGAAGCGTTCAGCGAGCAGTAACAACACTGTCATTTATTTGTCATATATTAACGCCATAACTGCCGCGCAGACGCGACCTGAAACAGAGGCACAAGATGAGCACCGACAAGCAGTATGAAGAGAAAGAGCTGAGCTGGCTCTCATTCAATGAACGGGTGTTGCAAGAGGCAATGGACAAGACGGTGCCCCTCATCGAGCGGGTTCGTTTTCTGGGGATCTTCTCCTCCAACCAGGATGAATTCTTCAAGGTACGGGTATCGGACGTCAAGCGTCGCATCCTCATCAATGAAGTACATGGTGGCGACGATGAAGCAAAAGTGCTGCTGCGTGCCATCCAGCAAAAAGTGATGGCGCTCGGTGAAGCGTTCGACAACACCTACAAGGAGCTGTTGATTGCGCTCGCTCGCCACAACATCTTCCTGGTCAACGAGAACCAGCTCTCTGATGCCATTCAGAAGTGGCTGCGGGTATTCTTCAAGGAGAAGGTGCTGCGTCACATCATCCCGATCCTGCTCAACAAAGAGGTCAATCCGGTCAAATTCCTCAAGGATGAGTACACCTATCTGGCCATCGAGATGAAGAAGAACGGTCAGGTGATCCAGTACGCCCTGGTTGAAGTGCCGACCGACGACCTGCCCCGCTTCTTCCAGCTGCCGCCGGAAGGGACCCGCCGCAAGAAGCAGATCATCATTCTGGATAACGTCATCCGCTTCTGCCTCGACGAGATCTTCAAAGGCTTCTTCGACTACGATGAGATTGCCGCCTATGCGGTGAAGCTGACCCGGGATGCCGAATATGATCTCTCCGACCAGCTGGACTTGAGCCTGGTGGACAAGATGAGTGACGGCTTGAAGCAGCGCCTCACCGCCATGCCGGTGCGCTTCGTCTACGAGCGGGAGATGCCCGCCGCCATGATAAGCTTCCTCAAGCTCAAGCTGCAGATCAGCTCCTACGACGCCATCATGCCGGGTGGGCGTTACCATAACTTCAAGGATTTCATCGGCTTCCCCAACGTGGGTCGTGACTATCTGGAAAACCCCAAGCTGCCGGCCCTCGATTGCCGCGATTTTGACGGCTTCGTCAACGCCTTCGATGCGATTACCAAGCAGGATATCCTGCTCTACTACCCGTACCACAAGTTCCACCACTTCACCGAGCTGGTGCGCCAGGCGGCGTTCGATCCGGCGGTGAGTGCCATTCGCATCAATATCTACCGGGTCGCCAAGAAGTCACGGATCATCCATTCCCTCATCGATGCCGCCAACAACGGCAAGAAGGTGACCGTGGTGGTCGAGCTGCGCGCCCGTTTCGACGAAGCGGCCAACATCGACTGGGCCAATATTCTCACCGATGCCGGGGTCAAGGTGGTGTTCGGGGTGCCGAGCCTCAAGATCCACTCCAAGCTCTGCCTCATCACCCGCCACGAAAATGGCGAGGCGGTGCGCTATGCCCATATCGGTACCGGCAACTTCAACGAGAAGACCGCCAAGATCTACACCGACTTCTCGCTGCTGACCCGCAATCCGGACATCACCGCCGAAGTGGAAGGGGTGTTTGAATACATCGAGTACCCCTATAAGCGTTACAAATTCAACCACCTGCTGGTCTCCCCCATCAACAGCCGCCGTCAGCTCTATCGTCTCATCGACAACGAGCTCTCCAACGCCAAGGCGGGCCAGCCGAGCGGTATCATCCTCAAGATCAACAATCTGGTGGACAAGGATCTCATCAACCGGCTCTATGCCGCCGGTCAGGCCGGGGTGCCGATCCAGATGATCATCCGTGGCATGTGCGCCCTGCGCCCGGGTGTGCCAGGTCTCAGTGACAACATCAAGGTGATCAGCATCATCGACCGCTTCCTCGAGCACCCTCGGGTGATGGTGTTCCACAACAAGGGCAACCCCCAGCTCTATATCTCCAGCGCCGACTGGATGAGCCGCAATATCGACGGCCGTATTGAGGTGGGCACCCCCATTTATGATGAGCGCCTCAAGCAGCGCATCATGGACATTCTCGAACTACAACTGAGTGATACCTGCAAGGCGCGGGTCATTGATGCCGACCAGCAGAACGAATATGTGAAGCGGGGCAACCGCCGCAAGATCCGCTCTCAGGTGGCGATTTACGACTATCTCAAACGTATCGAGTCAAACAATGGACAATAGTCTCTATGCCGCCGTGGATCTCGGCTCCAACAGTTTTCACATGGTGATCGCCCATCTGAGCGAAGGGCGTTTTCGTATCGTCGATCGCATCAAGGAGCGCGTGCGGCTGGCGGAAGGGATGGATGAGCAGAAACGAATGAGCCCGGAGGCGATGGAACGCGGCCTCGCCTGTCTGTCACTCTTTGCCGAGCGGCTCACCAACATCAAACCGGATCAGATCCGCATCGCCGGTACCTACACATTGCGCCGCGCCAGCAACGCCCGCGAATTTGTGAGTGAAGCGGCCAAGGTGCTCAACCACCCCATCGAGATCATCAGCGGGCAGGAAGAAGCACGCCTCATCTATCAGGGGGTTGCCCATACCCAGCATATCGAGGGCCAGGTACTGGTGATCGATATCGGCGGCGGCAGCACCGAGCTCATCATCGGTGAAGGGTTTGAACACAAGGCCCTCACCAGCCGCAAGATGGGCTGCGTCAGCTTTACCCAGAGCTTCTTCGCCAGCGGCAAGCTGAGCGACAAGCACTTCACCAATGCCGTGCTGGAGGCGCAGCACCAGCTCGCCCCCATCGTCAACCAGTACCGCAAGCTGGGCTGGCAGAGCTGCCTTGGCAGCTCAGGTTCCATTCGTACGGTACGGGATGTACTGCAGGGTGAAGGGCTGACTGACGGCAGCATTACGCTGGAGGCGCTGGAGCGGCTCAAGGCGCTGATGATTGAGCGCAAGCGAGTGGATAACCTCAAACTGGTCGGGCTTACCGAGGAGCGTCAGGAGGTGTTTGCCGCTGCGGTCGCCATCCTGCTCGGGCTGTTTACCTCGCTGCCCATCGAGCGGCTCGACTACTCCGATGGCGCTCTGCGCGAAGGATTACTGTATGAGTTTGAGGAGCGCTTGCAGCACCACGATATCCGTGAGCGCACCGCACAAGCGCTAGGCACCCACTACCGGATGGATCGCAAACAAGCAGCCCGGGTGGAGCAGAGCGTGCTGACGCTGTTTGATGCCCTGCAAGAGCCCTGGCAGATGGAGATAGAGCCCTATCGCGCCATTCTCGGCTGGGCGGCGCGGCTGCACGAAATTGGCCTTGCCATCAACTACAGCGGCATTCACCGCCACTCCGCCTATATCCTGCAACACACCGACCTGCCTGGCTTCAACCAGGACGATCAGGCATTGCTGGCCGCGCTGGTGCGCTTTCAGCGCAAGGGGCTAAAACTCTCCGAGCTGCCGCCCCTGCCCAACCACGACATGCAGACGGTGCTGCGTTGCATCCGTATCCTGCGCCTCGCAGTCGCCGCTCACCACAAGCGGCAGGACAACCTGCTGCCTGAGTGGAAAGTCGCAGTGCAAGGGGATCAGCTGGTCGTGACCCTGCCGATCGACTGGTGCGAGGAGAACCGTCTCCTGATGCAGAATCTGGAGAAGGAGCATCGTTATTGCCAGGAGCAGGGCTGGCCACTGTTGTTCCAGCTCGGCTAAACCGGAAAGATAAATGCAAAAGGCAGCCCAATGGCTGCCTTTTTCATCTCAATCTCCCGGTTACTGCAACTCGGGCAACAACCACTTGGCCATCTCGAAGTAGATGATAAGGCCGGTACCATCCACCAGTGTCGCGATGAATGGCGCAGAGACCACCGCCGGATCGATGCGGAAACGGCGCAGCACCATGGGAATAATGGACGCGACCGTAGCACTCCAGAGCACGATGGCGATGATGGTAAAGGTCACCACCATGCCAATCTGGGGACCGACGCCGAGACTCCATGCCCGTACCCAAGCCGCCATGGCAATGGCACCCGAGATGAGCAGACCGGTGGAGAGCTCCTTTTTCAGCACTGTGCCGAGATTGCGCAGACTCACCTCCCCGACCGCCATGGCTCGTACTATGGTGGTGGTGATCTGGGTGCCGCTGTTACCACCAGTACCGATCAGCAAGGGGATAAAGAAAGCCAGCGCGATGGCCGCTTCCAGCTGCTCCTCAAATGCCCGCAGCACGGTGCCGGTGTAGGCTTCCGCCACAAACAGGATAAGCAGCCAGCCCACCCGTTTGCGCCACAGCTGCCAGGGGGTCGCCTGCAGATAGGGAGTATCGAGCGGTGATGATCCTCCCTGCATCTCGGCATCCTCGGTGGATTCGAGCTCCAGAATATCCGCCGCATCATCGACGTGGAAAATACCGACCAGTCGCCCCTGATCCTCGACCGGCAATACCGACAGATCGCGGTCGATGAGCAGGCGCGCTGCCAGCTCCTGATCGGCTCGGGCGTTGATCCGCACCGTCTCCCGATCCATCAGGGTCGCGACACTGGCCAGCGGGTCGGCGATCAGTAAGGTCTTGAGGGAGAGGCTCCCTTGCAGACGACCGTCCCCGTTGACCACATAGATATGGCGAAACAGCTGGGCATTGTCCCAGGCATCGTGGATCAGCTGTTTGGCGTGACCGACCGTGTCCTCCTCCCGCACCGCCAGATATTCGTGGCGCATGTTGGCCCCCACCGACTCGGTGGGCCAATCCAGCAGGGAGTAATAGATGGCCTGAGCCTGGGTCGGGAAGCGAGCCAGCAACATGGTGCGATCCTGACGACTCAGTTTGCGCAGGATGGCGACCATATCACGGCGGGGAATGGCCTCCTGCAACACGCTGACGATGCTGCCATGGAGCCGCTGCAACAGGCGCCCGGCACTCTCGGCCGAGAGTGAACCAAGCAGTGCGGCCCCTTGCGGGATTGGCAGGGTATCAAAGATGCAGTTGAGCTCTTCCGGACGCAGGGTCAGCAGTTGATCGGCGCGCTGAACCGGATCCAGATTATGTTCCAGCCAACCCTGCAGGGCGGCCAGATCGAGCAGTTGGTGACGGTTAAGAATGGTATGTGTTTTCTTCATCACAGATATCCTCATGTGATTTCAGGCGAGCCTGAATGCCTCCGGAAATAGCCGGGTGCAACGACAAGAAAACAGCAATTTGATTGACGAGTAATAGGCAGGAAATGACGCCGTTCGGCGTGTCATCATCCCCACGTACCAGCTTTAGCACTGTATAACGTATCCGGCATGCCGGAAGCCACTTGGGTTTACACCTTAATCCGATGAAAACTGTCCTGATCTTGGGCGTCTCTGGACGTCGTGAGATCAGTGGCCTGTGTTTATACAGGAGCCTCGCCTAACGAGATGCTGCAAATAATTCGCACAACCCTCTGTTGTGCGGGCGGCATGATTATCCAATCCCGCAGGGAGGTCAACCCCGCAGCTCCCATTAAATGGGCAACGGCAACAGCTTGTTACAATTGGCAGGAGATGACACGGAACCAATTTTCATAGTCTGGACAAAATAAAAGGCCCCAAAGGGGCCCTTCTTTAATTAGCGAATATAGTCAAATAGCGTCAGACGACTTATTTTGCTGAAAGAGAGTTGCGAGGCACTCAATGCCGCATCCTCTTTTGACAGCGCGGAAATCACTTCATAGAGATCCGCTTCCGATACCTTGGCTCTCGCCTCGGCGTTGAGGGTACTCAACCCCTCGTTAGAATCCATGACTGCCTCGAGACTGTTCATCCTGCCACCCAACTCCCCCAATCCATGATCGATATTCAGACGAGCATTTTTCATATGGACGGTAGCATCGGCTACTTCCAGCGCAAAGTTGTCAGCGGTAATAGCGGGATCACGCAAGGCGGTAATAAAATCCGACATACCATTCAATATGTTGTCATTCTTCGGTGGATTAAGATCAAACTGCTCAGAACTGCCCGCAGGCGAGCTGACGGTCAACTCCAATCCATTGAAAGGGATCTTGGTGCCAGCAGTGTAGTTACCCGTTTGCAGGGTAGCACCACCGGCATCCTTGATATCGTAGGTATCCGGTGGGCCTATGGTGGTTGATACGGTATAGGTATTACTGGGCAGTGCCGAGTTATAATTGGACTTATAGAAATTATCAAAGTTACCCTGATCGCCTATCCCAACCTTGATATTTGCTGTGGTTGCACTGGCGGTTCTTCTGGTCGCCACGATTTCAAACAGATCTTGCCCGGAATCATTGGCAGCAATTTGTACCGTGGGTGAGACCTGAATATTTCGCTGACCAGGGTCACCCTGATAAATATATTTTCCGTTAGCGTCTTTTATATATGGCTGGGTCTTGCTCTGATTGCCGCCAAATATAAATTCACCCGAGGAGTTTTTGCTATTCATCAGGTCAAACATCTGCTGCTGCAACCCTTCCAGCTCGCTGGCTATGGCCTTGCGATCATCCATGCTGATAGCGCCATTATTTGACTTCTGGATCAGAGTCTGGGCACTAAGCATCGCATTGTTAATCGACGTTAATACCGTCTCCTCATGCCCCAGGCTGTTTTCCAGCAAGCTGCCATTGACACTGTACTGCTTGAACAGGTCGATCTCCTTGGTCAGTGCCATCTTCTGGCTCATCCCCGCAGGATCTTCGCCGGCAGTCTGAAATTTATTGCCGGTTTGCAGCTGTTGATAGGCAGTATTCAACCGCTCGTTGGCACTGTTGAGGGAATAGATATTCCGGTCGTAGATCATGTTGGTGGTGATGCGCATGACGTTACCTCACGGAAGAGAGCAGTGTATCGAAAATGGTTTTGGCCGTGCTGACGATTTGCGCCGATGCCGCATAGGATTGCTGGAAGCGGATCAGATTGGCCGCCTCCTCCTCCAGATTGACCCCAGACACGCTTTCAAAGATGCCGGTGCTCTGGATAAGCTTGGACTCATTGGCCTTGAGCAGCGTTTTTGCCTGACTGGTATTGTTACCCACTTCCATCACCAACCCGGAATAGGCCTGATTGAAGGTCATCTTGTCGTTGGTCGTCCCACCATTGGTGCTCTTGCGCACCAGATCCTTGTTTTGCAGCTCAGCCAGAACCAGGCCATTGCTGTTATCGGCAAAGCCATTGCTGTTGTAACTGAGCTTGAAGCTGTCACCGGCATCCACCGTTCCGGTGATGCTGAACTCGTAGCCTGGCGCCTGTTTCGGGTTGGCATAGACTGCAGCTCCGGCGGGGAAAGGGTTGACGATCGCAGACATCAGGTTTTGCCCCTTGCTGCTCGCAGGGGCAGTGCCAATCAGGGTCGTGCCATCGGCTTGAAACACCTGATAGTTACCGTTGGCGTCAATCTTGACGACCTGAGGCGCTGTCGGGCTCAGACTATTGGTACCAAAACCTGACCCTGCACCTGTATTGAATACGCCACCCAGTTTGATATCAGCCCCGCCGCCATTATTGGTGGTCTTTTCCGCTTTAAGCGGAGAGGCCAGGGCCAAATCTTCCGGTCGGGTGATCAGCTGACCCAGACCGGCGGCCGCACTTTTGGTCGGTTGCAGCAACAGTCTGTCACCCGCAGCCGGCGCACCGGTGAGATCGATTGAAATGCCGTGACCCGTGAGTTCAAACGTTGCAGGAGGGGTCGTGCCAGTCGCCACAGAGGTTCGATTACCAGACTTGTCCAGCGAGAACACCTCATAACCGGTGGCGCTGCTAAAGCGCACTTCGTAATCAAACGGGGTCACTGATGTCCCCTTGCCCGGCACGAAGCTGACATTCGCCCCGACCGTCCCGGTGTTATTGCCGTAGGGTAAGCCCTTGCTGGCAGGCAGGGTGAAAATATCGCCGCCAATCTCGTTATCCAGATCCATCCCGAGGCGGTTCTGCTGGTTCATCGCATCGGCCATCGCCACGGCCAGCTGCCCCAGTTCGCGCTTGGTAGGCTCAAGGTCGGTACGCGCCTTGAACAGCCCCCCCATGGCGCCACCAAACGTATCGTGGTCGATGGTTGCCTGATTATCCCCCAGAGTCAGTTGCAGCTCCTGATCTCGGGAGTCAGGATCTCCTGCAATCACCTTGAACTGGGCGACGCCCCCATCGAGGATCAGCGAATGGCCGGTGCTCATATTGACCAGCATGCTGCCGTTGGGTTGGGCTACGGTACGAATATCCATCTTCTCCGACAGCTGGCGGATCGCCTCATCCCGCTGATCAAACAGCATCAGGTTCTCTTCGGGTGACCCCTGAGTGCGGATGATGGCCTGATTAAGATCATTGATGCTGATGAGCAGGCTGTTGACCTGCTTGGTTTCATCTTCAATGCGGGTGTTGAGGGTATCGCTCTGCTTGTCGAGCTGCGCCGAGAGGGTATGAAAACGGTTGACCATGCCACTCAACTCCGTCATCACCACCTTGCGCCCACCGATCTCGGCAGGCGATTCATTGGCAGAGTGAAATGACTTGAAGTAGGAGGTGATGGTCGCCCCCACGCTGTTGCTGGTATCCCCAAGCAAGCTGTCAACGCCAGCCAACTGTTCATAATGGGTCAGGGAGGCATGATAGGCGGAGGTATCACGGCGCACCTCCCCCTGCATATAGTCGTTGATTACCCGCTGGGTCTTGATGTCACCGGTCCCCAGACCGATGGTATTGGTATACACCAGCGTACGCTCACGCACATAGCCCTGGCTATTGACGTTCACTATGTTGTTACTGGTGGTCTGCAGCAGGCGTTGCTGTGCCAGCACGCCCGATGAACCAATCCCAAGCAGGTCGCTTGCCATACGTTACAGCTCCATCTCGTTGTATTGGGCAATGGCATCACTGCGCAATACCTGTTTCAATTTTCTGGCGTAGTGCGGGTCGGTGGCATAACCCGCCTGTTGCAGCGCCTCAAAGTAGCGATCGGGACTATCCACCTTCGCCAGGGCTCCCTTGTAGCGAGAGCCGGAAGTGAGGAAGTCCACGTAGTCATTGAAGCTCTCTTCAAACGACTCATAGGAGCGAAATGCCGCTTTCTGGCGGGAGGCGACGCCTTGCTCATACTCAAGCGTGCTAACCACCGCCTTTGGCCCTTCCCAGCGCGGATCGGCCTTGATGCCAAACAGGTTATGGGTCACCTGCCCCTCGCCATCCTTGATCACCCGCTTGCCCCAACCGCTCTCCAGTGCCGCCTGAGCGACCAGTACCGCCGGGCTTAACCCCAGCTTGTCGGCCGCTTTCTTGGCCAGCGGCATCAGGCGATTAACAAACTCTTCCGGCGTATCGAACTCCTTGCCCCCACTACCGGTGGCACTGCCCTCTTCGCTGGCCATGCGTCCCATGGGCGGAATGCTGCGGTGCGGTCGACGGGGCATAGTGAGTGCGTGGCTCTCCTTGACCTCCTCGGTCATCTCTTTTTCAGCAAAATCTTTGCCAACTTTTGATGCTGCGATCAAATCATCGGCCGCCGCCGTGGGGGGCTGATAGGGTTTGTAGGTCCGTTCGGTGCGCTGCGGCATCTTGAGCACCCGTCCATCCTGATGGGTAAAGGTCTCGGGAGAGAGCTGCCTGGCCACCATGTCAGCCAATCCCAGTCCCCCCTTGCTGGACATGTCGGCAACCCGCTGCTCATCCAGCATCCCTTCATAGAACTGGGTATAGCTGCTGTTCATCGGGTTGTCCTGAGTCAACACCCCGTTGGCCTGACGCATGCTCTGAAACAGCATCTGGGTAAAGATTGACTCGAACTGGCGTGACGCACTCTTGAGCGCTTCGGCCTGTCCCTCTTTGCTTTGGCTCATCTGGCGCAGACGGTCCAGGTTCTTGATGTCCTGTACCATCCCGAGATTCATGCCGCTGTTGCTGTCAAACTCCGCCATTTTGCTTACCTCATTGCCACCCGTGGCAACCACTTGCCGCTTGTTACAATATGACCAGTTGCCCCTCGATGGCGCCTGCCTGCTGCAGCGCCTCAAGGATGGCCATCAAATCACCGGGGGCGACCCCGACCTGATTGACCGCCCGGACCAGATCGTCCAGGGTCGCACCGGTATCAAACTTGAACATTCGCCCCGGCTCCTGCTGGACATTGATGGTCGAGTTGTTGGTCACCGTCGTCTCTCCTCCTGCCAGCGGGTTGGGCTGGGAGACCTGCTGGTTTTCGGCGATGGTCACCGTCAACCCGCCATGGCTGATGGCCGCAGGTTTGAGCTTGACCTGACTGCCGATCACTATAGTGCCGGTGCGGGAGTTGACGATGATCTTGGCCGCCTCGTTGGCCGGATCCACTTCCAGATTCTCGATGGTCGCGAGATATGAGACCCGCTGACCCGGATCCCGCGGGGCATAGACCTTGACCGAGGTAGCATCGAGCGCCTGAGCGGTATTGGGCCCCACCAGATCGTTGACCACATCGGCCAGACGGCGCGCCGTAGTAAAGTCGGGTCGGTTAAGGTTGAAGGTGATGGTGTCCCCCTGACTGAAGGAGTTGGGCACCTCCCGCTCCACGGTCGCACCGTTGGCAATCCGCCCGACGGTCGGGGTATTGATCACTACCTTGGAACCATCAGCCCCCTCGGCCCCCAGACCACCAACCACCAGACTACCCTGCGCGACCGCATAGACCCGCCCATCGAGCCCTTTCAGGAAGCTTTGCAGCAGAGTGCCGCCCCGCAGGCTCTTGGCCTCGCCAATGGCAGAGACCGTCACGTCGATGGTCTGGCCCGGCTTGGAGAAGGGGGGCAGGTCGGCATGGATCGCCACCGGCGCAACATCCTTGATCTTGGGCTTGATGTTATCCGGCACCTTGATGCCAAAATTGTTTAGCATGGTACGGAAGGTCTGCTCGGTGAAGGCGTTGTTCTTCTCGCCAGTACCGGGCAACCCCACCACCAGACCGTAACCAATCAGCTGGTTGTTACGCACCCCTTCAACCGAGCTGATGTCCTTGATCCGGGCCGCATTGGCCACGCCCAAGGGCAGCAGACAGCAGAGCAGTGTGACAAGACGGAGTGACTTCATAACATCTCCTAGAGCGGCCACCAGGGACCATTGAAAAAGCTGGTAAGCCACCCTTGCTCCTGGCTATTGGCCAGATCGCCGGTACCACCGTAGTAAATGCGGGCATTGGCCACTTTCTGGGACGAAACACTGTTATCAGACGTCACGTCCTCCGGGCGAATAAGGCCGGTGATCCGGATATATTCATTGCCATTATTAAGCATGATCCACTTCTCGCCGCGCACCACCAGATTGCCGTTGGGCAGTACCTTGGCCACGCTGACCGAAATATTGCCCTGCAGGCTGTTGCTCTGATCCGCCTTGGCCTGGCCCTTGAACGCGCTGTCTTGAGCAATGGAGGCTGAGAGATCATAGGGGCTGGCGGTCACGGGCACGCCACCCAACTTGACCGGGTCCAGATTGAACTTGTTATTCTTGCCACTCTGGGTATTGGCCTTTTTCGAGGCGGAGGTCGACTCCGACAACTCGATGGTAATGATGTCGCCTACCTTGTGTGCCTTGATATCCGAATAGATGCCATTGACCTGATCCGGCTGGAAAATCGCCCCTGTCGGTCGCACCGACACCGGCTCCGACTCCCCGTAGACGGGGGAAAACTCGGGATCATCAGGCTTGGGCGTATTGGGAGTGCTGCTACACCCTCCCAGCACCAACAATCCCAGCATCCATACGGCTTTCATCATGCACCTCCTAATTAGGTACGCTGGATCAGGAAGGACATCATGCCGTCCACGGCGGAGAGCACCTTGGAGTTCATCTCGTAGACCCGCTGAGCCTGAATGAGGTTCACCAGCTCTTCGGTCACGTTGACGTTGGAAGTCTCCAGCATCCCCTGCTTGATCACCCCCAAGCCATCGGCACCGGCAGTCCCCTGAGCGGCAGCACCACTGGATTGGGTCTCGACAAACATGTTCTCCCCCATCGGCTGCAAGCCGCTGGCGTTGACGAAGTCGGAGATGTTGATCTGACCGACGACCTGAGAAGCGCCATCGCCCTTGAGCTGCACCGAGACCTGACCATCTTCACCCACCGTAACGCTCTGGGCGTTTTCCGGGATCTGGATTTCCGGTTGCAGCGGGTAGCCATTACCCGGCGTCACTATGGTCCCTTCATCGTTGAGGGTGAACTGACCGTTACGGGTATAGGCCGCACTGCCATCCGGCAGCTGAATTTCAAAGTAGCCACGACCACTGATCATCAAATCGAGCGAGTTGTCAGTGGTTTGTACGTTACCCTGACTGTGGTTTTTCTGGGTCGCCACCACCTTGGCACCCGCCCCCAGCATCAAGCCGGAGGGGAGCTCGGTATCGGCAGAAGAGCGGCCACCAGGCTGGTTGATGTTTTGATACAGCAGATCTTCAAAGATGGCCCGTGACTTTTTAAAGCCCACGGTGCTGGCGTTCGCCAGGTTGTTCGAGGTAACCGAAATATTGGTCTGCTGTGCATCCAACCCGGTCTTGCTGATCCAGAGTGCAGGATTCATAGTGTAACTCCTTGATTAGCTGATTCGCAGCAGTTGGGTTTGAGCTTCATCATTCTCTTCGGCCGTCTTCATGATTTTGACCTGGGTTTCGAACTGGCGTTGCAGCCGGATCAGGTTGGTCATCTCATCCACCACATTGACGTTGCTCCCTTCAAGGGAGCCAGCAATCAGGCCGACATTGGCCGAGGCGGGTTCATTCTGGCCATCCTTGCGGCGAAACAGACCATCTTGGCCCTTCTCCACCGCATCGGCGGCAGGGTTGACCAGCTTGATCCGCTGAAAATCTTCCGGCAAGTTGGCGGCAGCCCCTTCCGGTCGACCGCTGATGGTGCCATCCCGATTGATCTCGAGTTTCTCCATCGGCATCGGCAACACGATTGGCTGACCGCCGTCATCAACCACATTCAGGCCGGTCGAGGTTTGCAAGTTGCCGGTCGCATTGACCTGCAAATTCCCCATGCGGGTATAGGCCTCGCCGCCCTTTGGATCCTGCACGGCAATCCAGCCCGGACCATCCACCGCCACGTCCAGATCCCGTCCGGTGGTCATCAACATGCCATGCTGCAGGTTCTGACCCGGGCGCTCAGCCATGGCAAACACCCGGCTTGGCAAGCCCTCTCCGAACGCCTGCATGCTTCTGGCCTGCTCAAAATCGGACTTGAAACCGGTGGTATTGGCATTGGCGAGGTTGTTGCCCCGAACAGCCAGGCTGTTCATGGTCTCTTTGGCCCCGGACATGGCGATATAAAGCAGGTGATCCATGGAATTCTCCGTCAAACAGATGACTCTGACAGGAGAAATGCAATTAGAGTGCCAACAGCAGAGATATGGGGGGAGAAGGAGGATGGGAATGCGACAGAAACAGAGAGGGGGCCAAGCCCCCTCTCATTATCATTTATTGCGCGATTAACGGATCTGCAGGATGGTCTGCTGCAGCGAACTGTTGACCTCCAGAGAACGAGAGTTGGCCTGGAAGTTACGCTGGGCAGTGATCAAGTCCACCAGCTCGGAGGTCAAATCCACGTTGGACTGCTCCAGCGCCGATGATTTGATGGTCCCGAAAGTACCCGAGTTCGGCGTCCCCGGCAAGGCATCGCCAGAGAGCAGAGACTGACGCCAGGAGGTATCGCCAACCTGAGTCAATCCTTGCGAGTTGGCAAATTTTGCCATTGCCACCATGGCCACTTTGATGGTGGTTGCGTTACTGTAAGTCGCGGACACGATGCCGTCCGGAGTGATCTCCACCTTGGTCAAACGGCCGACAGTGGAACCATCCTGAGTCAACTTGTTGACTTCAAACGGTGAAGCATACTGGGTCACCGTTCCGAAGTTGATATCCACCTGCTGAGTGGGATCTGCACCATTGGTGATAATGCCAGCACCTGCCGGGGGCGCGGCTCCCAATTGCTCTGTCTTGATGGTCGCCGGTGTAGTCGGGGTAATCATCTTGCCATCAGCCCCGAAGGTCACTCTTGCACCAGCAGGCGCCTGACTCAAACCAGTTGCCATAGTGGGTGTGACACCACCGACAATATCAATAGGCTTATCACCTTGGTAGAGGTACATACGCCAAGCTGTAGGATTGGCGGGTTTGGTCAGATCTGCCGGGTCAGCCTCTTTGACAAAATATTGCGTGATGGTATGCGGCTCACCCAGTGAGTCATAAATCACCACAGAAGTTGAAGAGGAATATGTTTTCGAATCTTTGGGGTCAAAAGTAGAGGCATCACCCACCGCATTACCTGCGGGCAGGGGCGCCGCTGTCGATGGCAGGTTGAAACTGGCGTCAATCTTGGTTGTCTTGATTGGTTCACCGGCCTTGTCAGGTATCTGAATCGGCTTGGTCGCATTGATACTTACCGCCTTAGGCGTGCCATCGGCGTTGATTTCGTAACCTTGCAGATAATGGCCCTGATTGTTGACCATATAGCTGTTTTCATTGAGCTTGAAGGCACCGGCACGGGTGTAGGTGCGATCCAGATTGGTCAGACCGTCAGAGGTCACAAAGAAGCCGTTACCCTGAATAGCCAGATCCAGTGCGTTATTGGTAAATTGCAGCGCCCCTTGGTGGAACTGCTGAGCAACCGCACCTGTCGCCACACCGTTACCGACCTGGGTCTTGGCATTGACAAAAATGGAGTTGGCGTAGACATCCGCAAACTCGGCACGGGACTCTTTAAAGCCCATGGTGTTAACGTTGGCAATGTTGTTGGCGGTGACGTTCAAGTCTTTTTGTGCCGCGTTGACACCGCTCAAGGCATTGTTAAATGACATATCCAGCTCCTTAGATCGATGCTGTCGACGTGGTTTTTGACGGTGTAACCGTCTGGTTTGAATTAGTTCCTGAAATTTGCAAGATGCTACTCAACAGCGTGCTACCCAAGCCTTTCACGTTAAGCATTGTCGGATTGCTCGCATTGCCCAGCGCCACACTATCCACCTTGCCGTAAGCATAAGCAGCAATACTTTCGGATTTGCCATCCAGAGTACCGCTTGCCTTAATCACATATTTACCTGACTTGACCCGCTTTCCATCTTTGTCTGTGCCATCCCAGGCAACTTCAACGTTGCCTCGCTGCTCCCCTTCGAGAGAGAATTCCTTGATAACCTGGCCTTTTTCATCTTCGATGGTGACCTTGACGCTCGAATATTTATTCGTCGTTCCCACAGCCACAACACCGGGGAGAGAGCCCTCCTTATCCAGATAGCCGGTATTGCTCTGCAACAGCACATTTTGTCCCACCAATGCGGAGGCTTGCAGCGCCTGACTGGAGATCATCTGGTCATTAAGCTTACCCATCTGAGTGGACAAACTGCTGATCCCCTCAGATGTCGACATGGATGCCATCTGGGAGAGCATCTGGGCGTTATCAACAGGCTTGAAAGGATCCTGATACGACAGCTGCATGGTCAGCAGCTTTAGAAAGGAAGCCTGATCCAGCTCTTTCTTGGGCGTCGTGGTGGTGCCTGTCGCCTGGGTCGTGGTACGGCTTATACCGTTAGCACTGTTGGTTGTATCGACCATGCTGCATCCCTCCTATCAGGACTTGCCAAGCTGGAGCGTCTGCTGCAGCATCTTCTTGGCCGAATCTGCAACCTGTACGTTGGTCTGGTAGCTGCGCGAGGCGTTGATCATGTCGGCCATCTCTTCAACCATGTTGACGTTTGGCTTGAAGATAAAACCGTCTTTATCCGCCATCGGGTGGTTGGGATTGTACTCCTTGAGCAGTGGCGCCTTGCTCTCGACAATCCCCTTCACCTCAACCCCGACTGAGCCCTGCTTGTCAGACATCGCCTGCTCGAGCTGGGCGGCAAAGACTGGCCGCCTGGCGTGGTAAGTATTTTCCACACTGGAGCTGACGCTGTCCGCGTTGGCCATGTTGCTGGCAACCGTGTTGAGGCGCACTGACTGTGCGCTCATAGCCGAGCCTGCTATGTCAAAGACCTTGAACAAACTCATCACTGCTCTCCTTTCAGGGCCTTTAGCAGGCCACTGATCTTGCTATTCATAAATTCAAGGGAGGTTTGATACTCGAGGCTATTACGCAGAAATTCGCTGCGCTCCTGCTGCACATCGACTGTATTGCCGTCACCGGTATCCGGTTGCAGCGGGTTGCGATATTGCACGGTACCCGGGGCGTCCATATTCAAGGCAAAGTGCTTTTCGCTGGTCGTTGCCAAACCAAAACCCTGATGCGACTGAGCCTCCTGCAATGCCTGAGCAAAATTGATATCCCTGGCTTTGAAGCCCGGGGTATCTGCGTTGGCAATATTGCTGGAAAGCACCTCAGCACGCTTGGCGCGAACGCTTATGGTGTGTTGATGCACACCGAATGCCTTGTCAAATGAAAGAGCCATAGCACACCTCCTGCTTGGTTTATTTTGTCTGCAAGAGGTGTGCCATAAGCAAATCTCTCAGTTCGATGGTTTGGGTATGAGCACATTTCAGACCGAAAACAGCAGGAGCATCTCGTGCCTTGAGTCAGACGGCATCATTTGGCCACCTTAAGGTTGCAACCACTTTTACAGTGGCGAGATATGGTAGGTAAATAGAAAGACTGAGCTGTAGATTAAGAAAGAGGGAAGCTCGTAGCTTCCCTCTTTGCATGAACTGGCAATATTCGGCAGACCCCGAATATCAAGGCCATCAGGCCTATTTGACCTTGTAGACAATCCCCGGATTGCAGCGGATCATCTCGAACCGGTCGGTCAACCCGGCCAGTGACTCCGACGCGCCCAACATCAGATATCCACCGGGGTTGAGACTGGCAGCAAACTGGTTGAGGATCTTCGACTTCACTTCCGGCGCAAAATAGATAAGCACGTTACGGCAAAAGATAATGTCAAACTTGCCGAGCAGACTATAACTCTCCAGCAAGTTGAGTGGCCGGAAGGTGGTCAATTTTCTGACTCGCTCGGCAACCCGCATCTTGTTATCACCGTAAGGCTCAAAAAACATCTTCTTGCGCTCCGGTGACAAACCGCGCGCCAGAGCAAGGCTATCGTAAACGCCTTCCTTACACTGATTGAGCATGGTCGTCGAAATATCCGTCCCGACAATCTGCACGCCACCAGGCAAGGTCCCCGGCTTTTTCATCTGCTGTTCCAGTGCCGTCATGGCAATGGAATAGGGTTCCTGACCTGACGAGGATGCAGCCGACCAGATCTTGATGGGGCGGCCACTTTTCCCCAACTCGGGGAAAATCTTGTCGGTAAGAAGCTGAAACGGATAGGTATCACGAAACCAGAGGGTCTCGTTGGTCGTCATAGCATCCACCACGGCCATTTTCAGGTCACGCTCTCGCACACTCATTGCACGGGTAACCAGATCAGACAGACTCTCGATGCCAAACTGAGCCATCAAAGGTGAAAGACGGCTCTTCACCAGATACTGTTTGTTATCCCCCAGCACAATTCCGCTCTGTACCGCCAGAAAGTTGCTGAACTGTTTGTATAAGTCGTCCGAAAGTGTCTTCATGCAGCTGTTCTTCTTTATTAGAGTGCGTTTTGTACGGCCTTGGCCAATTCATCAGGCTGGAACTTGGCGATAAAATTGTTCGCACCAACTTTCTGCACCATTGCCTGGTTGAATACTCCACTGAGCGAGGTATGCAGAATAACATGCAAATCCTTGAGATTGGGATTATTCCGGATCTCGGCAGTGAAGGTATAGCCATCCATTTCCGGCATTTCGATATCCGAAATAACCAGCGCAACCTGATCCTTGATAGGACCATTTTTGGTCATTTCCAGCAGCATGTTCAATGCTTCGCGGCCATCTTTTGCCAACACGCACTCGACACCGATAGCCTCAAGCGCACGTTGTACCTGTTTGCGTGCCACTGAGGAGTCATCCGCAACAAGAACAGGACGCCCCAGAGTCGGGTGGTCGACGCTGGCCTGAACCAACTCCTCACTCACATCCGTTGCAACCGGCGAAATTTCGTTCAATATCCGCTCAACATCGAGGATTTCGACCAACTCGCCATCGACTTCTGTCACGGCTGTCATGTAGTTGATGCGACCCGCACCTTTAGGCGGAGGCAGGATGGATTCCCAGTTCATATTGATAATGCGCTCGACCGAATGCACCAAAAAGCCCTGAATAGAGCGGTTGTACTCGGAGATGATAATGAAGCATTTGCTCAGATCATCAATCGGGCGTTTGCCAACCGCCATGCTGAGGTCGATGACCGAGATAGTCTGGCCACGAATATGTGCGACCCCGCGGATGCAGGAGTTCAGTTTGGGCATCACGGTCAAGGGGGGACACTGCAACACTTCACGCACTTTGAATACGTTGATGCCAAATCTTTGACGTCCATTGAGACGAAACAACAACAACTCCAGCCGGTTTTGCCCCACTAGCTGGGTACGTTGGTTGACCGAGTCCAGGATACTGGCCATAAACACTCCCTAAAAACGCTTGGCATTAATCATGCATGCGTGATGGATTGCGTCAGACTATCGATGTGACAACGAACAGATTCTGAAGCAATCATAGTTAAATATGGTGATATGCGTGAACAACTTATCGACCAACGAGCGAAAATGATTAACCGACTTTTACTCATCAGCCTCTTTTTTGGCAGCATATCTCCCAGCTACGCCTCGGACGTCACTACTTATCTGCAAGAAAAGGCACAAGAGTTCGTTTACAGCCAGCTGGATATTCCGTTGGATGCCAGAGCCGAGGTTACCTCTGCCACACTGGATGAACGGCTCCCACTGACCCGCTGCGAAGACCTGCTCACTATCAGCTTACCAGCAAAAATGGAAATTCGCCGTAATACAACAGTTTACCTTAAGTGTGAGGAAGACAAACCCTGGGACGTCTATCTCCCGGTGCGGGTCAGCATTCAAAAGCCCTATGTCACTGTGACCAACCCCATCGCCAAGGGGGACCTGCTGAGTGAAAGCCAGCTGGTGTTGGCCTATCAGGATCAGACCCTGATCCGCGGCGACTACCTGACTGACACAGCCCCTCTTGTCGGAGTACGCAGCAAGAGGGAGTTAAAACCGGGGCAACCCATCCGTTTGAGCCAGGTTTGTGTCGTGTGCAAAGGGGATCAGGTCACCCTGACGGCAGAAAACAGCAACTTCCAGATCAAAACCATGGCCCGAGCCTTGCAAGATGGCAGCTTCGGAGAGATCATCAAACTCGTCAATATTCGCTCCGGCAAAACCGTTGAGGGTAAAGTCAGTGCAGTAGGTGCCGTATCGGTCACTTTTTAAATCCGGATCCTTGACAACTTTTTTCTAAAGTTTTGATCTGCCGCACCGATATACAGGTAAGCAAACCTTAAAGCAGACGAAGGTAACTAAAATGGCCATCAACAATATCAACAACTTGGCGAATAATCGGTTGCAAAATACCGCTAATAGCCAGGGGACAGGCAGCAAGTCAGTCACCTCATCGCCCGAAAACAAAGCGGCTACTGTCAAGCTGGACTCCGTCTCCTTGACCAGTGAGGCGCAACAATTGCAAAAGATGCAACAAAACCTCAATACCGCCTCGACCGGCAATGAGAGCAAGGTCGAACGGCTGAAAAAAGCCGTCGCGAGTGGCGAATATCAGGTTAACAGCGACGCTGTGGCCAAGAAGATGTTCAGTTTTGAGGCCAATCTGGACAAAGTTCTGGGATGATGGACTTACCTTCGTTACTGCACACCCAAGATGATTATCTCAGCCAGATGCAAGGCATTCTGGAAGAGGAGTTCAGCTTGCTCGAACAGCATCAGGCACTGGCCCTGCCCGCACTGACCGAGCGCAAACAGCAGTTGCTTGCTGCGATAGAAACTCTGGACAAGACTCTCGCAGAGATGCCGGAACTGGCACTGCAGCTGGCAGCCTATCCCGACGAGATGGCACAGCTTCGTGCAAAACTGGATGCCTGCCAGGCACAAAATGATATCAACGGTCGCTTGCTTGAATTGAGCATCGTCTCAAACCGTCGTCTGGCAACCTTTCTGAGTCAGCTGCGCGATCGCAACAGCCTGACCTATGACGCCAAGGGTAACACTCGCTCTGGCACCCGCTCCTACGGTATCAAGGCCTGACATCTCTTATCAGGCCTTGCATTTTTGCTCTCGGTTTTAAAGCACCAGTCGCAACAACTCTCGCCCGTCCTCACACGCATTAACGCGCAGTACCCCGTCCTCATAGCTCCCGTAACTGGCAGGCAACTCGCCGCGCGGGAAACAGATCGACCCCGGGTTCATCAATACCCGCTCCCCCTGCCACTCCAGCACCGGCACATGGGTATGGCCGCTCAGGAACAGACTGCCCACAGGCAGCTGTACCTCGTCCGGGCGATAAAGATGGCCATGGCTGACAAACCAGCGCCGCTCATCGATCAGCAACTGGTTGTAGGGGGCTGTGATGGGAAAGCGCAACAGCATCTGATCCACTTCGGAATCGCAATTGCCCCGCACCGCGATGATCTGTGGCGCCAGCTCGTTGAGCCGATCGGCCACCGCGGCCGGGTTATACCCTTCCGGCAGAGGATTGCGCGGGCCATGGTTGAGCAGATCGCCGAGCAGCAGATAGTGGTCCGGCTGCCAGGGCTCAAGTTGGGTCAGCACCCGCTCCAGCGCAATGATGCTGCCGTGGATGTCGGAAATGATGGCAAGTTTCATGAAATGCTCCTCACTGCGGGCTGAAATAGAGATCCTTGGTGGCAATCGTCCCTTTCAAATTCTGGCTGGGCAGCCCTCGCAGCGCGGGATCGACCAGTCTCATCTGATTGTAATGATACACGGGGAGGATCGGCGCCTCCTCAAGCAGCAACTGTTCGGCATGCCGGTAGAGTTCAACCCGGCTCGCGCTGTCCAGCGTATTGGCTGCCTGCTCCAGCAGCAGATCAAAGTCGGGATTGCAGTAGCCGCTCTCGTTGCGCAGATCCTGACAACGGAAGCTGCCCAGCATGGCTGACGGCTCCACGTAATCGCCAAACAGGAAGCTTCTGGCCACCTGAAAATCACCGCTATCCTTTGCCACCTGATAGGCGCCCCACTCCAGACTGTTGAGGGTGACCTGCACCCCCAGCTTCTGCCACATGGCGGCAATGGCCATCGCCATCTGCTTGTGGGTTTCGGCGCTGTTGTAGGTAATGCTCAGCTTGAGTGGATTGGCACTGTTATACCCGGCCGCTGACAGCAACGCTGCCGCTTTGGCCTGGCGGGTTGGCATATCTTCAAGCGCCACAGGCAATATCACCCGGGGGTAACCCGGCATCTCCGGCAACAGCGACCATGCTGCCTGTTCATCCTGCCCGCTCACCGATCCAATGAGCTGCTGTCGATCAACCGCCATGGAGAGCGCCTGACGCACCCGCACATCCTGCAGTTCGGGGCGCTTCAGATTGAACGCATAGAGATAGGTACCAAACAGCGGCAAGCCCCAGAGCCGCTCCGGAGACTCGCGCTTCATCTTTTGGTAATAGCCGAGGGAGACCTTGTTGGTGAGCTGTATTTCACCAGCCTCATAGCGCAGCCGTTCGGCATGTTGCGAAGTGATAGGCAAATAGGTGACCTGTCCGATACGGGTGTGAAGGTCATCCCAGTAGTGGATATTGCGCTCGGCTTCGATCCGCTCGTTCGGCGTCCAACTTGTCAGCCGGTACGCACCATTGCTCACCAACTTGCCGGGCTCGGTCCACTGCTTGCCAAACTGGGCTATCGCCTTCTGATTGACCGGCACAAAAGGGCGCTGACTGATGAGCTGCAGGAAATAGGGAGCCGGCCGCTCCAGAGTGATTTTCAGGATCTGATCGCTTTGCGCTTCAATGCCCAGATTGCCGAGCTCCAGCGCACCGGCATAGATGGATTGCGCATTGTTGATCCCCGTCGCCAGCAGCAATCCGGCAGAAGGGGAGTTGATGGCCGGATCGAGCAGACGGCGCCATGCATAGACGAAATCAGCGGCCACCAGCGGCTCGCCATTGGACCATTTCAGTTGAGGGCGCAGGAAGAATCGCCACTCCAGCCCATCTTCACTCACCTCCCAGCGCTGTGCCTGAGCAGGGACGATATGCCCCTGACCATCTTCGCTGACCAGCCCTTCAAACAGATCGACCAGTACCGCCTCCCCCGGAAAACCGGAGCGCACCAGCGCCGGATCCAGCGACTCCGGCTCGGCACCGTTGCCCTTTACCAGGGTTTGCCGATCGGCAAGCAGGGGCTGCTGCTCAACGGTGGTGGCATGGGCCAGGGGCCCTGCCAGCACGGCAAGCAATAGCGGGGAGAGCCAGCGTTGCGCCAGCTTGGGGAAGAAACCATACCTCATGACAAAACCTCGAATAACACCACTGCAGGAGGGGAAGGCCGACGGCGCGCCTGATGAATGCCTGATGCCGCTCTTGTTATCCCCGAAAACGCCCCGTATTGTATCGGGCTTGCCCGGGAGATGGAGTCTTTCGGGTTAATTTTTTCAGGAGTTTTTATGGGTTATGAGTGGCTGGCCCTCGCGTCGGCCAGTTTATGGGCAGTTGCAGCGCTAATTTCGGTCAAACCGGCCCGTCATCTCGGCGCATTTGCCTACAGCCGCTGGCGCATGTTTCTGGTCAGCCTGATGCTCGGCACCATGAGTCTGCTCACCGGTGGCTGGCAAACCCTCACCGCAAGCGCCCTGCCCCTGCTCGCCATCTCGGGGCTGGTCGGCATCTTCGTGGGCGATACGGCGCTGTTTGCCTGCATGAACCGGTTGGGGCCAAGACGCAGTGCCCTGCTCTTCTCTTGCCATGCGCTGTTTTCCGCCCTGCTTGGGCTCTGGCTCTTTAATGAACAGCTGACAGGCTGGCGACTGCTGGGGGCCATGCTGGTCTTTGCTGGCGTGATGCTGGCGATCCTGTTTGGCAGACGCAGTAGCAGCAACGAGTGGGAGCAGATCCGTGGCAATCTGGCGCTGGGAATTGGCCTTGGCCTGACGGCGGCACTGTGTCAGAGCGTGGGAGCCATCATCGCCAAACCGGTGATGATGAGTGGTGAGGTGGATGCGGTGAGTGCATCTGGTATCCGGATGGGCAGTGCCCTGCTGGCCCACTGCGTCCTGCGGCTGGGGCGCTTGCCGCTGGCCATGCCGCTCAAACCGGTCAATCGCCAGATCCTCGCCATGATTGCCACCAACGGTTTTCTGGCGATGGGGCTAGGGATGACGCTGATCCTGATGGCGCTGCGGCAGGGCGAGGTGGGCATGGTGGCCATTCTCTCCTCTACCACGCCGGTACTGCTGCTGCCGCTGTTGTGGTGGCACTCGGGGGAGCGGCCATCCGTTGCCGCCTGGGCGGGGGCACTGATTGCCACCCTGGGCACGGCGCTGGTGCTGGGTTTCAGCACTCACTGACCCCCGGCACCATCCCTGATCAGAACAGGTCAATCTCCTCAGCGGTCAGCTCACGGTATTCACCGGGTGCCAACTCTTCATCCAGCGTCAGACCGCCCACCCGCTCGCGATGCAAGCCAACGACCTTGTTGCCGATGGAGGCAAACATCCGCTTGACCTGATGGTACTTGCCTTCGTGGATGGTCAGGCGGGCCTCGCACTCGCCGAGAATTTCCAGCTGGGCAGGACGGGTTTTATCGGTCTCGTTACGCAGGTAGACCCCTTCGGCGAACAGCTCGATTGCATCCGGGCTCACCGGATCGGCCAGCCAGACGTGATAGGTCTTGGCACACTCGTGGCGCGGCGAGGTGATGCGGTGGGACCATTGACCGTCGTCGGTCACCAGCACCAGACCCGTGGTATCGAGGTCGAGGCGACCCACTACGTGCAGCTTGCCCATCGCCGGTTCATCCATCAGGAAGAAGACTGTCGGGTGATCCGGATCCTCATTGGAGCAGACGTAACCTTCCGGCTTGTGCAGCATGAAATAGCGGTTGCGCTGCTCCAGCGTCAGCAGCACGCCGTCAAACTCGATCTGGCTCTGCTCATTGATATGAAAGGCGGGCTGCTTGACCACAATGCCATCCACCATGACCTCACCCTGACGGATCAGTTTGCCTGCCAGCGAGCGGGTCAAATCCGAACAATCGCACAGAAATTTATCAAGCCGCATTCACAACCTCGGAGTCCAACAAGTAAAGGGGCGTCATTATATCGGGCGGGGGCGACAACGCCACTGTTAAGGGGTTGCCAATTATGACGAACTGGTCATCCGATGTTACACTTCTCCGGTGTAACCCATCCGAACGATACTCATAATAATAAGAGTCAGGAAGCCCTCATGAAGTCTCAAGCATCCTATCCCGTCATTCCCATCAACCAGCTGAAACCCGGCATGTATGTCATTGCTATCGCCAGCCAGACAGGTGGGATGGAGATCGCCCAGATGGGCTTGGTGACCAGCGTGGCGCAAATTGCCAATCTGGTACGTCAGGGGGTGCTCACGGTACGCATCGATCTGGCCCGCAGCAAGTTGGGCAGTGCCGAAAGTGATGCCGTTACCTCCCCCGATCTCAATGCCAACAGCGCCCAGGTAGGGCGCCGTGCCAGTGCCAACGGCGAAGGGCGGGAGCTTAAAATCCGCCGCCTTTATCAGGAAGCGCGCGAGCTGCAAGGCAAGTTCATTCGCCACCTCAAAGCGGGTGAGCCTATCGACATCACCCCGCTGGCCGAAGTCGCCGAAGAGATGGTGGACACCATGTTCACCCACGGCGATGCCATGCTCTGTCTGGCCCGTATTCGCGCCAAGGATGCCTACCTGATGGAGCACTCCATGAACGTGGCCATTCTGCTGGCCAACTTCGGCCGCTATCTGGGGCTTGAGCGCAGCGTACTCAAGGAGCTGACCCTGGGTGGCCTGCTGCACGATGTGGGCAAGATCATGACCCCGGACGAGGTGCTCAATAAACCGGGCAAGCTGACCGATGAGGAGTTCGCCATCATGCGCCAGCATGTGGTGCACAGTTACGAGATCCTCAGCAATACCCCGGGCATCACCCCCACCATGCTGGAGGTAGCCGCCAACCACCACGAACGGCTCGATGGCACCGGCTATCCGCAGCGACTCAAGGGGGAGCAGCTCTCTCTCTATACCCGGATGAGCGGCATCGTCGATGTCTATGATGCCATCACCGCGGATCGGGTCTACAAAGCGGGTATGCAGCCGACCCAGGCCTTCCGCATTCTGCTCAAGGGGATCAATCAGCACTTTGATGCCGAACTGGTTACCAAGTTCATCAAGTGCATGGGAGTCTATCCGGTGGGCACTCTGGTACAGCTCTCAAACCAGCGCCTGGCTATCGTGATGCAGCGCAACGAGCAGCAGCCGCTCAAGCCGGTGGTCAAGGTGATCTATCACGCCACCCAGCGTCACTACCTCGAGGTACAGTGGCTGGATCTGGCCAAGTCAGGGGTGCAGGAGAGCATCGAAAACACGGTCGACCCCAAAGAGTTTGGCATCAACCTCGCCAACTTCTTCTAAATCTCTCACCTCAGATATTCATGATGGGCGCTGGCTGTCGAGCCAGTGCTGGATCAGAAACTCCTCATCTAGCGGCGAGAGATCAAAACGCAGGCTGGCCTCTTCAATGGCGGCGATATCGTGCTGATGATGCTCGCTGAGCCAACGCACCGCACGACGCAAATCTTCACCATGGGGGAGTAGCAGATGGTCGCTCATGGAATACCTCCGGTGGACTGCAAGGCGGCCAGCGAATGTAGCCACCTGTTTCCAGTCTAGTCGGTCAATCCCCATCACCCGCGCTTCTTCACCCCCCCCCCCCCTCAATCACGGCAATCCGCTTGTCACTGCAATCAGCGACCGAAGGCGCGCTGCCAATCCTGATCAAACTTCACCAGCGCCGCATCTACCGCCGGCACGTTCAGCAACTGCTCCGCCACATCGAGCGGCAAGGTGATGGACTGGCAACCGACCAGCAGGCAGTCAAGGGCCTGACGGGGAGTGCGGAATGACGCCGCCAGCACCTTGCTGTTCGGGGCGTGCAGCTCAAGCAGCTGTTGCAGCTCCTGCACGGTGGCGATGCCATCGCCCCCCTGGGCATCCAGCCGGTTGACATAAGGTGCGACATAATCCGCTCCCGCCACCGCCGCCAGCCAGCCTTGCAACGGAGTGTATACCGCAGTTCCCAGAGTCGGCACACCGTTGGCGGTCAGGCTCTTGATGGCAGCCAGCCCCTCTACGCACACCGGGATCTTGACCACCAGATCCGGGTCCAGTTCACGCAGGGCGAATGCCTCGCGCACCATCTCGGTTTCGGTTTTGGCCATCACCTGGGCAAACAGGCGCGCCTTGGGCCCCAGCACGTCGCGCAGGGCGGGCAGCAGCTCACAGAGCGGCAATCCCCCGGCGGCAGTAATGGAAGGATTGGTGGTGACACCGGCCAACGGCAGGATCCGTGACCAGCGACGCACTGCTGCCACATCAGCGGTATCGAGATACAGCTCCATCTCTAACTCCTTAACGGGATGTTCAATATGTCGCCATTCTAGCGATAAAACATCTGCAAATAGCTTGATCGAAATCAAATCAACTTTCGAATGAAAGCAAATAGAATAAAAAACAAAAGGAGGCGGTGTGATTTTCGACCTGCAACGATATTCAACTCACGATGGCCCCGGCATTCGCACCCTGGTGTTTCTCAAGGGGTGCTCGCTGGCCTGTCTGTGGTGTCAAAACCCGGAAAGCCGCTCTCCCAAGCAGGACATACTACTCGACCGGCGCCAGTGCATCGAGGGATGCCAGCTCTGCAGCCAGGCGTGTCCGGCAATCTTGCGTGACAGCGAGGGCATCCAGCTCAGCCGTTCTGCCCTCAAGGCCGATGATATGGAACGGCTGCGCGGCCTCTGTCCGAGCGAAGCGCTGCAGGTGTGCGGCCGCGATGAAACGCTGGACACCCTGATGGACACCATCTTGCGGGATCGTCCCTTCTTCGAGCGCAGCGGCGGTGGCATCACCCTCTCCGGCGGTGAGCCCTTCATGCAGCCCGACTTTGCAGCGTCCCTGCTGGCCCGCTGCAAGGCCGAAGGGCTGCACACCGCGGTCGAGAGCTGCCTCCATGTGCCATGGCACCAGATTGAGCCAAGCCTCCCCTCACTGGATCTGCTGCTGGCGGATCTCAAACACGTGGATAAAGAACGTTTCTTCCACTGGACCCGCGGCAAGGTGGAGCTGCCCATCGCGAACCTCAAACGCCTCGCCGAGCACGGCGTGCCGATGCAGATCCGGGTGCCGCTCATTCCCGGCTTCAATGCCGACCGCGCATCGATCAGCGCCATCACCGACACCGCCGCCAGCCTCGGCACGGTGCAGGAGATCCACTTCCTCCCCTACCACACCCTGGGGATGGGCAAATATGCCCTGCTGGATCTGCCCTATCAGGCGCCGGAGACACCGCTCGATGACCCCTATTTACTCAGCTTTGCCCACGCATACGCCCAACGTCAGGGGCTGACCCCTGTGACCAGAGGATAAGATCATGACCCAGCTCGACCTCAATACACTCAGCCCGCGGATCCGCGCCCACAAAGAGAGCCTGATCCACATCGTTCAGCCACCGGTCTGCACCGAGCGTGCCCGCCACTACACCGAGGCCTATCAGGCTCATCTCGCCCGGCCGCTGCCGGTGCGCCGCGCTCTTGCGCTGGCCCATCACCTCAAGGAGCGCACCATCTGGATCAAGCACGACGAACTTATCGTCGGCAATCAGGCCCGTCAGGTACGGGCGGCGCCGCTGTTTCCGGAATACACGGTGAGCTGGATCGAGAAGGAGATCGACGAGCTGGCCGACCGCCCCGGCGCCGGCTTTGCGGTCAGCGAAACCGACAAGGAGATCATCCACGCCCTCACCCCCTTCTGGCGCGGCCAGACGGTGCAGGATCGCTGCTTCGGCCTCGTTACCGACGAGCAAAAAGCGCTGCTGGAGAGCGGCATCATCAAGGCCGAGGGCAACATGACCTCGGGGGATGCCCACCTCGCGGTCAATTATGAGGAGCTGCTCACGCTGGGGCTCGATGGCTTCAAGGCCAAGGTGGCTGAGCGGCGGAGTCGGCTGGATTTGGCGGATTGGGCCGATCTGCAGCGCGAGCAGTTCCTGCACGCCATCGCCATCACTCTGGATGCGGTCAGCGATCACATCGCGCGCTACGCCGCACTTGCCCATGATATGGCAGCACAAGAATCTCGCCCCGAGCGCCGAAACGAGCTTGAGACCATCGCGCTCAACTGCGCCCACATCGCCCACCAGCCCCCCGAGACCTTCTGGCAGGCGCTGCAGCTCTGCTACTTCATCCAGCTCATTCTGCAGATCGAATCCAACGGCCACTCGGTGTCGTTTGGCCGGATGGATCAGTACCTCTACCCCTGGTATCGCCGCGAGGTGGAATTGTCGGAATCCCTGCCTCGGACACGCGCCATCGAACTGCTGCAAGGGTGCTGGCTCAAGTTGCTGGAGGTGAACAAGATCCGCTCCGGCACCCACTCCAAGGCCTCCGCCGGCAGCCCGCTCTATCAAAACGTCACCATCGGCGGCCAGAACTGGCGGGATGGCACTGCCCATGACGCAGTCAACGGCCTCTCCTACGCGATTCTGGAGTCCTGCGGCCAGCTCCGATCCACCCAACCCAACCTCTCGGTGCGCTACCATGCCGGGATGAGCGAGGATTTCCTCGACGCCTGCATTCAGGTGATCCGCTGCGGCTTTGGCATGCCCGCCTTCAACAACGACGAGGTGGTGATCCCCGAGTTCATCAAGCTCGGGGTGAGCGTGGAAGATGCCCACCACTACGCCGCCATCGGTTGCATCGAGACCGCCGTGCCCGGCAAATGGGGCTATCGCTGCACCGGCATGAGCTTTATCAACTTCGCCCGCATCCTGCTGGCCTCCCTTGATGGCGGCCGCGATGCCACAACCGGCAAGGTATTCCTGCCCCAGCCCCAGTCGCTGCGAGACGGGAGCTTTGGCAACTTTGACGAGGTGATGGCCCACTGGGATGAGCAGGTGCGCTACTTCACCCGCAAATCCATCGAGATCGACTGCGTGGTCGACAGCGTGCTGGAGGCTCAAGCCCATGACATCCTCTGCAGCACCCTGGTGGATGACTGCATCGAGCGCGGCAAAACCATCAAGGAGGGGGGCGCCGTCTATGACTGGGTCTCAGGTCTACAGGTGGGAATTGCCAACCTCGGTAACAGCCTGGCTGCCCTGAAGAAACTGGTGTTCGAGCAGGGGATTGTGGATCAGCAAGAGCTGGCCGAAGCACTCGAGCAAGATTTTTCAGGACTGGCAGGGGAGCAGCTGCGTCAGCGCCTCACCAACGCCGCCCCCAAATATGGCAACGATCTGGACGAGGTTGACCTGCTGCTGGTGCAGGCTTACCAGAGCTACATCGACGAGCTCAAGGGGTTGCACAACACCCGCTTCGGCCGCGGCCCCATCGGCGGTACCTACTATGCGGGCACCTCCTCCATCTCCGCCAACGTGCCCTTCGGTGCCGCCACCATGGCCACCCCGGATGGTCGTCACGCCCGCACGCCGCTGGCGGAAGGGGCCAGCCCCTCCTCGGGCTCGGATCGTCTCGGCCCGACGGCGGTGTTCAACTCCATCGGCAAGCTGCCCACGGCGGCTATCCTCGGCGGGGTGCTGCTCAACCAGAAGCTGAGCCCGGCCAGCCTTGAGAACGAGCGGGACAAGGCCAAGCTGATGAGCCTGCTGCGCACCTTCTTCGAGGTGCACAAGGGGTGGCACGTGCAGTACAACATCGTCTCGCGCGAAACCCTGCTGGCGGCCAAGGCCAATCCGGATCAGTACCGGGATCTGGTGGTACGGGTGGCGGGCTATTCGGCCTTCTTCACCGCCTTATCCCCGGATGCGCAAGATGATATCATCGCCCGCACCGAGCACAGTCTCTGACGGGGCGCCCCCCCCATGGCGCCTGTGACGTCATATGATTGGCAAGCCACCCTCGGGTGGCTTGCCGCTATCCACCACCTTCTATGTGAGCGCACCATGAATCCACGCCACCAACTGATCCTCACTCTGGTCCATCAGGCTCGCAAGATGAGCGTGAGTGAACTCTCCCGACATACCGGCGTATCTGAGGTGACGGTGCGCAACGACCTCACCGCGCTGGAGAAGCAGGGACTGCTCAGACGAGTACACGGCTCGGCCATGGCGCTGGAGACCGATGACCCGGATGCCCGGATGAACATCAATTACCTGCTCAAGGATCGCCTCGCCGAGCGGGCCGCCCAGCTGGTGGAAGATGGCGAGACGGTCTTTATCGAGGGGGGCAGCGCCAACGCCCTGCTGGCCCGCCATCTGGCCCTGCACAAACGGGTCACAATCATCACCATCAGCAGCTATATCGCTCATCTGCTCAAAGACACCCCGGCTCAGGTGGTGCTGCTCGGCGGGCTGTTCCAGCATCAGAGCGAGAGCGTGGTGGGGCCGCTCACGCGCCTCTGCATCGAGCAGGTGCACTTCTCCAAGACCTTTATCGGGGTGGATGGCTTTCATCCCGAGATGGGTTTCACCGGCCGCGACATGATGCGGGCCGACGTGGTCAACAGCGTGCTGGCCAAGGGGATGACCAATGTGGTGATCACCGACAGCAGCAAATTTGGCGCCATCCACCCGAGCCAGCTTGGCGCGCCGGGCCAGATCAACGTGCTGGTTACCGACGATGCCCTGCCCGCCCCCATGCGGGCAGCCATCGCGGCCAAGGGGATCACCCTGCACTGCGTTGCGGCCTAGGCCACCCGCTAATTCACGCTATTTCATTGACCTGACAGAATAAAATTTTCATGATGAGCCAGTCCCCATCGGGACTGACATCACCAGTGCGTGATCTGCAGGAAGCAGACTTCAGGAGAGCAAGGACATGCCATCGACCATCACCGCCGGGGAGCGCCGACTCTCCCCTATCATTCGCGCCACCGCCATCACCCTGACCCTGTGCTGGAGCCCGTTTGGCTGGAGTGCCACGCTGCCTGCCGACTTGAAGTGGGAGAGCAACAACCAGGATCCTCTCTATGCCGATCCGGCCGCCAAACGCGGCGGCACCTTTCGCACCTTTATGACCAGCTTCCCCCTGACCCTGCGCAAATATGGCCCCGACTCCAACGGCGGCTTTGCCGGTTACGTGCGGGAAACCAACCTGCCTCTGCTGAGCACTCACCCCGTCACCGGCAACCCCATGCCGATGCTGGCAAACGAGTGGGCCTTCGGCGCCGACAACAAGACCCTCTATTTTCGCATCAATCCCAAAGCGCGCTGGTCAGATGGCCAACCGGTCACCGCCGATGACTGGCTCTTTACCCTCAAGATGATGCGCAGCAAGGAGATAAACGACCCCTGGTACAACAACTACTACAGCACCCAGATAGCAGACATTACCAAGTTTGATGATCACACCCTGGCCATCACCAGCGGCACCGAAAAGAGCCGCCAGGATCTGCTTGAGTCACTGCCCATCAGCCCGGAGCCGAGCCACGCCATCAAGCTCACCGCCAACTGGGTCAAGGAGTACAACTGGAAGGTGTTGCCAGTCACCGGCCCCTATCAGATCGATCAGGTGAAAAAGGGTAAATCGGTCACCTTCAAGCGGATTGAAAACTGGTGGGGGGATGACGAGCGCTACTTCCAGCATCGCTTCAATCCTGCGCGGATCGAAATCAAGGTGCTCAGGGATCTGAACATCGCCTGGCAGCACTTCCTGCGCGGCGATCTCGACAGCTTCCCGCTGGTGATCCCCAACTGGTGGCACGACAAGACCAAAACCGCCGAGTTCGAGAAGGGTTATATCGCGCGCACATGGTTCTACAACCAGACCCCGCAACCGCCGATGGGGCTCTATCTCAACACCGCCGATCCGCTGCTGCGCAATCTCGATGTTCGCCTCGGCATCCAGCATGCCCTCAATTTCGACAGAATGCTCGCCACCCTGCTGCGGGGGGATTACCAACGCCTCAACAGCTATAGCTCAGGTCAGGGGGAGTTTACCAACAGCGAGATCAAGGCCCGTCCGTTCGCTCCCAAACTGGCACGGGAATACTTTGCCAAAGCCGGTTTCAACAAAGTGGGGCCGCAGGGAATTTTGCAAAACGACAAGGGGCAGTCACTTACCCTCGCTATCACCTACACCACGGCGGAGCACGCCCAGCGGCTCACGCTGTTGCGGGAAGAGGCCAAGAAGGCGGGGCTTAATCTGGAGCTCAACCTGATGGATGCATCGGCCGGTTTCAAATCGATGCTGGAGAAAAAGCACCAGAGCGCCTGGATGGCCTGGGCGGGCAGCCGCTATCCCGCCTATTGGGAGTTCTTCCACAAGGTCAACGCCAACAAGCCCCAGACCAACAACATCATGAACATCGATGACGATGCCATCACGGCTCTGGTGGAGCAGTATGACAAGGAGTTCGACTTTGCCAAAAAGGCGGCCCTGTCACGGCAGATCCAGCAGCGGCTCTATGAGCTGGCAAGCTTCGTCCCCGCCTATCAGGTGCCCTACACCCGCGAAGGCGCCTGGCGCTGGATAAAACTGCCAAAAGTACCTGCAACACCCAAGAGCGAGCAGCTCTACTGGCCTCTTGGGGGCGACAACAGCGGTTACAGCTATGGCGGTCTGCTATGGATTGATGAAGAGCTAAAATCCGAGACCAGGGCAGCCATCAAGAGTGGCAAGACTTTCCCGGCCGAGCCTATCATCGACACCACTTATCGCCAGCCCTGATTGCATCAGCCCATCGGCAAAAGTCCTTAAAACAAAAGACCCCGCCAGATAGCGGGGTCTTTGTTGGCAACCGGTGTTGCGAATAGCTCGGTGCTCAGCCGCGTTTGGCCTGCTTCTCGGCAATGGCGTCAGCCACGTCAGCCGGCTCCAGTACGATGCCTTCCTGATCCGGGGTCGGGAACACGGCAACACACAGCTCGTCCTGCTCCATACCGTCAACCCAGCGCTCCAGCCACACCTTGAGGGTGATGGACTGCGGCTTGCAATCGGCCCACTCACCTTCGGCCCACGCCTTGGCGTACTCCGGGTGCGGCCATACCGGGATGCAATCTTCATCGTCGGTGGTCAGCATCATGACGCCATGCTCGTCAGTCAGGACGAACAGCTCTTCATGCTCGACCAGCTTGCTGATGAAGTGATCGTAACGGTAATCAGCGTTCAGTTGCAGCGCGGCATTGCGCTCGGTGTCGCTCAGTTCATAGCTCATTGGCCAAGTCTCTCTCTCGATAAAGGGCGCCATGTTCACATCTTGTCGTCAGCTTGTCCAGCTTGCAGCCCCTTGGCACCGGATGGGGAGGGCAATGACGCAAATAAGGATAGAGCAGCCTCCTCGATAGCGAGACCGCCAGCCATCATATTGCCCCTTTTACAGCGCAGGGGTGATCAGCTCCACATCAGGCTGCTCGCTCAGTTTTTGCCGCAGCCAGTAGGCGGACTCCACCTCGACAAAGCAGAGCAGATCCCGGCCATTGGCCGCCATCGCCATCAGTTGCTCAAAACGCAGCTGTTGTTGCTGCTCCCAGGCGGCAGCGAGTTTGGCACCGTGGGCTTCATCCACCACTTCGCGACGCAGCTCGAACAGGTTATCGGTGATCGGGCTGTTGATCTTGGCGGCGGTGTGCCAGTACATCAGCAGGTTATCCATCATCTCGCTGTCGTAGTTGGCCAGTGCATCCAGCTCTGGCGTATCGCCGCTGTCGCTGGCGGCAAAATCACACCAGCCCGCATCGAGTGACGCCAGCTCATGAGCCCCCTTGGCATGCTTGCGTAACAGCGCAATGTCGGCCCCCTTGCGTGCAGGTAACCATACCTCGCCCTGATGGGCATCCAGCAGGGAGGTCAACGAAGCAGCGGGGTAAACCGGAAAGCGGGTACAAAGTGAATGCAGCAGGGATACCAGAGTGATCTTGACCATGAGCGATACCTTGAACAGGGCGAACAGCCACCAATAGACCGTCCGATATAAAGAAGTGCCCTATCCTACCACGTTTGGTCCGGCTCGGCCCTTGGCGAAGCTGTCAGCCAACCATCTGATTACGCCGAAAAAAACAGCATTTGAAACGCAGCATCCAGTCAAAGGTCAATAATTTGAGCCAGCGCCCACTAAAGTGGATCTGGGGATGCTAGTTTGCATACATCTTTAGCGTAAGGAGTAAATCCATGATTGGGATCGACCAGGTTTCTAACGAATTCGTGAACGATTTGAAAATACTGGCATGCTTTGATCCGGCCAACATGAGCCTGGGGATTAAATTACGCAGCGATATGTCTGAAGAGTTGTGCCAGGCGGCAGCCCGTCTGCATCAACAGGGGCTCATCAGCGCAGAAGATGGCGGCTATCTCACCCCGTTTGGCATGACCATGGTTGAACACCTGCAACATCTGCTAGTCGCACTCAAACCGCTTTGACCGGCTGTGGTGCCCAGAGTGAAAAGTTGAGTAGCTCCCAGCGCTCCCCTTGGTGAAGATGACAGGCAAACAGCAAAGGACCTTCGGGTCCTTTTACTTTGCCATCCACCAGCCACTCCCCCTCCCTTTCAGGTACCAGTCGCGCATTTACCTCATCGGGTTGCAGCGCAGCGCCCATCCGGACCTGGACAAATTGCTGGCAGATCACCTGCGCTTCCATCGCGGATTGAACCGGTACCGGCGCATCGGACGACGGAGTCAAGGTGGCAGCAAGCAGGAGCGATAGCAGCATGATTCAGCACATGGGAGTCAGTAGCAGAAGCCATATAAACAAAAAGCCGTGGCACCAGAGGTACCACGGCTTTCTTAAATTCTGTAAGAATTACAGAGCGGTTACGTTCTCAGCCTGCGGGCCTTTCTGACCTTGGGTCACAGAGAACTGTACGCGCTGACCTTCAGCCAGGGTACGGAAACCGTTACCTTGAATGGCGCTGAAGTGAACGAAAACGTCCGGGCCGTTTTCTTGCTGGATGAAGCCAAAACCTTTGGTTTCGTTGAAAAACTTAACGGTACCGGTGATCATGTTAGACATATCTTTTAAACCTGTATTCAAAATAATTACTTATGCTTTTCAGCGGGTAAAGCTCAAAAAACGGGATTAACTTATGAACAACAGGACAAGATGTGAAACATCGTATTCATTGACATAACTATCGCCCTTTCAAGCTGGTTTGGATTATACGTGGCTTTGTAGATTACGCAAACAAATTTGTGCCCTGCCAACGGCAGGGCACAAACCGTTATAAGGTGGCCGCTTCCAACGCTTCGACCAGCGCTCTGAGAAAACGAGCCGCCTCGCCGCCGGTGCAGGCTCTGTGGTCAAATGTCATCGACAGCGGCAATGCCCTGACGGGACGCGCTTCACCGTGGATGAACACCACTTTTTCGAACAGTTTGCCTGCCCCTATGATGGCCACCTGCGGCGGCGTGACGATGGGGCTGGCATAACGGCCTGCGATGGCACCGAAGTTGGTGAGCGTAATGGTCGCCCCCTGCAACATCTCGCGCGGCACGGCGCGCGCCTTCACATCGGCGATCATCCGATCCAGCCCCTGCCGGATATCTGCCCCCTCCCGCTCGGCCACGTTCTCCATCACCGGCACATAAAGGCCATGCTTTGAATCCACCGCGATGGCTACATTGACCTCTTTGAACAGCCGCCGTGACAGGGTTTCACCATCAAACCAGGCGTTCATCGAGGGCTCGGCGCGGCACGCCACGCCAATGGCCTTGATAAGGCGCACCGTCACATCCTCATCAGGCCGCCAGTGACGCAAATCCACCTCATCGGTGATGCTGACTGGCACCACAGTCTGATGAGAGAGCTCCATCGCCTTGGCCATGGCCCTGCGCGACCCTTTGAGGAATTCGTTGCCACTGCTCTGCTGGGCCTCGAATGCCTGCTGCACATCCAGCTCGGTCACCATGCCGCCGCTGCCACTTCCCTTGATCCGGTCGATATCCAGACCCAGTTTTTGTGCCAGCAGGCGCACGGCAGGCATGGCTTGCACCAGCGATCCCCCCGGGGCAATGGCCCCTACCACGAAGTGATCCTCGATATGCTGCTGATGGGCGCTCACCTTTCCCACCACGGTGCCATCATCCTCCCCCCCCTCGAACTCCACCAGCGGCGCACCGATATGGAGGATATCCCCCTCGGCGCCGCAGAGACGGGCGATCACCCCAGCCACTGGTGAGGGCACATCCACCAGCGCCTTGGCCGTTTCCACCGACAAGAGCACCTGATCGACAGCAACGGTATCACCGGCACTCACCTTCCACTCGACGATCTCGGCTTCGGCCAACCCTTCACCCAGATCCGGTAATTTGAAAAATTTCATAGCCACTGGTTCTCCATCAGCTGGTGAGCGGCATCGGCGATATCCTGCTCGGTGATGAGGTAATACGCCTCGTTGCGATAGTAGGGAACGGCGGCATCCACGCCGGTCAGCCGCTTGGGCGGCGCCTTGAGGCAGGGAAGTGCCTGCTCGGTCACCCGTGCCACAATTTCGGCCCCGACCCCGAAGCTGCCACACGCCTCGTGTACCACCAGCAAGCGGCCGGTCTTGCGTACCGAGGTGAGGATGGTCTCCATATCCAGCGGCTTGATGGTGGCCAGATCCAGCACCTCGCACTGGATATCCTGCTCGGCCAGCAGGTTCGCCGCCCGCATCACCTCCTGAATGCAGGCCCCCCAGGCCACTACCGTGATATCCCGGCCCGGGCGCAGGGTGAAGCAGACATCCAGCGGCAGGCCGACACCATCATCCACCACCTCGGATTTCATCGAGCGATAGATGCGGTCCGGTTCGAAAAACATTACGGGATCCGGATCGCGGATGGCCGAGAGCAGCAGGCCATAGGCGCGTCTCGGGCTGGAGGGGATCACCACCCGTAACCCCGGAATATGGGCAAACAGCGCCTCGACGCTCTCGCTGTGATGTTCAGGCGAATGAATGCCCGCGCCATACGGGGAGCGATAGACGAGGGGACAGGAGAGGCGGCCACGGGTGCGGTTTCGCATCCGCGCCGCCTGACAGATGATCTGCTCCATCCCGGGGAAGATGAAACCCTGAAACTGGAACTCAGCCACCGGCTTGAGCCCCTGAGTGGCCATGCCGACCGCTACCCCGGCGATCAATCCCTCGGCCAGCGGCGTGTCGATCACTCGCTTGAAACCGAACTTGTCGCGCAGGCCAACCGTGGCGCGAAACACCCCGCCGTTGACCCCCACATCCTCGCCCAGTACCACCACATCCGGGTCGTGCTCCATCTCGTAGTGAAGGGCCATGTTGACCGCTTCCAGCAAACTGATCTCACTCATGGCCAACCTCCTGCTTCATCCCCTTGGCAATCACTCGCTCGCGCTGGGGCAAAAGTTCGGCGGGCAGGCTGGCATAGTGATAATCGAGCATCGCCTCCGGTGGCTGGGGCGCCATCGCCTCATAACGGGCGACCGCCTGTTCGACCTCTCGGGTAGCCTCCGCCAGAAGGCTCTGCTCCTGCTCTTCATCCCACCAGCCTTGGCTGTGCATAAACTGGCGCAGCCGCTTGACCGGCTCTTTCGCCCAGGCGGCCTCGACCTCGGCCCCGTCGCGATAGCGAGTGGCATCGTCGGCCGTGGTATGATCGCCGAGACGATAACTGACCGCCTCGATCAGGGTCGGCCCCTTGCCGCTGCGGACCCGTTCGACGGCACTGCGGGCAGCATCGTAGACCGCCACCACATCGTTGCCATCCACCTGCAGACTGCGCACCCCGGCGCCAATCCCCTTCTGGGCCAGCGTAGGAGCGCTCGATTGCAGCTTGCGTGGCACCGAGATGGCCCACTGGTTGTTGTTGACGATGATGACCATCGGCAGGTGCCAGACACCGGCGCAATTGAGCCCCTCCAGAAAATCCCCCTTGGAGGTGCCGCCGTCGCCGATGGTGACTACGGCGACGCGCGGTTGATTACGCAGTTTGAAGGCCGAGGCAATACCGCAGGCATGGGTGATCTGGGTGGCGATGGGGACGCAGATGGGGAGATCTTCAGAGGGAGTCCCATCTGGTTTGAGAAAATAACTGCCCCGCTCGTCACCGCCCCAATATTGCAGGTTTTTCTCCATCGGTACGCCCCGCACATAGAGGGTGGGCATGTCCCGATAGTAGGGGACGTAGACATCCTGCGGCTGCATGGCCAGACCAATGCCAATCCCCACGGCTTCTGCGCCGAGATGGGAGGGAAAAGTACCGAGTTTGCCGGTTCGTTGCAGCGCAATCGCTTTTTTGTCATAGCTGCGCACCATCACCATATTGCGGTAGAAAGTGTGCAGTATCGCCTTGTCCAGCCAGGTCGGTAAGGTGGCGACCGGGCACCCTTCCGCATCGAGGTAACGAAGGAAAGGGATGTCGACATGGGTCATAACTGGCTCCTTGCCGTTGTGAGCGTCACCGATGCTGGTGACACCTAGATGTAAATACCTTGTTAAATAAAAAGCAAAGGGATTTACTCAGGTAAGACCAGTAGAAACTTCTTTAAAGTAGCGAAGGAGCTGAATTTTCGGCGATGAGTGGCAAGGTATGCCGTAAATGGTGCAACTTTGCAGCGCTGAATGCAGGATGCAAAATGTGAAAAAGGGGAGCCTTGCTCCCCCATTGAGTTGTTTCAGTTAGCTGTTACTTCTGTCAGGGGTGACTCCAACCAGCAGTTACGCCAGCCAGTGTTGCAGCTGGCGGGCCATGCCAACTGGCAGCAAGTGAGCGCGACTCAACAAGCGGCTGCGCCAGGGCTCGGCCAGCAAGGTGGGGCAAATTCGCATCTCCCGTCCCCGGTCAGCCACGCGCACCAACCGATCGATGAGGGTCTCCAGCGGCGGATGCGCTGGCCAGTGAGGATAGAGGTCGGCAGTCGCGGTCCCCGCCAGATCGCACACCCGCTCCTCTTCCTCATCTCCCTTCTCATCAACCATTGGCCAGGGGTGAAGCACCTGCAGCCAGCCCGGCCGTGCAGCCTCCAGCAACTGACCCAGCGTCGGCTGCGCAAAATGGGGATCCCCTGCGGCTTTGAGCAGATGACGCGCCCCCGCCAGCACCACCACGCCGTGGGCGGGAAGTGCAAGAAGATCGTCAGCCAGCGCCTGATCCCGCCCCCTGTTGTGCTGCTGCCAGCGCTCCGGACTCATCTCCTCCCACTCGAATGAGGGCTCGCAGAGATGCACCCGCAGCCGCATATGTTCAGGGCGCGCCAGATTGCTCTGGCGCAGGGCGGCAAAGAAGGCCGGAAACTCGGGGGCCATCCAGGCGGGAAAGGCGCAGGAGTCGAGCCAGACCGGATAGAGCCGTGCCAGCGTCAGCGGCTCACCCTGCCAGCTATCCTCCCCCGCCAACCAGGCATCGAGCAAGCCTTGATGGCGGCGGTTGCCGCACTCCAGCACCAGATCGGTCATGACTCCCCAAAGCGCCGGATCACACAGCCAGGCGTGCTGGCGCCGGATAAAATCCGGTTGCCAGTGCGGCTCCCCCAGCCCTACCAGCTTGCCCGCCTGCAAGGCTTCCCGGATGGCGGCAACCGGGGTCATGCGTCCCCCTCCTGCCGGATGTGCGGTTGCTGCCCGACCCCATCGACCCGCTCACAAATAAGGGCGCCGATCTTTGCCAGCCAGTCGGAATGAACCATCTCCTGATGCAGGCAGGGGAAACGCTCATAGCGGATTTCCCCTTTTGTCAGCGGCTCCCAACCACGTCCATCCAGCCAGGGCTGGCGGGAGGCTGACGCTTCGATAAAGATCACCTCCCCGTGGTAGCAGTAGTCGACCGGCTCACGGATCAGCCGGTTGTTGTGGCCCACCAGCTCAATCATGGCGCTCACCACCTGCTCGTCGAGCATGGCCAGCGCACTCCCCTCTGCCCCCAGTCGGGCCACCACGTCGTCGCGAGTGAGGGAGTCCAGCGCATCGTCCGCAACCGCAATGCCTCCCATCCGCAGCAGCGCATCGAGCATCCGCTGCTCGTCGGGCAACGGCTGGGTTTGCCACTGCTGACAGGGGTAGGCATCGAGCAGCAGCACCATGGCCACCTCTTGTCCCTGCTCTTGCAGCATGGCGGCCATCCGGTGCACCAGCATGCCCCCGAGTGACCAGCCGAGCAGCCAGTAGGGCCCCTCGATCTGCTGACAACGCAGCTCGGTCACATAGTCGAGGGCCAGCTCGTCGAAGCTGGCAGGCAGAGGTGCATCCGGCTGGCAGAGCGCTCGCGCCTGCAGGGCATAGACCGCCATGTCGGTCGGTAGATGGGGCACCAGCGGCGCATAACACCAGCCGAGCCCGCCAGCGGGGTGGACACAAAAGAGAGTGCGGCCTGATGCGCCCGACTGCGCACCGGGCGCACGCAAGGGCAACAGCATGGGCATGGCCTCCCGCTCGCCGCCAAGACGGCGCGCCAGCTGGGCGGGGCTCGGCGCTTCGAACAGACTGGCCAAAGTAAGCGCCTGTCCGGTCGACTCTTCAATGCGCACCACCAGCTGCGCCGCCAGCAGGGAGTGGCCGCCGAGGGCAAAGAAGTTATCGTCGGCGCCGACCCGCGCCAGCCCCAGTATCTCGGCGAAGAGGCGACAGAGCCGCTCCTCCAGCAAGGTTTTCGGCAGTGACTGACCCACCGCCGACGCCATATCGGGCAGCGGCAACCCCTTGCGATCCAGCTTGCCATTGGGGGTGAGGGGCAGCTCAGCCAGGTTTACCAGGAGCCCCGGCACCATGTAATCGGGCAGCGCGGCGCCAAGGGCGGGTGCCAACTCGGCCAGCGTCAACTCTCTGCTATCTGCGGCCACTACGTAGGCCACCAGACGGCGATCGCCGGGGGCAAATTCGGGGGCCAGCACCACCGCTTGCTCCACTCGGGAATGGCGCAGCAGCACCTGCTCGATCTCCTCCAGTTCGATGCGCTGGCCGCGGATCTTCACCTGAAAATCGAGGCGCCCCAGATACTCGATGGCGCCATCCTCGCGCCAGGCGGCCAGATCGCCACTGCGATAGAGCCGTCCCGCCCCGAAGGGGTTGGCAATAAAGCGCTCGGCGGTGAGCTCGGGCTGGCCAAAGTAGCCCTCCGCCACCTGCACGCCGCCGATCCAGAGCTCGCCCGCCACACCGGGCGGCACCGGCTGCAACCAGGGGTCGAGAATGTGGATGCTGGTATTCCAGACCGGATAACCGATGGGCACGCTGGTCACCGCCTCGTCTGCCCGGCAGGGATACCAGGTGACATCCACCGCCGCCTCGGTCGGGCCATAGAGGTTGTGCAGGGGGGCTGAAAATGTTCCATACCAGCGTTGCACCAGATCGGCGGGCAGCGCCTCGCCGGAGCAGAAGACCTGCCGCAGTGACCTGCAACATGCAGGCTCGGCTTGTGCGACGAAGATCTGCAGCATGGAGGGGACAAAGTGCAAGGTGGTGATCCCGGCCTGTTCAATCAGCTCGGCAAGGTAGGCGGGATCCTTGTGGCCGCCCGGTTTGGCGAGCACCAGCCGCGCCCCGGTCATAAAGGGCCAGAAAAACTCCCAGATGGAGACATCGAAACCGGCCGGGGTCTTTTGCAGCACCCGATCCGCCGGGCCGATGGGATACATGTGCTGCATCCAGAGCAGCCGGTTAACGATGGCGCCATGGCTCACCACTACCCCTTTGGGCCGACCGGTCGAGCCGGAGGTGTAGATGATGTAGGCCGCATCTTCCGGTTTGGGGGCTGGCAGCTCACAAGGTGCTGTCGTTGCCAACTCTACCGCCGCCAGCTGCTCTGCCACACCGGGGGCATCGAGGCAGACAAGTGGCGCTGCCACGTCGAGCGGCATCTGAAGCGTATGGCTGGTCAACACCAGCGCAGGATCGCTGCTGGCGAGAATGTAGCCGATCCGCTCCTCCGGATAGTCAGGGTCAACGGGCACGTAGACGGCACCCACCGCCATGATGGCCTGCTGGGCGAGGATAAGCTCGGGAGAGCGCGGGATCACCACCGCCACCCGACAACCGGGACCCACGCCCCTTCCCGCCAGATAGCTGGTCAGCTGGCGGGTACGCTGACGCAGCTCGGCCACACTCCAGCGCTCGGCGCCACACTCCAGCGCGATGGCGCTCTGATCTGCCGCCGCCAGCCCCTCGGCCAGCAGTGAGCTCAGAGTGGTGGTCGGCAACGGATGGTCGGTTTGGTTCCAGCGCGCCAGCTCAGCCTGCTCGCAAGGCAGCAGCAGCGGCAAACGCACCGCTTCGGCCTCGTCACCCGCCTCACTCCAGGCGGCCAGATAGGCGACCAGCCGGGCCAGATGACGTTCACTCTCCTGTTGGCTGAAGCGCCCCTGATGTGCTTCGAGGGTCAGGGTGATGGCACCAGCCTCCTCGGCAAAGTAGAAGGCGCACTCCTCCACCGGCCCCGCTGCCAGCACCTGCACCTCGCCACGAACCAGGTTGTGTCCTTCACCAAGGCTGAGGGTGCGGGCAAAGGGCATCAGGTTGACCTGAGGGCCAAACAGCGGCTGGCCCGGCTGACGCTGCTGCAACCACTCCTGACGGCAGCCCTGATGACGGCGCAGGGCGGCAAATTGCCGCTCGACCTGTGCCAGCCACTCCTCTACCCGGCAGGTGCCGCTCAGCTCGATGCGCAGGGGCACCACATTGACCTTCATGCAGGGGGTATCGGCCGCCGCTGAGCCCAGCCGCCCCATCAGCGGAATACCCAGCACTACCTCGCCAGCACCGCTCATCCGCTGCACATAGCTGGCCACTGCTGCCAGCAGCAGGCTGTAGGGGTGACAGGCCGAACGACTCGCCCGTGCCACCAGTGCCTGCCACTGGCGGCCAGAAAGGCGCTGTTCAAGACGATAGGTGGGGCCCGGCCCTTGCGCCGGACGGCGGGAGAGCGACGCCGGATTCTCCACCCCGGCCAGCTGCTGCACGAAGAAATCGCGATCCCGCGCGGCGCGTGGCGAATCCTGATAGGCCGCCTCTTCAGCCAGCAACTCCTGCTGGGATGCATAACGGCAGGGTACAGGCTGCTCGCCGGCACAGAGCGCCTCATACCAATTTGCCACACGCTGGCAGAGCAGGCTCAGGCCAAAGCCGTCGATGGCGATATGGTGCACGGCAATAAACCAGGCCCACCGCCCTTCACCAAGGCGATAGAGGGTGGTGGCAAACAGCGGCCCCCCGGCCAGATTGAAGGGGACGGTCAGCTGCGCACGCATCTCGGCCTGCGCGGCTGCGAGCGGGTCGGCTTCACTGCGCAGATCCCGCTCTGCCAGCTGCCAGCAGGCGGGGTTGGCCACCATCTGCGGGCCATCAGCAGTGGCCACAAAGGCGCAGTGCAGACCGGGGATCTCGTCGATGGTCTGGCGCACCGCGCGGGTGAAGTGATGGGGAGCCAGCGTCCCCTCCAGCAACCAGTACTCGCCGGTATTGCAGGCGGGGCTCTGCGGGTATTTTTGCTGGGCAAACCAGATGCCCGCCTGAGCCGTGGTAAGCGGCCAGCGCGGCAGCTCACCACGCTGGTGAGTGGCGCGCATCGCCATTGTCTGTTCCATGGGAATGTCCTTGCGCAAACATCGAGCGGGCAGCGACTTGCCCCTGCCCGCATGGCTGAAAAGCGAGGAGGCCAGGCCTCCTCCATAAAGTAGAGTGTCACGCCTGCCAGACCGGCAGCGCGCGGGCTAGACCCCCAATGTGGCACCGCCATCGACCACCAGATCCTGCAGGGTGATATGGCTGGCGGCATCGGAGGCGAGAAACAGCACGCAAGCAGCCACCTCGTCGGGGGTCCCAAGTTTGCCAAGGGGGATCCCCAGCTTGAACTGCCCGGGCAGACCCGCGATGGTGCGCAGTTCCCCTTCGCGCAGTTCCCCCTCCTGCCACATGCCGTACAGCATGGGGGTACGGGTCGAGCCCGGTGACACCAGATTGCAGCGCACGCCGTAGGGAGCAAGTTCCAGCCCTGCCGTTTGGGTGAGACTGGCCAGCGCCGCCTTGGAGGCGCCATAGATGCCCATCCCCACTCGTGGCACCCGACCGGCATTGGAGGAGACATTGACGATGGCGCCCCTGCGCCGTCCCTGAAACCAGGGGGTCAGGGCCCGCATCAGGTAGAAGGGGGCGAAGGTATTGATGGCGAAGGTGCGTTGCAAGAGGGCGTCATCCACCTCATCGATCCTGCCGGTCGCCAGTACGCCAGCGACATTGACCAGCACATCGGGCCCCAGCCCCTCGTCCAGCAGCTGTTCGCAGCAGCGGGTCACAGCCTCGCTGTCGCTCACATCGATCACCACCCCCTTCACGTTGCCGGGCAGCGCCTCGGCCAGTTGCAGATCGAACGCCACCACGCTGGCCCCCGCCTCGGCAAAGGTGCGAGCCACCGCATGGCCAATTCCCTGCGCCGCGCCGGTCACCCAGACGGTTCTGCCTTGCCACTCGCTCATGGGGTGCACTCCGGTTCGCTGATGTGCTCTTCGTTGACCTGATAAGCCGTGTTCTGACTGACATTAAGCTGACGGGAGAGGAGCGCCCACCAGTGAGCCAGGGTCGGCGTACGGGCCAGCTCGGCCAGCTCCACCACCAGCCCCTGCTGACGCCACTCTTCCACCAGCCCCATCACCGCCAGCGAGTCGAGGCCGTAGTCGAGCAGATTGTCATCATCGGTGGGCTGCTCCTGCTGCATCTCGGCGGGCAGCCGCGCCAACACCTGAGCACGCAGCGACTCGCGAGTCAGGGGGCGTTTGCTGGCCGCCATCACCTCGGCCACGGTAATCACCCGACCGGCATTGCGGCTGACGTAGGAGAGCGCCAGCAGATGATCCTCGCGGGAGAAGTCGGCGATGGCATCTGCCACCAGGAAGGGGCGGATATCGCGCATAAACGCATCGACCGCCGTCTGCATCACCCCGATATGGCCATAGATGCCGCAGATCACCAGCTGATCCCGCCCCCATCCGGCCATCAGTTCGGCCAGCGGTGAGCGGCAAAAAGCGCTGTAGCGCCACTTGGTCAGCACCGTATCCTGCGGCTCGGGCGCCAGCGCAGGAACGATGGGTTGGCGCTCCGGCGCACGGGTCAGCCCCGGTCCCCACATGTCATTGAGCAGCGCCCGATCGGCCTGACTCTGTTCGGCGGGCTGGGCGGTGTAGACCACCGGCATGCCGAGGGCACGCGCCTGACGGATCAGGGTGGCGATATGGTCGATGACCTGATTGATTAGCGGATTGTCCGGCCCGTAGAAGTCGACGAAATAGTGCTGCATATCGTGGACCAGCAAGGCGGCGCGGCCCGGTTCGAAGGGCCAGTTCACCCGCCCGGTGGGCAGATCCTCAGCGGTGGGCAGCGGATAGGCGGCGAGGGATTGAATGGTCATGCACACTCCTTGGCGAGCTGCTCGCGCAGCGTCTGTTTGTCTATCTTGCCGACCGGGGTGTGGGGCAGTTGCTCCACCAGCACCAAGCGATCGGGCAGTTTGTAATCGGCCACCCCCTGCTCGCGCAGGAAACGGCGCAAGCGGGGCAGATTGAGGGGCTCGCGGCACATCAAAAAGGCGCAGCTGCGCTCCCCGAGCATGGGATCGGGCATGGCGACCAGTGCCGCCTGCCGCACCTCCGGGTGGGTCAGCAGCAGCTCTTCAATCTCGAGGGCGTCGATCTTCTCCCCCCCCCGGTTGATCTGATCCTTGTTGCGCCCCACCACCATCAGATGACCGCTGGGCAAGCGGCAGACCAGATCGCCGGTGCAGTAGAAACCGTCCCGGTCAAAAGCCCGCTGATTGTGGGCATCAGCCTTGAAGTAGCCGCGAAAGGTGTAGGGGCCACGCGTCCAGAGCTCGCCGCACTCGCCATCGGGCAAGGGGCGTCCGTCTCTGCCTCGCACCTCCACCTCATCGCCCGGGCTCATCGGGCGGCCCTGGGTATTGACGATGTGCCACTGGTCATCCTCGATGCGGGTGTAGTTGACCAGCCCCTCGGCCATGCCGAACACCTGCTGCAGGCGGCAACCAAGGCGGCTCGCTACCGCCTCGGCATGAGCCGGGCTGAGGCGCGCGCCGCCCACCTGCACACACTCCAGAGAGGTCTGCGGATAGTGGCTGGCCGCCTCCAGCCAGAGCGCCAGAGCCGGTGGCACCAGTGCCGCCCAGTTGACCTGATGGCGCTGCACCAGCGGCAGACAGGTTGCTGCAGAGGGATCCTTTGCCAACACCACGCAGCCACCGGCATAAAACACCCCGAGTGCGCCGGGGGAGCTCAGGGGAAAATTGTGGGGCGCAGGCAGGGCACAGAGATAGATCACCCGCTCATCCCAGCCGCACACCGCTACGCTCTGGCGCACGCTGTAGCCATAGTCATCGTGGGTACGGGGGATCAGTTTGGGGGTGCCGGTGCTGCCGCCGGAGAGCTGGAAAAAAGCGACTTGATCGGCCGGGGTAGGAGTTGGCGCGATAGCCGTCAGCGGCGAACCATCAGCACGGGCTATCGGGTCAGGCTGACACCATGCAAATCCTGACTGAAGATCGGAGCCTTCTGCCTGCTCGAACAGCAGTGTCTGGCAAAAAGGCGATACCAGCTCATCAAGGGCCGCCAAGCTCCCCGCTTCATCGGCAAAGCCGGGATGGGAGGGGCTGAGTACCAGCAAGGCGGGCTCAATTTGGCGGGCAAAGGCCACCAGCTCGCGCCGCTGATGACTGTAGAGGGCGTGCACCGCCACTACGCCGCAGCGGATCAGGGCAAACCAGCAGATATAGAACTCGGTGCAGTTGGGCAACTGCACCAGCGCACTATCGCCATGGCCCAGCCCGCGCGCCGCCAACCGCACTGCCAGCGCATCAACCTCACGTTTTAACTGGCCATAACTGAGAGTGCGTTCACCGCAGATCAGGGCCGTGCGCTCGGGATAACGTTCGGCGGAGTCATCGAGCAGGGCGGTGAGCGGTTGCCCGCGCCACCACCCTTGCGCACGGTAGTGGGCTGCCAGCTCGGCGGGCCAGGGGGTAAAGGGCACCAGCGGCTTCATGCAGTTACCTCCGGCTCCCGGCTCTCGAGGCCAAACGCCCGCAGCATGGTGCCAAGCTTGGCGGCGGTCTCTTGCCACTCAGCTTCCGGCGAAGAGCCCACCACTACCCCGGCGCCGGCATAGAGCCGCAGCTGCTTGCCGGCCAGCACGCCACAGCGAATGGTGACTACCCACTCGCCATTGCCATCGGCATCCATCCAACCAACGGCGCCGCAGTAGAAGCGGCGATCGTACCCCTCAAGCCGGGCGATGGCCTGACGCGCTGCCGAGAGCGGCGTGCCGCATACCGCTGGTGTCGGGTGCAGCGCCAGCGCCAGTGCCAGCACGGGAGATGGCTCATGGAGCCGTCCGGCGATGCGGGTCGAGAGGTGCCACATGGTAGGGGTCGCGATCACCTGCGGCTCCGCGGGCACATCCAGCTCGCGGCAGAAGGGAGCGAGGGCCGCAGCAACCGCATCGGCCACCAGCGCATGTTCATAGCGATCTTTTTGCGCCCCAAGCAGTTCGGCACTGGCCGCATGTTGATCAGGAAACGCGTGGCGCGGACGGGAACCCGCCAGCGGATTGCTCACCACCGCCATCTCGCTGCGCGATACCAGCAGCTCGGGGCTCGCACCAAGCAGGGTCTCCCCATCCGGCAGCGGGATCTGGAACACATAGGCGCCCGGATTCTGGGCCAGCAGAGAGCCATAGGCGTGTGCGGGGGAGGTCTGCTCTGCGCTCTGCACGTCGATGGCGCGTGACAACACCACTTTCTCGAGTTGCCCCTCGCTGAACTGCTGCAACGCTGCCCGCACCGCCCCCTGATAGTGGGCGGAGCTGGTCACTTCGCTCACCTCGCCATGGAGCTGGCAACAGCTGGCGGGCAACAGCGCATCCCTTGCGACCCACTGCGATTGCGCCGGGATCACCAGATGCCAGGGAGATTGGGTATCAAACGGAATGGCGCCGATGGCGATGGGATTGACCATCCCCTGCTGGCGCAACTGACGCAGATGGGCGAGCAGCTTCTCCGGCGGGATGCCGGTAAAACTGTCGTGGATACCGGAGGCGACCAGTACCCTGTCACCGCTGGCAAAACAGCACACTTTATCCAGCCCGACCGCTGTGGCGGGCCACTCTCCTTCCAGTGCATGGTCACACATGACGGTGCTACTCCTTGGAATGAATCACTGCCTGACACGACTTAAAGTGAGCCATTTGACTCACCAGATATCAGGGTGAACGGCATCCTAACAAGGAGCGAAAAAACGATCAATACAAATGAGAATCAATTTCATTAACTTCTTTTTAGTCAAAAGAGAGTGACGAACGAAACTGAGCTTCGCCGATAAAAAAGAGTTGCGATCGGAGCAAATTAAATTTGATAATGATAACGCTTATCATTTGAATGTTATGGAAGATGTAAATAATGAAATCCTCAACCTCCCGTTTTATTGCTCCCAGCCTGCTGGCCACCACCATCGTCACTCTGCTGACCCAGCAAGCGATCGCCGCCAGCAACGCCCCTCAAGTCGATGAGGTGATCACCGTCACCACCACGGCGCACAATACCCGCTCGGCGCCAGCCTCTATCTCTGTCATCACGGCCGAACAGATCGCCGCAGCGCCCGTCAATGACCTTGCCGACCTGCTGCGCCACGAAGTGGGCATTCAGGCTGAAGCTGACACCAATGGCCGCAGCGATATCGGTATTCGCGGCATGTCCGGCAAGTACACCCTGGTACTGGTGGATGGCAAACGCCTCTCCTCCTCCAATGCCCTGTGGCGCGGCGGCAACTTCGACAACACTCCCGTGCCCCTTGGCATGATCCAGCGGGTCGAGGTGATCCGTGGCCCCATGTCGGCACTTTATGGCTCCGATGCCATCGGTGGTGTCATCAACATCATCACCAAGCAGCCGGGCAAAACCTGGCAAGGGGCGGCCGATGCCGACTTCAAAGCCATCGAGGGCAAGGATGGCGGCGATCAGCACAGAACCAACCTGGGCTTTACCGGCCCGCTGACCGACAACCTGCTGATCCGGATGAACGGCGAGGTGTATGACCGTCAAGCCTGGACCCCCACCGAAGCTGCTGACGGCATCCCCCTTATCGAAGCCAAACAGACCCGCAACTTCGCCTCCACCCTCAGCTGGCTGGTGGATGAGCAGCAGCGCTTCGAGCTGGATTACCTCTACAACCAGGATGAGCGGCCTCTCGATATCTTCCGTAAAACCGGCAACAAGGTGCACAGCCGCCAGCAGCAAAACGATCGCAACCTGTTTGGTCTGACCCACAAGGGGAACTGGAGCTGGGGTGACACCACCGTCATGGCCAACTATGAAAGCTCCCAGATCGATGATTTCAATACCAGCTACTCGGCCCCGCAGCAGCGCGAACTGGAAGAGAACACCTTGACCCTCAAGGGCTACACCAACCTGGCGCTGGCCAACCACTACCTGACCCTGGGTGGTGAATATCTGGATCGGGAGCTGGTGGATGCGGTGAGCTACAAGGATATCGGCGGCAAGGAGAGTCACTCTCAGGAGGCGCTGTTCGCTCAGGACGAAATTGGCCTGACCGACAGCCTGACCTTCACGCTGGGCGGCCGTTACGATCACCACGAGATCTACGGCAGCCACTTCACCCCGCGCGGCTATCTGGTCTATGAGATGAACGATGTGGTGACCGTCAAGGGCGGGGTCAGCCAAGCCTTCAAGGCTCCGGCACCACACCAGTACTCCAACGGCTACAGCATCGAGAGCTGCGGCGGCAGCTGCCGCATCTATGGCAGCGACAAGGTCAAGCCGGAAACCAGCACCAACTACGAGCTGGGTGTCATCGCAGGAGAAGGGATCTGGGAAACCAGCGCTACCCTCTTCTACTCCGACATCGACGACATGCTCACCTTCAAGCAGTTGCCGAACTCCACTGACCGCACCTGGTACAACCTGGAGAAAGCCACCACCAAGGGGCTGGAGCTGACCGGCAAGCTCGATCTGACCGACAATATCAACCTTGGCGCCAACTACACCTACCTCAAGGCGGAAGGCGATCAGGGTCAGGCACTGCCCGAGCGGCCGGAGCACAAGGCCAATGCCAAGATCACCTGGCAGGCCACCGAGCGGGTCAATGCCTTCGTTGGCACCACCTACACCGGCACCCAGTTTGCCGAGCAGACCGTCAACAAGGTTGTCGTACTGCACAAGCTGCCCAGCTATCAGACCTTCGATCTCGGTACCGGCTTCAAGGTCACCGAGAACTTTGACCTGCGACTGGGGATCAACAACCTGACCGACGTGCGCCTGCAAGAGAAAGATACTGTCTTCCAGAACGTCGAACCGGGTCGCAGCTACTACGTCAGCGGCTCAGCCCGCTTCTAAGGTAGCCAAGGTCGATATAACAGAGCGCGGGCCCATGCCCGCGCTCTGTTAACCAAGAAAATAAGGGGAAGATCCCCACTGGACAGCAAAGAGCATGCAGATTTCCATTTTCATCAGGATCGCTCATGTTCACCTCACTTCTGAATGCTTCACCCCTTGCCACCCTGCCCACCCCTGACGAGATGTTAAAGGCCAGACCCTGTCCGGCACGGCTCGCTCGCCAGATCGCTCGCAGCCGCCAGCAAGCCCGCCATATTCTGCAGGGAGAGGATGATCGCCTGCTGCTGGTGATCGGCCCCTGCTCCATTCACGATCCGGCAGCCGCCCGCGACTATGGTGGCCGGCTCGCTGAACTGCAGGGCCAATACGGGGAGCAGCTGCAACTGGTGATGCGCACCTATTTCGAAAAGCCGCGCACGACGCTCGGCTGGAAAGGATTTATCTTCGATCCCGACCTCGATGGCAGCGATCAACTGGAAAAGGGACTAACCCAGGCTCGGGAGTTACTGTTGGCACTTGGACAGGAAGGGCTCGCCTGTGCCACCGAATTTCTCGATCTCACCAGCATGCTCTATCTGGGCGATCTCATCAGCTGGGGTGCCATTGGCGCCCGCACCACCGAATCCCAGCTCCACCGCCAACTGGCCTCCGCCCTCCCCTGCCCCATCGGTTTTAAAAACGGCACCGACGGCAATATCCGGATCGCGGTAGAGGCGATCCTCGCCAGCCGAGCGGCCCACCTCTATACCCAGCCTTCCGGTAATGGCCAGCTGGCACTGGTGCGCAGCCATGGCAACCCCGACTGCCACCTGATCCTGCGCGGTGGCCGCCAGCCCAACTATCAGAGCTGTCATGTGGCAGAGGCTGGCGACTTGCTGCGCCAGCATCATCTGTCACTCCGGCTGATGATCGATTGCAGCCACGGCAACAGCCAGAAGCAGCATGCCCGCCAGCTGCTGGTTGCCCGTGACATTGCCGACCAGCTGGGTGCTGGTAGCCATGCCATCGCCGCCATCATGGTGGAAAGTTTTATCTGCGAAGGGCATCAGGATATCGGCAGCAAACCGCTACGCTACGGCCAGTCGATCACCGATAGCTGCATCGGCTGGGAACAGACAAGGCAACTGCTCGATATGGTGGCAGAAGGGGTGGAGGCGCGCCGTCAACAGCGGATCGCCCTGGCGGGATAAATAGCGGATTAGAGAGACAACGCAGAAAAGAGTGTGGCCCCGATAGGGCCACCTTGTTGTTCACTGTTTGACGCACATCAGGCGACTGACTCACGCTCCACCAGCTGGGCTTCAAACTTGAGCGCCAAGCCGTCCACCGGCTTGTGATCGAGCAGACGCAGTGCCAGCTCGGCTGCGCGGCTGCCCATCTCCTCGATGGGGTAGCGCACCGTGGTGAGCTTGGGATAGATGTAGCGGGCGTAGGGGATATCGTCGAACCCCACCACCGATACCTGCTGCGGGATCTTGTAACCCCGCTCCAGCAGGCAAGAGATCGCCCCCGCCACCATGCCATCGTTGAAACCGAGCACGGCCGTGAACTCGACACCACGGGCCAGCAGTTCACTCATCGCCACATATCCGCCATTTTCGTCGGCATAGGCGCGGCTGACGAGAGCAGGATCAAAGGCGATCCCGGCTCTCGCCAGAGTTTGGGTGTAACCGGCCATCCGCTGCTGACCATCGACAAACTCTTCATCATCGGAGGTGATAAAGGCGATGTTGCGATGACCGGCATCCAGCAAGTGCTGGCACGCGGTGGTGATCCCCGCCTGGTTATCGAGCCAGACGCAGCGATCCTCAAAGCCCGGCACCTGACGGTTGATAAACACGATGGGAGTGGTACCCGCCGCCAGCTCGCTCAGCTCCTCGTCCGGAAGCGCCTTGCTGTGGAGGATCAGCGCATCGCACTGGCGCTGCAGCAGCGCCTGAATGGCGTGACGCTCGCGTGCGATATCGTGGTTGCCAGACATGACGATGGTGAACTTGTTGGCCTGATCGACCATGGTTTCGATGCCACGCATCATCTGGGCAAAGAAGGGGCCGCCGCAGAGGTCGCCAACCAGCACGCCAATGCAGTTGGAACGCTTGCTGACCAGTGCCTGGGCAAAACTGTTGGGTCGAAAATTCAGTTCCTTCATGGCCGCCAGTACGGCCTCACGCTTTTCCGGTGCTACCTGTGCCGTGTTGTTGATAACCCGCGACACGGTGGAGATAGACACATTTGCCAGCTGAGAAACGTCTTTAATCGTTGCCACTATCCATTCCTTTATTGTGGGGGAACCTGTCGGTGCCGACGCCCGAGTATACCCTGCGGCCTGATGCAATTCCCGGAGCCAGGTCACCAGGCATGTTTCCTTTGGTAACAAAACCTTACCCGATGATACCCGGCAGCAGGGAAATTTGAAAACAGGGGCCGGCTGGCGGCCCCCGACTCAATAGGCGTGATTGAGCTCCCGCTCTGACATGAAGCGCAGCGGCTGCTGCAGCTTGTGCTGATAAATGAGATCGAACGACAACACGTTTTGCACGTAGTTGCGGGTCTCCTTGTAGGGGATGCTCTCGACCCACACGTCCATCGGCTTGTTGTCACTCTGCTCTCGCCAGCGTTTTACCCGTCCCGGCCCGGCGTTGTAGGCGGCGGCCGCCAGGATCCGGTTGCCATCATAGACATCCAGCAAGCGCTTGAGATAGGCGCTCCCCAGACGAATATTCATCGTCGGATCAAACAGTTGCTGCTCGTTGCGATAGGGCACCCCCAGCTTGCCGGCAGTCTCTTTGGCAGTAGCAGGCATCAGTTGCATCAGACCGCGCGCCCCCACCGGCGACTGGGCCAGCGGATAGAGAGCACTCTCCTGACGGGAGATGGCGTAGAGCAAACTGGTGTTCATGGTACGCTCTTGCGCCATCTGGGAGAAGGTGCGCTTGAGCGGCAGCGGGAAGCGCAGGTCGAGGGCATCCCACGCTTCGGCGCGAATGCTGGCGAGAATGGCCAGCTCGTGCCAGCCCTGATTGAGGGCGATATGACCAAACTCGATGCGCTGGGCCACCGGATTGCGATCCATGTTGTGGATCCACTCCGAGCGGGCCGCCGCAATCTCGTTCATCGACAGCAGCTCGCGCACCCGCAACAGGAAGGGCCAGCGCTGACTGGCAGTGCGCCAGTCCGGTACATGCTTGACGCTCTGGTTCTTGATGCGATAGGGCACACCGGTGCGCTGGGCCGCCATGAAACCGTAGAAACCACGCAGGTTGGCAGTCTCCAGATAGAGATCCCGCGCCGGTTTTTGCTGCCCCTGCACTTCAAGGGAGCGCGCCATCCAGTAGCGCCAGCGATCCTCTTTCTGACGGGCCATCGGCATCATCTTCACCCAGCCGGAGAGGCCACGCCAATCCTGCTCCCAGATGGCCAGTCGCGCCCGCAGCTCGGTAATGTCGGGATCCGCCAGCTTTTTCACCGTGCTGTCGACCCAGCTGCGCTGGGCAATGGAGCGATCCAGCAGCAGGCGGCGGGCAATGGCACGCTCTACCGGTTTCACCTCAGCCTGGGTCAGGCCGAAACGGCTGCGAAACAGCGCAAGCTGGCGCAGCACCGACTCCGGCTCCTGATTGGCATAGCGGGTCAAACCGAGGGAGAGCAGCTTGCGGGAATAGGGATTGCTGCTGAAATAGGCCGGGTTCATCGCCTTGGCGGGCTGCTCAAACAGGGTCACCATCTGATCGCCATAGCTTTGCAAGCCGCTACCCAGGGTCGCGCCAAGGTGGCGGATCAGATTGGGGTTTTCCGCCTCGAACGCCAGCGTCATCCGCTGCCAGATCTTCTCCTGGGTTCGCTGACCGGATGCCTGCCACAGCTGGAACAGCGGGGAGCAGGCATCGGGACGGGATTGGCCGCTCATCCAGATCTTGCCCGCCCCCTGCAACGCCTCTTTCGGCTTGCCGGTGTAATAGAGCGCCTGATAGTGCATGCAGAGCAGGTCGGTGGAGCTCGGCTTGGCCGGATAGAAGCGCAGGAACTGCGACCACTGCTGGCTCTGGGCCAGATAGGTCAGATAGCTGCGCTCCAGCCGGTTGGACTGGGGGGTATCCCCATGCTGGCGGATAAAGCGGGTCACATCGTTGTAATCCGCCGCCCCCGGACGAAAGGCGAGCTGATAGTAATCGAGGTAAGGGAGCAGGGGGTAATGGGTCAAACGGGCACGAATTTGCTGGAAACGGGCCTGATCATTGGCCCGTACGGCGTCATACGCCTGACGGTAGAGCGTCTGGTCGGCAGTCTGCGCCATCAGGGTCGGCACAAACAGCGCCGACAAAACAATTCCCCATACAGCTTTCACTGAACATCTCCATTGAGGGCAATACACCGCCCGGTGGCGGTGGGTCTACTGCCTCTCATTCTACCCGTTGCCGGGCAGCGCTACAGCGGGGAGCAGGGACTATTTTTCTGACTCGCTCAGCTGCATTTCGCGCAGTTGCTCCGGTCTGGTCAGACGCTGTACATATTTCTCCAGATAGGGCACCGGCAGCGGCTTGGAGGCGAGATAGCCCTGATAGAAACTGCACCCCTGCGCCTTGAGAAACTCCAGTTGCTGACGGGACTCCACCCCTTCTGCCGTGACGTTGAACCCCATATGTCGCGCCATGGCGATCACCGCCTCGACGATGGCCATGTTGTCGCCATCTTTCGGGATGTCCTGAATGAAGGAGCGGTCGATCTTGAGCTCATCGGCAGGCAGCCGCTTGAGGTAGCTCAGAGAGGAGTAACCGGCGCCAAAATCGTCGATGGCAAAGCTGATGCCGAGCTCCTTGAGCTCGGTCATCTTGCTGATGGTGTCCTCGGCATGACCCAGCACCACGGATTCGGTGATCTCCAGATTGAGGCAGGCCGGATCCATGCCGGTTTGCGCCAACACATCGTGGATCCGCTCGACAAAATCGGTGGCATGGAACTGCTTGGCACTGACGTTGACCGAGATCTGCGGAATATGGATGCCGTTCTCCTCCCACAGCACATACTGGGCACACGCCTCGTGCAGCACCCAGTTGCCGATATCGACAATCAGGTCCGTCTCCTCGGCGATGGGGATAAACTCGGCCGGCGAGACCAGCGAGCGACCGGCCGGCTGCCAGCGAATGAGCGCCTCGACACCAATGATATCGCCGCCATCGACCATATGCTGGGGCTGATAGTAGAGGGTCAGCTCTTGCTGGCTGAGGGCGTTACGCAATTCGTTGTGAATGAGCAGACGGCGATCCGCCTGCTGCTGCATCGAGGCATCGAAGAAGCGACGGGTCTTGCGGCCAGCGGACTTGGCCTGATACATGGCGGTATCTGCCTGCTTGAGCAGATCATCGACCCCCTGCTCCCGATCCGGAAACAGGGTAATGCCGACACTGGCGCCGATGTGCAGCACCTGCCCCACATAGGTATAAGGCGCGGCAATCTCGGTGATAAGCCGTTCGGCAATGATATCGGCCTGCATCTCCGCCTGGGGCGGGCTCGCCGAGAGCGATGGCAGCAACAGTACAAACTCGTCGCCGCCGAGGCGGGCCAGACAATCCCCCTGTCGCACCAGCCGTTTGAGACGGGCGGCGACCTCCTTGAGCAGCCAGTCACCGGTGGCGTGGCCGAGGGAGTCGTTGATGGTCTTGAAGTGATCGAGATCGATAAAGAGCAGCGCGCCAATCAAGCCATCGCGGGTCGCCTCGTTGAAGGTCTGCACCAGAGTCTCGTGGAGCTGACGGCGATTGGGCAATCCAGTCAGCTCGTCGTAATAGGCGAGATCCTGAATGCGTCGCTCGGCCGCCTTGCGCTCGGAGATATCCTCGAAGCAGATGACAAAGTGGCTGATCACCCCTTTTTCATCCTGCACCGGCGTCACTATCTCCCACTGGGGATAGGTGTGACCATCGACATGGCGACGCTGGGTCTCCCCCTGCCAGCGGCTGAGGGTATTGAGCTCGTAACCGAGCCCCCCCAGATTTGGCCAGAGATCCTCTTCCAGATGCAGGCCCAGCACCGACTGGCTGTCAAAGCCGGTGATCTGGCTGAAGGCGTTGTTGACCCGCAGGATCTTGAACCCCGGATCCGTAATGATGATCCCTTCGTGGGTCTCGAATGCAACGGCAGAGAGGCGCATCTGGGCATCTGATTGCAGGCGCTCCAGCTCGGCCACCATCCGTACCGAGAAGGTATTGAGCACCGAGGTGAGGTTGCTGGTATCTGCCGGGGCCGAATAGAGCAGCGCCAGATGGCCCAGAAGTTGGCCTCTGGCATCAAACAGCGGCTGACCATAATAAGTCTGCCCGGCCGCCAGCCAGGGTTGATACTCCTGCGACTCGTCGATCACCTCGAAACAGATGGCCCCTTGCTTGTAGAGCTCCTGACAGGGGGAGCCCGCCAGCGGATAGTCCTTCTGCGCCAGCCCGTCGGCGGCCAGCACTTTGACCCGGTCGGCACCGCACAACTCACCCACCCAGACCGCATCCACCTTGAGGATATGGGCCAGCTGGCTGACCAGGGTATTGAAGAAATCGAGCCCGGTGCGGGCAGAGAGCGCCTGCGCCAACTGGGTGAGCAGGGTGGTTTGCAGCAACGGCAAAGAGAGATTGAGAGAGGAGACCGCACTGTTGGCGGTATCAAGAGGGGCCAGCCAGCCACAGCAGATCTGCTGGGTGGGCACAAACTGGCCACTCCAGAGCACATGGTTGAGCTGCCCCTGATCATCTTTCAGATGACCGATGAACTGTTCAGGCAGATGTGATTCATGAAGCCGGACGAGAAAGTCGGCAAAGCCTGCCTCATCTTCCGGTAACAGGCGAGCGGCCCAGGGATGATTGCCCTCCCCTTGCCACTGCTGGTAGGCCCCCTGATCAGAGAGACTCCACTGATCATGTTGCCGATCGAAAAACCACATGACTTGCGTGGCCTGCTGCTTCATTTACCACTCCAACACAACAACCAACCACGTTTGATGTCCAATCAGGCATAGCAACGCCCCCTGCATCCGCTCATCAGATCAGAGGTTGCGAGGGAAGAGTACAAACATGCGATATCAAGCAGTGGAAACCGGACATGAGGTCGACACGAAGTGCTGCCAAGAAGGGACAGAAACGATCCTATTCCCGTCATACTGCCTGCCAGTTTCATGGAGCTCAAGCTGTTTTTGGCACGAAACCGGAAAAGATCACAATTTATAAGTTGCTGAATAGCCAAGGGAAGGTTATGTGACATAGATCACATTTCAATCTTTACCAATGAGTAATCTGAAGGTGAAGACATAAGCAAGTCGACCCGAAGGGGGCCAATATGAAAATCGAAATTACCAGCAAAATCATCGACATCACCCCGGCTATCCGCGAGCGCATCGAATCCCGTTTTGAAAAGCTCGAACGTCTTCAGGTGCCTCTCATCACACCCCATGTGATTGTTTCCAAAGAGCGTCTGATGTTCACTGTCGAAGCCAGTGCTGGCATCCCCAACGGCAAACTGTTTGCCCAGGCAGAGCATGAGGATCTCTACGCCGCCATCAACGAACTGGGGCAAAAACTGGAGCGCCAACTCAACCGTCACACCGAAAAGCCAATTGCCCGTCGTGCCAATGCCGCGCTCAAAGAGCAGCCGCAACCGGATGAAGCTGACGCTTGATAGCATGCCGCAAGGCTAAAAATTCCAAAGAGCATAAAGGCGGGGTCACCCGCCTTTTTGTTGCCTGTGATTTGCCGACAAGCACAGCATTACACCAGTGAACAGGCGCCATCAACTGAGCCAGTGCAACCGGGTATCCACCCCCTCTTGCAAACGGTCGAGGATCGGCAGCAATACCAGCGGATCTTCCTGCCTCGGCATATCGGCCAGCTTTCCTTGCAACCGCTCCCGCGCCAGCGGCGACAGGTTATCGTAGACAGCCTCATCCAGCAGCGGTTGTTTGACCGCCAGCGGCGGTGTTTGCAGCGCCAGCCAGAGCCGCACATCCACCATGCTTCCCCCCTGTTGCAACCGCTCATTGATGGCACTGCAGTCACTCCCAACCCCTTCAGCCACCAGCACCTCTGCCGGTCTCAGGTCAAAGTGCAGACGCCAGTCACGGCTCTGGGGAGTGGCCGCCGGTTTGGCATCAAACCAGGGCTGCTCCTCCACCGCATCGGTCAGCAGGGCCAGATGCAACCGGAAATCCGCCCGATCGCCATGCTGCAGGTCACGGTTGAGGCGCTGCCCCAACTGGCCCTCATCGACGAGCAGGTGATTACGGATTGAACTGGGCAGCATGAGATAACTCTCGAAAATGGCGATTTCACTGGTTATCGGCCACAAATCCAATTCTTTTAATGGAAAAATCCTGCTTGGGGGTTCACAAAACCGGAAGATCTGTTAGTATGCGCCTCGCACTTGTGGAGGGGTTCCCGAGCGGCCAAAGGGATCAGACTGTAAATCTGACGGCTCTGCCTTCGAAGGTTCGAATCCTTCTCCCTCCACCATTCAAGTGCAAAGTAGTGACAATCAGGAAATACCCCGTGGAGGGGTTCCCGAGCGGCCAAAGGGATCAGACTGTAAATCTGACGGCTCTGCCTTCGAAGGTTCGAATCCTTCTCCCTCCACCATCATTCAGAAAACCCGGCCTAGCGCCGGGTTTTCGCATTTCTGGTCTGCCCAATCCGTTATTCCTCTGCACTCCAGTCCCTTATCGCCGTTTGTCTGCTACCGATCGCGCAATAAAAAAACGGGAGGCGTGCGCCTCCCGTTTACGTTCATATCAGCCCTGTTACGGGATGAAGCGTTACAGAGTAAAGCGATAGAAGATATCGACCGCCTGAGCCACCCCGCTCATCGCCTGCAGATAGAGCCGTGGCAATACCTCGTAGCGCAGCTTGAATTCGGCGATGGGGCTGAAAACCCCGACCCCGTACTGGAACTGCAAGCCCGGCAGCAGATAGGCCGACAGCGTCACCTGGGTGTTGTCGCCACTGCCCGCCGTATCGAGGGAGACATCGCTCATCCCGAGCGACTCGCCGATACTCGACACCACACCGTTGGCCTGACTCACCGCACCGGCCACCAGCAGACCGTTGAAACCGCCATCCTCACCGCCGGTCTGCAACCCTTTGCCGCGCAGCAGATAGGAGAGCTGTTCCGACTGCGCCATCTGCGGCTCGGAGTAGACAGTGATCTCCGGCTTGCTGGCAGGGCCGGTCACCCGCACCCCGACCGTCACCTGACCTTCTATGGTATCGGGATCCCGGTTGGCCTCGATGTTGAGGAACGGCCGATCCAGCGGACCGGAGAAGAGGATCCGCCCCTCCTTGATGATGAGGTTCTGACCGTAAGCCTTGAAGCGGCCGTTGGTCAGCACCAGCTGGCCGTTGCCTGCCAGCGGCTTCTCGGGATCCTGACGGATATTGAGGCCACCGGAGACATCGGTCTTCAACCCCATGGCATCAAGCTTCACATCGTTGCCAAGGCGGATCGCCACCTTCATCGCCAGCGGCAGACTTGCCTGCTTGGGAGCAGGGGGCAGATCGTCATAGACCACGGTCACATCGTCTGAGACCGCCACCGCCGAATCCGGCAGGCTCTTGACCAGAATACGTGCCCAGGGAATATCCACCTGACCGGTAATGCGGGTCTCCTCACCCAGCGACACCGCGATATCGGGAGAGACTCTGACCCGGCCCATGCCCGGATATTGCGCCTCCAGATCCTTACCCTGAATGGTGAGGCTGCCGCTGACCGGCATCTTGGCCCAGCTGAGCCAGCCGCCCAACGCCAGCGGTCCCTTGCCCACCAGCATGGAGCCATCGAGCTCGGCGCGGTTGCCTTCGATCTTGAGGCGGGTCACCAGCTTGGTCAGGGTCACCATGTCGGAGTGGGTCTGCACTTCACCGTCACGCAGGTTGAGCTGGCCAAACAGCAGGGGCGCCCCCAGGGTGCCGTCGAAGCGGGCATCGGCGGAGATGATCCCTTGCAGGGAGCGCACCTCAGGGATGAGCGGCGCAAAGGTATTGAGCTTGAGATCATCAAACTTGAGCTGACCACCGAGCAGACCGCGACCGGCGGGCTCCTTGATCAGCAGATCGGTATCGATATTGCCGATCTGTTTGGAGGCAAAATCGAGGCGAATGGCCGCCTGCTGCCGCTCGAAATCAAGGGCCAGAGCCAGCTGCTGATAGTCGGTCTTGAGGCCATCGGCCACAAAAGTGCCTGGTGTGGTACGCACCACCGCATGCAAGGTAGGCTGATTGCCACGCCAGCTGGCGCGGCCATCGGCCGAGAGCATCGCCTGCCAGCGGAAGTTGTCCGGCAACCAGGGGCGCAGCCGCTTGAGATCAAACTCGCTCAGGGCAAACTCCAGAGTGCCCTGGGCAGCGGAAACCTGACTCCCCTTGACGCAGAGGCTGGCCCCCTGGGAGCCGAAGCAGAGATCCCCCATCGCCAGCCGCTGACGCGGCAGATCAAGATCCAGTGCCCAGGGGGAGCTCAAGTCCCAACGGCGCAGCGGGGTTTTCAGCTGCAACTCGGAGAGCGCCCCGCGCCAGTGATCCCCGCGCACGCCGCCACCCAGCTTGAGGTTGGCGGCAACAGGGTCACCCTTCATGGTCAGGGTCAACAGATGCTGACTGATATCGCCGCTGAGATTCAGGGCCAGCTGGCTGAGCTTGGTCTCACCCTGTTTCAACTGCGCCACCAACAGCGAGAGCTCACCGGCCGGTTTGGCACCGATCACCGCATTGCCCTTGAGGCTAATGCCCTTCAGGTCGGTGCCGGCATAGTAGAGCCGCTCGGAGGCCAGATCCGCATCGATTTTTGGCGTCTGCTGATTGCCACTGACCTTCACCTGTCCCTTGATATCCCCTTTCAGGCCGGGATAGATGCCCCCCAGCTGGGGAGCCTGCAGGTTGGCATCGAGCTTCCACTGGGCGCTGCTGATACTGCCCTTGGCCTGCAACTGGTTGGGGCCACTTTGCAGCGAGAGCGCCGGGATCTGCCACTCCATCTTGTCGTTGCCGCTAAGCTCCCCCTTTAGGGCCAGCGGGTACTGGTTGAGCTTGCCATCCACCTTGAGCTTGGGCAGTTTCAGCTCCCAGTGGCCCGCCTCGTTCATCACGAAACGGCTCTCCAGCTCACCGGCCAGCGTCCCTTTCAGCTCGGGCAGCAGCTCGGCCGGATTGATCCCCTTGAACAGAGTGGTTCCCTGCCACTCGATCCCCTTGTTCCAGGCGAGCTTGCCATCGAGCTTCAGCTCCCCCTTGAGGGCGTTGAGCTGCAAGGCTATCTTGCTGAGCCGCTCCAGATCCCCCTTCCCATCCAGCGCAAGCTTGAAGGGGGGCACATCGGTCCCCTTGCCGGAGGTATTGAGGGCAAACTGGTAGCCGGAGAGCTTGCCCTTGGCAGTCAGGCTCCCTTTGTCCAGCCGATAGCTCGGCTCATCTTTGGCTGGCTTGTGCAGATCTTTGGCTGGCTTGTGCAGAGGCCAACCGAGGCTCTTCCAGTCGAGGGCCACATCAAAAGGGAGATCCGGGTCGAGCGAGGCCAGAGAGCCCTTGAGATTGGCGGCGACCGGCCCCTTGGCCGACAACGCCAACCCCAGCTTGCCGACCGAACCGCTCAGCGCCAGCGTGGCCTGCTCACCCTGCAGCTCGCCATCCAGCAGCCCCTTGCGGGCCTTGGCATCCAGCGTCACCGCCAGCGGGTAGTCGTCACTGAGCTGGATGTAGCCCTTGAGCGCCAGATCGGCCATGGCGTGGCGCAGCGAGAGCTCGCGCACCTCGATGCGATCGTCGGCAGCAGTGGCCGACAGCAGCAGCTTGTCGAGCCCTTCAATCAGCTCGCCCTGCTTATATTGCACCCGGGTCGCACTGACCCCTTCCAGCTGGATGGGGAAAGGAAGATGAATGGCGGGCAGGACAATGGGGGCTGCCTTTGCCGTGTTCGCAGCTGGCGTCCCTTTGCCCTGTTTGACGGTCTTGGCGCTGGCCTTGTCGTTGCGCGCCACCGCAGTCACGGCTTGCTTCTCGTTAGCGGCCGGCTGCTTGGCAGATTTGGCTGTGTTGACGGGTGCCGCGTCGTCCAGCGTCACCGTCAGGTTATCGAGCACCGGGCCACGTACAATCAGCCCCTTGCGGTTGAGGGTGGCGCCGATATCGAGGGACCCCAGGGTCACGGCCACGCCGGGCACTGCCAGATCGAGATCGGCTACCTTAAGGCTGTCGACCTGGATCTTGAGTGGCAGCGGGCGCCAGACAAAGGGTTCGGAAGGCTCTTCCGGTGCAGGCTCGGAGTCGGCTACCTTGACCACCGGATGGGTCACCGCCAAGGATTTTATCCAGAGCTTGCCCTGCAGCAACTTGCCGAGATCCCAGTCGAGCACGGCGCGATCCACCGTGACATCCACCAGATCATCCTGCCAGCCGGCCCCTTCCAGGGTCCAGCCGTAGCCAAGCTGACCGGCCACCAGCTCCCCCTTGAGAGAAGGAAGCGCTCCCTTGGCCTGTTGCCACAACCACTTGTTGCCCTGATGGGTAAAGCCCAGCAGGCTGACGCCGATGAGCAGCAGGAACACCAGCCCCATAAGCCAGAGAAAAATACGTTTTAGCCAGATCACAATGCAGACCCCCGCGCAAGATACAGCCGCAGCGGCCAAAGAAAAAAGCGTTTAGACAACATCATAATTCAGGCCCCAATGCGAAATGCAGCCGCAAGGGCTTGTCCTCCTCCGATACCCCGACCGCCAGATCCAGCCTGACCTGGCCGATGGGGGTGACCCAGCGCACACCGACGCCGGTACCTATTTTCCAGGGCTCGCTGTAATCGGTGGTGGAGGTGCCGCCATCCACAAACATGGCCCCCAGCCACTTCTCGCTGAAGCGGTAGTTGTATTCCAGACTGGCCACGCTGGTGTAGCGGCCACCGGTCAGCTTGCCATCCGGCCCGGTGGGGGAGATGCTCTCATAACCAAAGCCGCGCACCGTCTGATCGCCACCGGTAAAAAAACGCAGAGAAGGCGGCACCAGCGAGAAGCTGTCACCTATAATGGCCCCCTGCTCGGCCCGCATCAGGAATCTGTGGTTATCGCCGAGGGTACGCAGCCACTTGCTGCGCCCCCACACCCGCATAAAGCTGATGTCGGAACCCCATCTGGGGTCGGAGAACTCCAGCGTCAGCTGCTGGCGATCCCCCCAATCGGGCACCAGGGTACCGCGCACCCGCAGTCGGGACCAGGAGACCCCGGGGATCAGCAGCAAGCTGTTCCCCTCGTCGGCGCCCTGGGTATAGATCTCGTTCTCCAGCCGGATAAAGACGTCCCGATCCCAGCTCTCCGGCCGTCGCGTCCAGCGGTGCACACCGATGGTAGTGAGATCGGAGCGGGTATCGTTGTTGTCCTTGTACTGGTAACCGGTCTGGATGGAGTAGTAGTCCCGCAGCGGGTTGCCCACCGGGATCTGATAGTCGAAGCTGAGCTCTGCCTCCGGCGCCGACACCTTGGCGGTGGCAAACAGGCGGTGACCATAGCGGTTGACCCAGGGCTTCTCCCAGGTGGCACTCATCCGCGGCCCCACGTCGGTGGCGTAACCGATACCTGTCTCGATTTCGTGATCGACCCGGTTATCCAGCGTCACCGCGATGGGTACCCGATAGTTGCTCGCCTCGCTCAATACCGGCTTGATATCGACCTGACGGAACAGCTTGGTGGAGGAGACATCCTGCGACATCTCGGCCAGACGGATGGCGAGATAGGGGTCGCCGCTCTTGATGTTGATAAGCGGGCGAATAAGGTGAAGCGCTTCGGGAGTGGCATCGTAGCGGATCTCGCCAAAACGGTAGCGATGGCCCGATTCGAACAGAATAAAGATCTCTGCCGTCCCCTTGTCCGGGAACACCTTGACCTGACTCTTGCTCAGCTTGGCATCAAAGTAACCGCGCGCCAGCCCGAGGCTGCCCAGATCGGCCTTGATGGATTCATACTTGGCGTGGTTGAGGGGCTCGCCCTCTTTGAGGGGCAACTTGTCCAGCAGGGCGCTGTAAAGCTCGTCGCTGCCCGCATCCCCCTCCAGCAGAATATCGAGGCGGGAGACGATAACCGGCTCCCCCTTGTCCACCTCAATCACCACTTTGGACGGGGTTTTCTTGTCGCGACTCAGGGTGATTTTCGGCTGGTAGTAGCCATAAACCTGCAGCGCCTTTTGCACGCTCTCGGTGATTTTGGCGCGGGCCGGGCGGTATTGCCGCTCCTGATAGACTGGCAGGGCATTGAGATAGGCTTCAACGTTATCTTTGTTCTCCCCTTTCAACCCCTTGACCTGATAGGTGAGCTTGGCGGCAAACGCGGGCGAAGCCAGCAGCGACAGCAACAGGCCCACCCCCAGTACCCGCAGGCCGCGGCGAAACGCAGGGCCGGACAGTGAACGCCCTGCCAGCAGGGATGAAATGCATCCTGTCAAAGGTCAATATTCCTGAATCTGTGGTGAAGGAAACCAGCGCCCTTTCGGGCCAACCCCGAATGCGGCGCAGCACGCCATGCAGTGCATGGCCGTGACACAATAATGCGCGCCAGAAAAATGGCGAACCTTATCCTAACATAGGCATCGGCCAGCGACAGCGCGGTGCCATTGGCAAATTCGCCATATCTTTTAAGAGGTTGACCACAAATCACACATTTTGGTGACAATGACGACGCCCGCTTTCCCGATGAGGGCGAGCTGACCTGCCCTGAACATGCTTCACCCCGTCGTCAGGCACCATTTGTCACCTCTCCCCCTCTCTTTACCCAAAAGCACCGTAAAGCCCCGTCATTCATGGCGGGGATATAAGGTGTGAATGGCGTAGCCGTTCCATGGTTA